>DATMFC010000346.1:0-10103 GCA_035556335.1 Planctomicrobium sp. | reverse complement strand
AAGCTCCTCGCCGTCCTCTGACGGTGACAACCGGTCGGGGACGCCGCAGTTCAGGTGACGAAAAATCGGCCTTGCTCGAAGCACTCGAACAGTGCGATGGCAACAAGGCCGAAGCCGCACGCCTGCTGGGAATCCCCCGGAGTACGTTCTTCAGCAAACTCAAGAAACATGGGTTGGGGTAAATCTCGTTTCAGGTTTGTTCTTGATGGATGCGAGCGGTGTCGATCGACAAATAGTCCCTCCCATCCAATGACGGAATCGCTGAGGACGTTCTGTTACCAGATGACTGTACGCTGATATCGTGGCCGCACACGCACGGAGTACCCGCCAATAACGGGGCGTCGGCGAGAATAAACAACCGTTGTTGGCCGATAAACCACCATGGGGCGTCGGTACATTCGCATCGGAGCACGAGGGGCCACCATGACCGGACGATATGTCCATTGCGCTTCAGCTGCGCTCGGAAGCGACGAGAACATCAACACGGCGAGAACGAACATGGCGAAGTGTTTCATAATGGGCTCCATATCCTGAGGGAACTGCTGTCTCAAAGCCTGACCGATCTGAAGTGTACCCGCTTCTGGTTGCAACTCCTTTCCCTATTCACTGTATGGAAGTATTGCCCTGTGTAATATTTATTGTCAATCGATCGGGTTTCGCTTGTTTACAAGAAGTGCAATTCTCAAGGAGGGGGAAGCTCCTGCCTGGCTCCTTGCCTTTTCTATATGGATAGACTTGGACGTTCTGTCTGAACCCTCGCTGATAAGGACCGTCCTGAGAATAAGTGTCGTGTCGTGAGTGTGGCCGGGGTTGGACAGAGCGAAGCGAAGGAAACCCCGGTCGATCGCGAAGAGTTAAGAGAGCGAACAATGAATTCAACTCCTCTTTGAACTCGTTCCGGGGTTTCGCGAGTACGCTCCAACCTCGGCCACCCGGACCGTCGAATACGAAATCTCCTCCCGAATTCGAACGACACACCTATTCTATAAAAACGACAGCAATATTCAGGGCGGTCCTAACGCAATGCGAGTATGACATCCAACGCCCACGACTCGACAAGAATCGTTCTCGCTATCGAATGGCCAGGATGGCATCTAATGGGGAGTCGGTGACTTTGCCGTCGACGTGAGAGAATCCGGCGGCTGTCAGGAGTCGCTTGTAATCTGAGAGCGGGCGTTCCCGGCCTTCAGTACAAACGAGCATGTTCAGATCCTGCATCTGTGCCCAGTCGGGACCAGTGCGGTCGTCCCGAATCATCTTTTCCCCGACGAGAAGACCTCCTCCTTCGGGGAGGGCAGCGTGAATCTTCCGTAACAGCGTCAGACACTGTTCTTCGTTCCAGTCATGCAGAATTCGCCCGACGGCATACAGGTCTCCCGGTGGAAGTGGATCAGCAAAGAAGTCACCTCCCACCAGATCAATGCGATCGGCGACGGTCGATTGTTGTACAATCTCGGTGGCGAGTGGAATCGCCTGCGGGAGATCGAAAACGGTTCCACGTAACTGAGGATATGCCTCACAGGCCGCAATCACCAGATGGCCGGTTGCCGCGCCGACATCAACCATCTGTTTGAAACGGGACAGATCAAACGCACGCACCACATGTGGAGAACTGATCATTCCGAAGCCGTTCATTCCCATCAGGAATTCCCGTTTGGCATGATCATCCTTGAAGAAGTTGTCGAAAATCGGTCCATCCCAGCCGTATGTCTGCTTCCAGCGATGGGACCCTTCCCGAATGGCCCCTTCAAGATTCCCCCACAACTTCCAGGCAACGGCATTCGAGTAATTGATATACCCTGTCATGCGTCGTGGGCTGGATGCCGTTAAGTAAGTGTCCGCTGCGGGAGTGTTGTGATAACGGTCGCCGTCTCGTCTCAGAAGATTCAATCCGACAAGAGCATCAAGCAACCGCTCCAGTGATGATTCGTTGCATTGCAGCTGCTGTGAAAGTTGAGCAACGGTCGCCGGAGACGTGTTCAGAGTGTCAAAGATTCCTAACTGAACCCCGGCAAACATGGTCTTTGAACGACGGTATGCCGACAGCAGATCCAGTACAACATCAGGAGCAGGCACGGTGTTGTCGGTCATATTTCTTCCGGGTTTCGAGCGGTTACAAGTCTGAATGGTCATCGTGCCAGCATGTCGTTGGCTTCACTCAGCGATTGTAGCATGGAAGAGCGGATCCGTTCGAGCAACTCCTGTTCGCGTCCCCGTTGAGTCAGTTCCTGAACTTCCTCAACCGTGATGGGATCCCCAATGGAAACGCGAACCGGATAAGGTCGGATGAACAACGCTCCGCGTGGATATGCATCAATCGCTCCGGCAACACCGACCGGCACGACAGGAACTTTGACGCGACGCAGAATGGCAAGAAACCCCGGCTTGATCTCCTGAAGTGATCCATCCCGAGTCCGGGTTCCCTCTGGAAAAAGTCCTACGTAATAGCCTTGCTGCAGTCGATCGACTGCCAGTCGAATACTCTCCGTTCCCGCTGAATCGCGACGGATCGGCATGACATAGGTATTCTTGAGGATCCAGCCAATCACCGGCACCCGAAACAGATCATGTCGGGCGAGATAGCTGACTGGTCGCTTCATTCCCACCGCCACAACAAGGGGATCGATGAAGCTCTGATGGTTCACCAACAGGAGAGCGCCGCCGTCGGGGAGTCGTTCAAGTCCGGTGATCCGGTAACGGAACCAGAAGACAAAAATGTTCTGCATCAACAGTTGAATACTGCGCCAGACCCAGTTGCGATGACGCGGATCGACTGTCGTTTCTGGCTCAATTACCTGTGTTCCGGTCGTTCCGGTTGCTGCTGTTCCAGTCGCGTGGCCCGTGTCATTCATCGAAGGGTGGGCCCTTCCGGCAGAATGCTGATTCGGGGAACTTCTCCGGGAGATTCAAACACGGTAATCACCCGTGGGGAGGATGGTTCATCAGTGGCCGTCCTCACCAGAAATTGACAGAATCGGGTTCCGTCAGCGAGGAGACGAACCATGGAAAGATGTCCCGGATTGACCTCGATGGACCCTCCGTAATGACTTTGAACCTGCAGTTGAGCCAGCTTGGCGATTCGTTCCGCGGCTTCCGGTCCACCGACCATGATGACTGCCCGAACGTTCTCCAGTCGGCACTGCGCGGAATACAATTTCTGAAGTGACTGACAACGGGGAAACCGGGTCGCGAGGAGTCCAACGGCATGTCCGTCGATGCGGTATAAGTCGGTGGCGGTTCGTACCCGAATGATGGTGTCACCAGCATTACTGATGACACAGGAGAGCCCGGTTTTCGCCGATTCCGCTTCAACGTCCGCCTGAATTTTTTCGGTTCTCAGTGATTTGAAGTCGTCTCGTTGAATCAATGAGGAAACGAGGGACTGAACCTGTTCCGGTTCCAGTTCTCCCCATAAGGAACCATCGCCGACGTTCACCCGGACGCGACCATTTGCGAAGACGGCCACTTCCGGTTCGCGCAGTTCTCCCCGATCGACATACCAGAGTTCCACGACCGCCACAGACGGGTCCGACGGCAATGGAATGGCTTCTCCCCCCATGCCATGAACTGGCAGGACGGAAAGCGAATAAACAAGACTGAACACCGCCACTGTCAGGAGTTTCGGTGTCATGAAAGAACCGCTCATCAGGCTTTGTTCCCGTGAAAATATTTCAACAATCATCGGGAGGCTACCGCAAATGTGGGAATCGAGACAATCCGAAAGCTCAATGCACTATCGGAATTTGCGGAACAATTGTTCACGTTTATCCAATGGATTATCAATTCGAAACTTCCCACAACCATTCATTCTGCCACGTCACGCGATTGGCGTCCCTCAATACAGCCAGATCGAGCCCTTTTCGGCTCTGACAAGAGAGGGCTGAGACGTCACATAGGACCGTTTTCCATAACTTCGCTCCATTGGCGCCAGTCGCCAGAACCGATGGGCGGCATTCCAGCCGGGCCAGCGGGTCTGTGGCTTCTCTGGAAAAGGCCAGGCTTCCAGAATTTCGTTCCATGCTGCCACGCGCTGTTGCGGGCAAATATGAATGGGGTCAATGCCGTACCATTCCAGTCGTGGACGACGCACCTGGCCACCGGCATTCTGAACCAGCTGGGTGACGATGGAGTCCAGTTCCACGACCCGTTCCGAGAGGATTTCCCAGGGAACCGTCCGGCCGGGAAAGAGGACTTTCTTGGTGATCCGGTATTGCCAGGGTGTCAGTTTCAGAATGCGTTCCAAAGGAGGGGCGACATAGGTGAACGGCATCTCCAATTGCCCGATCTGCCGAATAACACCTTCGACTTTATCAGCCACCTCTTCAGGAGGAAGCCCATAAATCAGATCATTTCCGACATCCGTCAGGAGTGCCCAGGATTCTTTCACGGGCGGGCGTGAATTCAGTTCTTCCCAGATGCGGCACTCAGGCAGAGGAGGCAACCCCCGATTCAGAACAAAGCTGCGATTACAGAATGAGCGGCCGTGTCCATGCGCCGCATGCAATTCAGTCCCACCGGAAGAGGAAGAATTCAGGCACGCAGATGCAATCAGCGGGAAGCCGAATGTGACGTTACTGGCTCCGAGAACCACGATCCGACGGGAGACTGCCACATGAGAATCTGGCAACCCGGATCGATGTTCGGTTCTCGCCACTGACGTTGTAATCATTCATCCATTCCTGGGAAGGAAGAGTTTTTTTGCTTTTAATAGGCCAGATCCATTTCACGGTGAACACGGTTTTTCTGTTCAAGAATCGCTTTCTTCTGGATTATACGCCCCCGATAAAAAAGAAACTCGCGATTCCTTCCGTAAT
The DNA here is from genome assembly GCA_035556335.1 of Planctomicrobium sp. Classification (GTDB taxonomy): domain Bacteria; phylum Planctomycetota; class Planctomycetia; order Planctomycetales; family Planctomycetaceae; genus Planctomicrobium. The sequence continues at coordinate 5,289 of DATMFC010000346.1, read as the reverse complement.
TCTGGTCTCCCTGACATGATGTCTGGCGCGGGACCTTATCAAACATGTCCAAGTGACACACTGCCAGTTTTTGCGATCTGAGTCGCGATTTTCCCTGAATTTCCAGCCAGCCTGAATTTCCAGCCGAGAATTTTCATAAATGAACCCCAAAAACACCCTGATTTCCCTGCGTGTCGTCGGTTTTCTGGAAGGACTTTCGTTCCTGGTCCTGCTCCTGATTGCCATGCCGTTGAAGTACGCCGCCGGGCTTCCTCACATGGTCGAAATCGTCGGAGCCCTTCATGGGGGATTGTTTATTCTTTACATTCTGGCCGTGGCCTGGGGGGCCTGGACCTTTCGCTGGTCCTTCTACAGAATCGCAGAGGCATTGATCGCTTCCATCGTGCCGACGGGAACGTTCTTTCTGGAACGGCGCTGGCATCGCGAACAACTGGCCCTGCAGACAAACAAGACGGTTCCATGATTTGTGATTCTGTCAGCGGTGAATTCAAAAACGGATCATGCAATCCATGACTTGTCTTGTTACTCTGTCGTGTAACCGTGTCGTATGACTCAGTACCGCTCCTCGGAAATCAGGGAACAGATTGCCTTGTGATGTATTGTTTGATTTCCCCTTGATCCGGCTGAGACCCGGCTTTTGGAATCTGATCAGGAGAGAGAGAAGGAACCACGAATAAAACGAATCACACGATTTTTTTGATCAGCGTTCATCAGGAATTCATTCGTCAGATTGGTTCGATTCGTGGTTTCTGAATTCCTGAAAATACTTCAGGACGATTTGTTCAAAAGAGTTGTTCTCCTACGTACGAGGTGAGGTACTCAGGCTCCATTGCACTGCATCGGGGATCTGACCGGGCTGTCGTGAGAACTCAAGGACACTACTGCCATGAATCCGTTTCGAGACGGCATTGTCGCTGACCCGTGGCGTATCCAGTTTGGAGACGTGCCGGGAATCCATCACGCCGTCTACGAGCAGTGTCTGACCGGACTGCAACAGGTTCGCCAGAATCATCGATCGGCCGGGTTGCTGATTCATGGAGAAGCCGGAAGTGGAAAAACACACCTGCTCAGTCGGCTTCGCACCGATCTCACTCCAAACGCTCCTTCCGCGACCGATCGGGAGGAAAATCTTTTTGTCTGGGTTCGACTTCAAACCAGTTCCAGAATGATCTGGCGAACGATTCGACGTACGCTCGTTAACGACTGGTTCCGTCCGATTGCCGGAAACCGCTCTCAATTCGATCGCATCCTCTCGCACCGCCTTGCCGAAATTCGTGTCGCCACCGGGGATCTTGAACCCTGGATCGAGTTCATGCAGCAGGAGCACCCGGAAGAACTCTCCGAACTGATCGACCGCATTGCGACCCACCTTGATCTGGACCGCAACACCGCAATTGCCTTCGAACATCTGGCATTCAACCGGCACCGTCGTGATTTACGGGCCTGGCTGAGTGGAGACATTCTCCCCGAGGCCGCGCTGGTTCCGCTCAACCTTTCTCAGGAAGAAGGAACCGAAGAAGAACGGGAAGAAGAAGCCCAGCGTGTCGTGGTGATGCTTTGCAGGCTGGCTGGTCACAGTCTGCCGATTGTGATGGGGCTCGATCAGGTCGAAGCCCTGCAATTGACCCCGCGCGACACCGAAGGTTTGTTCGCATTCGGAAAACTGATCAGCACATTGCATGACAGCACTGAAAACGTGTTGCTGGTCTCATGCGTGCAGTCGGCCTTTGCGACGGAACTGAAAGATCACGCCCGTAGTGCCGACTACGATCGCATGACCTCACTCGGATCGCTTTCACTCGACCCGTTGAATCGGACGGAAGCACAGGACTTGATCGCTGTTCGAAGAGCGAAGTTCGAAGCCCCGATTGAAGAGGATCTCAACGCCGAACCGGCATGGCCGTTGTTGTCTCAAGAATTCGAGAACCTGTTTCAGCAGGATCGTCCCGTCACTCCTCGACGATTATTCGCCTTGTGTGCGGAACGTTTCGAAAACCGCCTGCATGGAACCCCGATTGTTACAGAGATTGTCACCGAGTTATTGCAAGGCCGGGTCACCGGACGGCCGGATGAATTTCTTGAACAGACATGGCAGGGAATTCTTGACTGGAAACGGGCCGATAACACTTCGGATCAGTCGGAAGAAATCCTCCGTCATGGATTGCCGATGCTTTGCCTGTTACTGAAACCGGATCAGCGTCTTGTCGAGGATAAAGAATTACCGGACGTCTCTCTGGTCTTCGAATACGGGCTGGCCCGGGTGGGGGTCAGTTGTTGCACGCAATCAAACATGAACAGTTTACAGTCGCAGTTCCGGCGTCTTCGCGATCAGGTGGCCCAGCGACGTGTCCAGCGGATGATCCTTCTTCGTGATGCCCGATTGCCCATTTCTTCCGGAGCGAAGAAGACACGGGAATCACTCGAAGAACTGGAACGACAGGGAGCAACTCTCCTTTCTCCGGATGCCGAGATGCTGGTCACGATCGATGCCTTACGTGACCTTCTCTCCGATGCCAAATCGGGAGATTTGTCATACAACGGAGAAACAATCTCTCCCGAAACGGTGAGTGCCTGGCTGCGACCGAAACTGAACGACAACCTGAAGAACTTTGTCGAACAGATTTTCAAAGACCGAAACTCCTGACGCTTCGATGATCCAGGGGAGTATTCAGGAATTCGAACTCGTCCAGTAAACATTTTCTGCTGTTTTCGCAAGAATCCAGGACTTCTCTTCCTGGGTGAGAAAATCGAGTTTGTCTCGAATCAGCGAGATGGACTCTCCATAAGTGTGTCCGCCCTGAACTTGAAACGGACAATCGCTGGCCCACATCAGTCGTTTCGCTCCATATGCATCACGCAAGCGGCGAACCATTGGGCCGAGGTCTGTATAGGGAGCCTGTTTCTTGCCGAGAGCATAGAACGCCGAGGTCTTCACAAAGACGTTTGGATACCGAGCCAGCCGACAAAGATTGTCGAGATCCTGTTGCTGAATCGTCCCGCTCATTCCAATTCGGGAGAAGTGATCGATCACAACCGTGGTCTCCGGATGCTTCTTGATCATCGCGTCAATCGCCGGGAGGGCATCGGGGTCTGAAAGCAGGCAAACCGCCTGTCCGGTTTGAGCGGCAAGTTTCCAGAACGCATTCATTTCCGTGGCATTCAACCAGGATTCAACGGCTGGTTTTGTTGCATAGAGTCGAAAGCCGGTCACTCCGGATTTTGCGAGTTCCTTCATCGTGTCACCGACGTTGGCCTGCTTCTCGTCGACAATAGCGACTCCTCGAAATGCGTCCGGATACTGACGGATCGCATCGAGCATATAGGAATTATCGAACTTGTAGAAACTCATCTGAATCAGAACAACCCGCGTGACTCCCTGCGGGCGGCATTCCGCGAACAGTTCTTCAGGAGTAAAACTGATGGGCTGCACATTCTCTTTTTTGAACCCTTCGGCAACAGGATAGCGCGTGGTCTCTGCCGGCCAGACATGAACGTGGGCGTCAATCAATCCCCCCGTAATATCAGCCGCACGACTTGGGGTTGCACGAATCATAAATGGGACTGCTGCCAGTGCAGTGACCTTGATCAACGACCGTCGCGACAAAAGACCATCATCGGAAGGAAGAGTCATGGAGTGGATCCTGCGTGGTTCGGTGACAGTGATGGAGAAGTCTCATTCCAGTTTAATGGAGCAACCTGTCGAATGAGAAATGCATAGGCGAACACTCCGACAATCAGCACCGATGCTGCCGCGATAAAGGCCGAGGAATAGGTTTGTGTTTCTTTCACCAGCCAGCCGGTTAATGCTGGTGACAGGGCGGCCCCCATGTTCCCGATCGCGTTCTGAAATCCGGTCCATTGTCCGGCAGCAGAGGGTCCCGCCAGAGTTTGCGTCATCGCCCAGACATTCGCTGTATAAAATCCAAGCGAGGCACAGGCCAGGCAAAGCAGCATCACACAGAGATGCGCATCGTTTGTTAACATTGATGCGGTGAGAAAGACTGAACAAAGCAGTAGTCCCACAATCAGAAAACTTTTGCGAATCAGTGTTGGTGTGGAACCACGCTGAATCAGAAAGTCGGCCAGCCAGCCACCGAAGATTGCCGTTGCCGCCATTGATAGAAAAGGCAACGAACCCAGAATTGCCATGGTCCCCTTCGCAAATCCTCGCGATTCTTCCAGATAGGCCGGAAGCCAGGAGAGCAGAAAGGCCCAGGTGTATCCCAGGCAAAAGAAACCGATCGAAGTTGCCCAGACTTCTCTGCGAACTAACAGGTCACGGAAACCCACCTGGCGAGTCATTCTATCACCTGACTGCTGAGGTGATTTCTTCTGGGATGGAACGAGTATCAGCCAGGCAGGGAGCCAGAATAAGCCTCCGATTCCGACAACAAGAAATAAAACTCTCCAGTCGTAACGGGACACCAATAATCCACCAAGAAGAAGACTCAGTGCCGGTCCCAGTTTGGTGGCTGCATCGATCAGAGCATTTGCCAGTCCACGACGGTGTTCTTCAAAGTTCATCACAATCATGCGCGACGTCGCAGGATAGGCCACGCTTTCTCCCAGTCCAAGAATCAGACGGAGCGTCAGAAACATCGCAAATCCGGACGAGAACCCCATCAGAATGGTGGCGACAGACCAGAGGACAAAACCCCCGGCGTAGAGCCATTTCACATCGAACCGGTCGACAAACCAGCCTGCCACAATCTGCGACAGAGCATAACTCCAGAAGAACGCCGAGAAGAGCAGCCCCATCTGAACATCATCGAGCTGAAATTCTCCAGCGATATTCGTTTTAACAATCGCCAGACTTCCGCGATCGACATAGTTAATGCCGATTGCGACAACGAGAAGAATCAGAACGACGGTCGATGTGGCTTTAGAAATGGAGAAGCCCTTTTTCAGAAAAGTGGCCAGTAATGCATAACATAATATTTGTTACAGGTTGATTCTGCACAACTGAACTATGCGTCAAGATGGTCGAGACAAAAACGATAATAAATCTCGCTTGCCAGTTTCAATTGTTCAATTTCAATCCACTCGTCTGATGTATGTGCCTGAGCGATGGAACCCGGTCCGCAAACGACCGACGGAACTCCAGCCGCAGCGAAACTGGCCGCATTGGTTCCATACCAGGCCCCTTGCTTCTCACGCGGCCCCGCTATGAGTTCGATATCATTCAGCAGACGTTCCGCCCAGGAGCCGTTATTGGTATCCACCAGCGGAAAAGCAATCACCCAGGGGGGCTGCATCTCGAATGGGATATCTGTTCGCTCTCGAAGATAG
>DATMFC010000345.1:0-4552 GCA_035556335.1 Planctomicrobium sp. | reverse complement strand
CTGGCCGCGGTCGCCCAGCAAGATGACGCGTTCGCTGTTGGATGTCAGGTTGATGGTTTCGATATTCGTGAAACCGATCGAGCTGCCTGGGTTGGCGGCATCGCCGATCCGATAGGATGGGGGGCCGAGGGTGGGATCGGTATAGATCACCGCCGCGCCGACCGTGTTGATGTTCAAGGTGTCGCCCGGCAAGGCGGGCTGGGTTGGGTCGTTTCCATCAATGATGATGTCGATCAGGGCGGAAGGGGTTGCGAAGAAAGTATCACCCACCTGTGGGGCTTCGTTACCTCCCCGCACCAGGAGTCGGCTGAACGTGACGGCCCCCGCCGTTTGGCCGAGTGTCACCGGCAAAAGCAGGCCGTTCAGCGTGTTGGTGACGCGGACCTCCTGGTCACTGACAACAATGGTATCACTTCCGTCGAACGACACAGGCTCGTTGAAGGGTGGGCCGGAATCCAAGCCGAGGGTGCTTGTGCCCAGGACGGTGATGACATCGAGGTCCCCCGAGCCGTCCCCATCTCCGTTGACACCGAACCCGAGAACTCCGTTGACGTTCAGTTGCTGGGAGAAGTTGGATGGGCCTCCGTTGATCACCAGTCGGCCCGATGCGAAGCCGAGCGGGGCGACGACGATACCCGACGCGGGATCCTCCGCGCTTCCAAGCACCTGATTGGAATTATCAACGAAGGTGAACTGCTCGAAGAAGGAGCCGTTGAAAGTCACGTCGAGCGCGTTGACCAGATTGACCGGCGTTCCAAATCCGAAGAAGGTGGATTCACCAGTGGGATCGAGCAGGCTCATGACCACGGGAGAGAAGGAGAGGACCGTGAGTCCGTTGATCACCACCGAATCGCCGACGTTCAGGAATGGGTCGGGCTCGGCATTGATCGTCACGCTGCTAGCCGTGATGCCCGTTCCCGTATTCAGGACAAAGGCATCCGAGCCAAAGAGGCCATTGAACGTGTTCGACCCGACCAGCCCCGGACCATTGATCGTCCAGTTGCTGACATTGCCGCCGTCGGTGATCGTGGTGATCTGTGAGGCGCCCGTGGAGTTGATGGTGTAGGTGTTAACTCCCGTGCCGCCGAGATAATTGAAGAACTGGCTCTGGCTCCCCGTGTAAAGAATTGGGGCGAAGTCTGGGGACGTGACAATGTTGGAACTGATGGTGATCGACCGATTGGCGACCGTGCCTGAGTCGTCAAGGACCAGGACGTTGGAACCGCCGGTCGCGGCAACCGTCACGATCCCTTGAATGCCGGAAAGGGTCCCCACGCCCAACCCGGACGTGGCTGGCGTGGAACCAATGAAGACTGAGCCAACGGTGCTCGCGCCTGTGTCGGCTGTGGTTAGGACGCCTGACGGAGTCCTGAGTACCGAGATGGTGTCATCGTTAAGACCGCCGTTCAGACCGACAAAGGTGAGGAAGTCCCCAAGGGTATTGGGAAGATCCATCAAGATATGATCCGCTCCACCCAGGCCGTTGAGCGTAACGGAGAACTTGTTGCGGAAGTTGATCAACTCGGCGAGTCCACCGAAGTTGACCTGATAAGTCGGTGCGAAGAGCCCAGTAATAGGGTCGGGGACTGTGGAAATTGGCCCCGTGACCAAGTTCATCTGGTTGGCGAAAGCCCCGTCGTTAATCACCAGAGAGAGCGAGGGAACGAGATCCTCGACCGGCTCCAGATTCGTGAAGGAGACCGACATCAACGAGGCCAGGGAGCCATCAAGATAGTCGATGGTCCCCTCGTCAAAGAAGGGCCCGGTGGTATAGATGGTTTGAATGACGGGTGTTGAGGGGTTACCCGTAACCACGAGCAGGTCGTCGCCATCTCCCCCGTCGAAGGAGATCGACTTGCGCAGGATGTCGGGATTGCCCACGTTGAGGAACAGTCTGTCATTTCCGTCACCGGAAAGCACGTTGATCGAGGTGACCTGGGCCGCGCTATAGGTTTCGATGAAACCATTCACGTTGACCCGGATGCCACCGGCCCCATCAATGATGATGGTGTCGTCGTTATCGCCCGGAGCGCCGTTGACCGTCAGCACTCCGGTCGTCGCATCGAAGTTGGTCAGGAATGTGTTGATCGTCGACGGAAGTGTGATGGTGTAATCATATGAATGACCAAGAATTTTTGCGTCTAGGTCGCTAATCAATTTGCGTTGACTCGGATGGTCGAACGCGTTCATTAGATCTTGTGGATAAGCGGTACTGTCTGTGTGGAGTCCATTGTCCTCACTGTCGAACATTGTGGCGGAAAATGGCGTGTCGAGCGGAGCATCTTGGCGTACAGGAGGATTGAGGGTGTACTGGGTGGTGTCGGTGCTGAACTCGGGCGAGAGATACTGATCAATTGCGAGGTCATTTCGGGAGGCGATCCCGATTGCGTGCCCAACTTCGTGGAGGATTGTACTGTAGAAATCGTAGCCGGACACCGACCCTCGTGCAGCGTAGACGTTGACTAACTCGGTGAATTCCGCGTCGTCAGAAGGCGTGGTGTCGAAGAACCACCCCTGAGAGGCCGCATCGTCGTCCAATTCGATCGAGGCGGAAATGGGTTTGCCTGTGCTTGCCTGGTGAGCAATGTTGTGAGTGTAGCCAAGGGTGGTTTGGAGATCAGGATCTACGCCGAGATCACTGGCGGAAATGTTGATGTTAAAGGTGTTTCCGCCGCCATCGAATTTGAACTGATCAATGACGGTGCCCCAATCGTTGAGGACACGATCCACGATAGCTCGAGCGTTGGCTTCATTGGAACCGTAGATGGCGAAATTCGAAGCGTTGCGGTTTGCCCAGTTAAGCGTCGAAAGCAGGGTTCGGTCCTCACACCAGTCGAAGCTTAATTTTCTTGTCTGACGTTGTGAAAGGCTCGCTCTCTGGGAGGTTGGATTCTTGCGAGTGGATCCGAACTTCCGAGGATGAAAGATGCTCACGGCCAGAACTCCAGGAGATGTAGATTCAAGTTGGAAAGGCACGCAGGTGCGGATCGAGGAGGCGATTCCTCGGGATTTCATCTGGAGGAGACGAAAATCGTTGTTGTAAGTCGAGTTTGTGAGGAACAGGACCAAGAGAGTAAACGCGAGCAATGGTTGGAAAAATCTCTTGTCATGTCGCTCGCCCGTTACACAGGAAATCCGTTTTTTTTGATCGATTGTGCAGCCGAAGTGTGCAATTTGGGAAACCGATTTTGCGCAGAGCGATATCAAATTGATATTTTGCTCTACCGAGAGCGCAGTGTGACTTGTTGGATCTCTTGTGAGGACATTGATTGAGAGAGTTTACGAATGTGGGATTAAGTGTGAACTCAATCGCCGCGAAAGCTTGGATCATTCATAAGAATCATCCCATGGAATTGCCTAGATTCTCCTGAGATTGTTGCCTGGATCCGTCGAGGTCTTGCATCAAGGGGAAGGTGGCCGCGCTAAGGAAGCGGAGCGCCGTGGGTGTTTTCATTGTTGCTCGATCAACCGGGGGCGTCTTCGCCTGAATTCTTCAATGATGTCGTTGGGTCGAACAGGTGAGTTGGGCTTCGCTCTCTCGAAACGACTCTGGTATGGGTCGGCATCGACCTTCATCGGGTCAGTACGCGCCTGACGCAATCAAAGAGGCGTTTGATCCTCTTCGGGTTGTGGAAAAACCACCAACGAATTGTGGGTGCGCTAGGATCAGTTCGGCGAAGTCGCCCCCCCCTTTATTAGGAGAACAGTATCTCAATAATCACGACAACCAGATCGATCGATTTCAACTCGCTTTCACTCTCCTGGCACGCAAGTGCGACCGAGAAGATGAAAACCTCGCAACTTGTCCCGATGTTTCATTTTCGGTGCGACAAGAAAAAATTCATGATTAATTAGTTGTAAAACATCTTGATAAGATGACGAAAATCGCTTCGCGAGAAAGTTCACTGAAATCATCCTGGCGGAATCGCTGGACAAGTAAATTGGTCCCATGTGGTTTTAGGACTGTCACTCCTTCGAGACTTTTCTCGACAACGATAGAATAAGGAGGTGATGGTTTATGAACGCTCATTTGTCTCAAATCGCTTCCTAGGTGGAACTAGAATATATGGGTGACCTTTGCCATTTCAAGAACGTGATGTAAAAAAATTCCTATTTTGCGTACCTTGTTTAATGCGTGATTGCATGATGTGAGGTGGCGGATTGAGTAAAATTCGATGATGTCGAGGCAGGTGAGCCTAGTGATAGATGGTTGTGTTTGGATTTGTGTTGATTCAGAGTGCTCAAGGGGCAGCCCAGTTCGGCTTGTCAGATTTAACAAGTGGCAATGAGTCGCCAATGGGGTGATACAGTATGAAGCCCATTGGCGAGTTTGTCTTAAATGATTAAAAAATGTGGATGCAATGAAAATAAGGATGCAGTTGTGTGCCGATGCTACGATGGCATGTGCGGAAGGAGCGTCGGCGCTTCCGCAGGCGTTCCGGTGTTCTTGGGCGATCAGAGATCGGCGGTGAAGGAGAGGCCGACCAGGGGGGCGTTGGGCCGGGTGCCGTAGGAGACCGCGCCGATGCCGGTGGCCCCTCGGTATTCTCCG
>DATMFC010000344.1:0-40901 GCA_035556335.1 Planctomicrobium sp. | reverse complement strand
TGTGTTACTGAATTTCGAATTTTTCACTCCTTCCCCCCAAACAAACCGAGACACCGGAATCGATGCGGTTGGCATCGCCGGGGGGTGACCGCCACCGTAAAAAAGGCCCTGATCCTTCGAGATCAGGGCCTTTTTGCGTTGTCACTTTGGGAACTGGATTTCGCAATGACTAGAATGCATCAAAGTTCCCCATTTTGTCTAGACTGTTGTCGATTAGGGTGTTTTGACCTGTCTGTCAACCTCCCTGAGTCCCCAATTTGGCTGTTTGAAATAGTCGGACAATCTTGCCACGAGAGCGCTTGAAGGTTTGGTCTCCCTCAAGGAGGATTACCGCTTGGTTTGGTCCCCATTCCCATCGGAATCGAATTGTTGTGGAAGGAGACCGCCGCTGTCATTCAGGACGGCGGTTTTGAATCCCGACTCACAAAGGGAAGTCACCTTTGGAATGCCTTACGGAATGAGAGTCGGTATTCAACCCAGGAAAAGGATTGACGACGTATGATGAAGTTAAGACTGCTCGCGCTCGTGTTTTCAGTGATGTTTGTTGCCGCGACCCCTTCAGAGAAAGAGGCATTGACGGAGCACCCGACAATTCAGGCTCTCTACAACGCTGCGAACCGGCACCGAGCCCAGTACAGTCTTCCGGCACAAACACTGGACGAAAATCTGTGCAATGTTGCTCAGCGATGGGCACAGAATATGGCTGCCCGTGATGTCATGTATCATGGCGGCGGAGAACAGATTATTGCCATGGGGTATCCCAATGCCGAAGCCTGCATGCAAGGGTGGATTTACTCTCCAGGACATCGCGCCTGGGTATTAAGCCGTAACGGCAGCGTTGGTTTCGGGGCCGCCCGAAGTGCCAGCGGCAGAATGTATTACGCAGGGGTTTATCGTTGATCCGGTTTTGAGGAATACATTCCAACTCAATACAGATGGAATGCTTCCTCTCCTCAACGAGATGCCGTTGTCATACAAAAAACAAAAGAACCCGCATTGTGTTGAACAATGCGGGTTCTTTGTTTGATGACCGGAAACATTTGTTATGCGGTCGAACGAACCGTTCCGCTTACTGTGGGACCGCCTGATTGTTGACGATGATGGTGCCAATGAACTGATTCGAGGTCAAAGGCAGGAAGTCATAGTAGAATGGCAGGAACTGTTGCGGGAAGACCGAGTTGTTTTCGGTTCCCTGCAGCGTGATGCTTCCCAGAATACTGACGAAGTTGATCCCGACCTCTTGGGTAATAATCGTTCCGACATTGTTCGGGTACAGTTCGATGGTGTTGCCGTTGATCGCCACGGTTGTCCCTCCCGATGCACTTCCGACGATGTGCGAGAACTGGATGCCGGTTCCACTTCGGGCGTTGCTGCCGAATTGGATCAGGTTGTTGGAAACATCGATAAAGCTGCCGGATTCCTGGACACTCAGGTTAATTCCTGTCGACCCCAGCCCGGTGAACAGCATGCCAGAGTTGTTGATCAGGTTCCCGTCTTCATCACGCTGCTGATTGTCGCGGATGGAAATCGTCGAGGTATTCAGGAAATCTCCATAAATCCCGGTGGCGCCGTTTCCGGTGCCGAGGAAGGAGTTGTTGAAGATATTGACTTCGTCTCCGCTACCGGTCACGACCATTCTGATCGCTGTCTGATTGGCGCCGGTCAGGGTTTCAAACCGGTTTCCTGAGATGGTCGAAGACACATCTCCGGTCCAGGTGACATTCAGGGCCGAGGCATTCGACCGGTTGGAGACAACCGCGTCGAGTCCGTTGGCTCCGTTGTTCTGGAAGAGCAGATCCAGATTCACCGGCTGAGAAATTCCCGCAGCGGTACGCACGAAGATCATGTTTGCGTTCCCCGCGTTGGCTGTCCGGCTGTCTGTGATGTTGTTGTTCAGGATTCTCGCAACGTAATTCACGTTTTCGAGGATCGAGTCATTGTTGAGATCCGCCCGGGCGGTGCTGGCCAGGAAGTCGATCTGTTCAGTTCCGTCGACGGCTCCGTTATTGGTGATACGTGAATTCTGCAGTATGAATGTGCGGACATCGTTGAGGAAGATCCCCTCGGCATCCGACGCATTGACGCTCACATTGTTCAGGAACATCGACGCGACATCACCGGACACGCTGTTTCGAAGAAGGCTTTGCCCCACGATTCCGCGCTGGTTCCCGTTGAAGTTCATATTCTGCAGTTCGACGACCTGTGTGTTCTGGAACGATGCTCCCGCGACGGACATGTCGGAAATGGTTCCACCGGAACCGTTCACACCGGTCTGTCCAGAGACGATAAATTGCCCCTGGCTGTTATTGACGAGAATTCCGTAATCAGCCCCCTCGGCGGTGACCGAATCGAGACGGACAAAGTGTTGTTGTGGATCGGTCGTACCAGGGACGCCGGTGCCGGTTGTCTGTACGGTGATGGCGCGGGAGTTGGTCGTATCGATCGTTCCCCCTGTAATGGTCACGCTCCGGTTGTTTTCCAGCAGAATCCCTTCTGCATTCGTTGCTGTGACGCTCACACTTCCCAGGTTGACTCCCCCTTCTTTGATGTTGTCTCTCACAAGCACACCGTAGGACCCGGCTCCCAGTTGGTTGGCGACATTGATCGAGCCGAAGCTGATCCCGCCCACACTCTTGTCGAAGGTGACCGGATCGTTGGAGAGAATGGTGATCGCATTTGCGAAGGAATTGTTCTGGTTGTTGACCGTCGTTTGACCGGTAAATGCGGCTGTTCCCGCGAAGTCAAAGACAACCACACCGGCTCCCTGCATGCCGGTCGATCCTGCGGAACCACGATTGTTGATCATGAGTCCGCCGGTTCGAACGTTAAATGCCTCTTTTTCAACGCCACTGACATTGAACGAGATTTGATTGACATTGCTGATATTGATCGTGTTGTCGGCAATGAAGAATGCGGCGTTTGTCGTTCCGTCATCCGCGATGTTCGCGATTTCAACACCGTTCCCCAGAGAGCGGTCGATATTCACAATATTAAAGAACTGCAATGTTCCGGTCGGAGTATTGAAGTGGATGGCCGGATCGGTTCCGGCAAAACCTGTATCCAATCCGTTGATATTGACCGGAGCAGTAAACAGAACGCGACTCTGCGATGTTCCCAATGGCATCAGGTCTTCCACCAGGATGCCGGTACCACGACGATTGAGGAAATTCGCCTGTCCTGAGACCTGAACGACGCCGGAATTTGCCAGAATGGCCGAAGGCTGGAGGTTTCTGACAACGAACGAATCGCCGTCGGCTCCCCCTGCCTGGTCAATCGTCAACTCGCCTCCGAAAGAAACCCGTCCGTTAAAGTCTTCAATGTGGATGACCCCTTCACCGGCAGCGGCCTGCGAGCCATTGAGTTCAACATCGGCAAAACTGATATTGGCCGTGGATGGCACCACAACGTTTCCAACCACCCGGATTCCCGCACCACCGTTGTCGGCGATTGAGACTGTCGACATGTTGACGTTGCCAGCAGTGTCGATCAGTTGCACGGCATATCCATGCGCCCCCAGACCGGCATCGGTGTTGTCGATCCGGTTGTTCGTTCCGGTAAACAGGATGTTTGCGGAGCCACGTTCGATGTGAACCGCATCTCCTCCCCCGATACTGGTCAGAGTCAGATCATTGATGGCCATCGTTCCCGACAGGTCGGCCAGGTACAGACCATTTGCATCGATCACATTTTCGACGTTTACGGTGTCGATGGTATTCAGGACACTTGCTCCGCCGAAGGCGCGTCCTTCAGCAAGAATCGCAGCGGAATTCGGAGCGCCGGTTCCAGTGAAGTTCGTGATGTCGATTCCGGCAAACCGGGTATGGTCTGCGTTCAAACGCACGGCATACTGCCCGGCGACCCCATCAACGACCGGTTGTTCAAATGCTCCGGTATACACCGTTGGCAGGACAACATTGTCGCTGAGATTCTGAACCCGAATCTGAATGGTCGGAAGGGCCTGTTCGCCGATGACCTGAAGATTCGGGGTGTCGATCGAGACCGCATTGTTGATCACGCTGCCGCTGCGAACGAAGAGAATATCCGCACCGTTGGCCGCCAGGGCCGCATTGAGAGTCTGGAATGGATTCGCTGTGGTTCCATCTTCCGGACCGACATTGGCCGGATTCTCCCAGACCTGATAGATGACATACGGATTCGATGTGTTGGGATTAATCGCCAGCTCAGGATCGCTGAGATAGCTTCCTTCAAACGCCACGACGGTTCGATTCCGCCGGACCCATTCCGCAAGTCGGTAATGTTGCGAATGCCCGACACGAGGACGATGTCCCAGGTTGTTCCAGTAGTTGACGTCGATTCCGAACACGACATTGGTTTTGAACACCCGGTCGTGCATGACTTCCAGGAACATATGGGAAGTTCGTTCCATAATGTCCATGTCCAGACGGGCACGCCAGCCCCAGGCTTCATCGACGGAATTATCCGAAGTGGAGTAATTATAGAAACCGGCCCCAGCTTCCATATTGAATCTCTGTGGGAACTTGCCAGGAAGCGGGGTACTGAACAGCGTATCAAAACCACGCATTGCGGTGGCTGTGAACACCCGTCTTTGGAACGCCAGATAGGAGCCTTGAGGATCCCCGGGGGGAACTTCAGGCAGCGGGCGGTCAATGAAGTGTTGCGAACCGGCTTCAAATCGTTCAGAAGTGATCTTGAAAGTATCGCCGACGGGGCTGTACCAGTTTCCACGGATATCAAGATATTCGCTCAGGAATTCTCCACTGAGACCCCATTGCTTGAACATCGGCCCGCGAGACTGATCCATGTCGAACCAGCCGCTCACGCCGACGACCGAGTTCATTCGTGGCAGATAATAACGGGCACCCCCCCCCACGGATCCGGCGGTGTCTCCATTGTTGCCGACTCCCAGACGCCCTTCTCCGAACAGAATCAGGTCATTGACGAAAACATACGGAGCAAGATCGAAGTACGTAATCGATTGGCTTCGACCAACGGTATCTCCGGCTTCATGACCGACACGGAATTTAAAGCCGGTTCCACCAGCGACGTTGGGTTCCTGCTCCTGTGTATTGTAATCATTGAACGGAAGCCCGAATCCACTTCCACCGGCGCTGGCCGAGCCCGAAGCGTCATTATACGGGAGTGTGTATTGAATGTTCGACGACGGATTCGACGGATCCTGTGCCATCAAGTCTGACGAAGGAATCAGACTGAAGCAGAGGGCTCCTGCGGCTGCAGTCCACCGTGTCAAAGACCGGGTAAATAACTGACGCATCGTCTGACACATCGTCGATGGCCTCGAAGTGCAAAATGTGAATGGATTCCGGTTGTTTCCGGAGAACGGTGTCGGGTCAGACGACATGGATTCACCACCTGAACAGGCTGAGGTTGGAAACACAGCCGGAGTGTTTCCATCAATCGTATTTTCGTTCCGGGATCTCACGCCCCGTGTGTGTGCATCCACAATCTCTTCTTTCCCGCAAGGTCTCGCCCAGGAAACGTGGCCTCGGGCGACCCGATCTGGACGCACTTTGGACGACTGCCATTGAGAGCGATTGAAGTTCATTTTCAAAACTACGGGACGGAAGAATGGGGATGGAAAATGGAAGTTGGCGATTCCTCTCCTTCCCGGAAGGGGTGATGGAGTGATTTGGAAAGGAATTCGCTTCAACTCAGGTGACACCGCCAATAGAAATCGGGTCTCCTCATGGGACGAAGAGACGCGGCTTTCTGAGCGGAATCAACTTTTGCTGTGGATGTGTGTTTTTCAGGTTTCTGCAGACGTGACGTGAGCCATTTGCGTGTCGAAACGCTCCCATACGCCTGCACTCGATCGAGCCAATTGCTCGCTATTGACAGGATTCACCGGACCGTAATGAAAGCCGCATCGCGCGGGAAGAGAAAGTCTCACGCCGTTTTTCTGTCAATGGCCCTGTTTCGGACGGAAAAGACGCCTCTTTCGACATCGTGTCAGTGGTTCTAAATGATGTCTTTGATTGCAGATATGAATTCTGGAGTCGTCCCGCAGCACCCTCCGAGAAATTGCAATCCGGATTCTTTCCACTGCCGTGCAAATTCGGCGTAAACTGCCGATATGGAGCCCGAAGTTGCTTCCCAACTCCCGTCTGGCATTAGTCTTCCGGTGTTTGCATAGGCTCCGGATCGGATTGGAGACGGAATGGAAGATTGCAGTGCCAGTACCGACGCGAGGGCTCCCAGAACCTCTTCCGCCGGGAGACAGTTCACCAGAAATCCATTGGGTTGAAACGGCGCAATAGCATGATAAGCATCAAGTAACGATTCGCCGGAAAACACGTTTCCATCCGGATTACAGACAAAGCTCACCAGAAACGGAAGTCCCGTCGATTGGGCCGCTTGCGCGGCATAAACGGCTTCCCGAATTGTGACCTGTGTTTCAATCAGAATGAGGTCCACTCCGGCGGTTTTGAGGTTTTCCGCCATGGAGGCATGTTCGTCTTTCAGGCGGGAATCTTCGGGGGTCAGGGCAGGGGTGTAGCAGTCTTCCAGAGGAGCAACACTTCCGGCCACGAAGACTCTGGATTGCTGATTCGCCGCATCGCGAACAATGTCAACGGCCCGGCAGGTGAGATCGCGAGCCTGATCGGCCAGTCCCAGCGATTCCAGATTTCGTGCATGGGTCCGAAACGTGTTCGCCGTGATGATTTCCGCCCCGGCGTTGATGTAGTCCCGATGGATCTCCTTGAGAATTCGAGGATCATCCCGAATGATCCCGGCGGTCCATGAAGGATGACTCAGATCCACCCCACGACGCAACAACTCGGTTCCGGTCGCTCCATCCAGAAGAATCGGCTTCGAGTCGGCCAGTCGTGTTTCAAAGGAGGAACTCACTGTCACTTCTTAGAGATTTAGAGATGGATTACGAAAGCTGTTTCAGAGCATGAGACTGCCACCATGAGACTGTCTCCATAAATCAATTGGCAATAACCATCATCCATGGATGGGACGGCGTTTTCTCTGGGAACATTGATACGTCGCTGCCACATGAAAGACCAAGTTGGTTTCAATCTTTACTTGAGATCGCAAAATCCGAATTCTGCTTTTTCTGATTCTCTACCTGAAATCGTAATTCCGTTTTTGAGTTATACTTTTCGGGAATGTACATTTCGTAAACCGGAAGTTCCTGCGGTGCCATTCCGTCCGGCCCTGAGACGATTTGAACTCGTCCAGGAATAGGACGGCTGGCAGTAATTTGAACTTTCTTTGGACCAGGTTCAACTTGAATGCTGTAAGTTCCGTTCTTGATTGGAGCTGAGAATCCGCGTTGTTCCGCATCATCTGACTCCATAAACAGCGTTCCGATTTCAATAGGGTCCCCATCGAAAGTCACGGTTCCGGAGACTTCAACAGCCGGACGTCCACCAACAGTTGACTGCTGGCACCCTAAGTTTGATGTTACTGAAACGAGAATCATCGGAATCAACGTTGTAACACATGCTGTCTTAAACAAGCGGCAAGTTGATTTCACTTGCAGTACCTCCCCTGCGAGTATTCGATGAACAAGAAGATGAATCATAAGCCGATTGCAGGCCGGATCAGATAAAAGATCATGATCAGAAGGACACAACTGCACCATCACTTTTCAAACTAATCAATCTCCAGACATTGGTATTAATTGAGTCAGAGAAAAATGTCACTGAACCATCTGCCAATACGCAATTCACCCCTCCCGTATGCATACTTCGAGCCAAGAGTGAATTCGTTGAATAGCTGCTCTCACAAGGGGCCTGAGCAGGAGCGCCGGATAAGGTCATGAGGACACCTGCTGGACTGTTCGTCGGCGAAGCAGGGTCGTTTCGGCAGTAGTAGACCCAATCAGGTGTCGTTGAATTGGGAGATTGAGAACTGACCATTCCCCAACCACCGTAAGTGTGTCCGTAATAAGCCCCGACTTCGCCCAATCCGAGTGTATGAGAACCAGATGGACGCATATTCGGGCGGATAATCCCTTCCGTGATCATCAGGGTATTAGAACTTCCGTCGGTGATATCTCGAAATGATGTACTGGAGTGGGCAAAGAAGATTCCTCCTGTTCCTCCACTCCGACGATTACCGACGTTCACAACGCCGCTTGAGTCGACAGTGTAGCTCGAGCCTGACCCATTTGACGCCATATAGCTCCCCTGGAAAGTCCGATAATATCCTCCACCTCCGTAACCGGGGGCATTTGGGTCGGATGGACAACTAAATCCCGGAACTCTTCGTTTGGTAACTTCAGGACCATTTACCTGGTAAAAATTATCCGTCTTATCTGCCTCATAAAGGTTGTACATGTTCGCTTGATCTGCGAACGGCAGAATTCGATGAAACCAGGTATCACCAGAATGTGTGGGACCTGATTGATATCCATGAGTCCGAACTCCATAAGGAAACAACTTGTGTGTTTCGTGATAATTATGAAGCGCTAAACCAATCTGCTTCAGATTGTTCTTACATTGAGTGCGTCTCGCCGCCTCTCGCGCCTGTTGTACTGCTGGAAGGAGAAGTGCAACCAGGATTGCGATAATGGCGATCACAACCAGAAGTTCGATCAAGGTAAACCCGTTCCGCTTTGCTGTGCTCATGGCAGACCTCCTGGAAACTGAGACATGACTTCTGGCGACGCTTCAGTAAGAATTTTGAGCTGAAGACAACATATTAGCAGATTTGAATTTGTTGATGCAATCTGTCTCGGTGGTCAATCAACCGAAAGGCACAAAGACTGCATGGCGTAAACGTCTTGTCGCCAAAGTCCTTCCGGGCAATCGTGGCTGTGCATTTGCTGTAATCGCTTCGCGTGAACATCATGGCGAATCTTGATACATTCTGTTTTCGATTGATTCGGACCGGATTCGGGGACGGACCGGCGATTTAGAACTCTTAACGGCAAACAGCACAGTACGGAGAATGACGGATGACCAAGCCGCTGAATATTGGTGTGATCGGTTACGGCTTCATGGGCCGCACACATACCAACGGGTACAAACGGGCCAATGATTTCTTTCCTGAACTGAAATATCGCCCGGTGCTGAAGGCGGCTTGTGCCCGAAACAAGGAGAAGATTCAGGAATTCGCCGATCAATGGGGATACGAGTCGATTGAAACCGACTGGCGGGCTCTGATTGCTCGAAAAGATATTGATGCGGTTGATATCTGCGTTCCCAACAACCTTCACAAGGAAATCGCCATTGCCGCTGCGGAAGCCGGCAAGATGATTCTCTGCGAAAAGCCGTTGGCCCTCAGTGTCGCCGAAGGGGAAGAAATGGTGGCGGCCGTGGAGAAGGCAGGGGTCGCCAATACGGTATGGTACAACTACCGTCGTGTTCCGGCAGTCACCTTTGCGAAACAGATTATCGACTCCGGTCGACTCGGGCGTATTTTCCACTATCGCGCCAACTTCCTGCAGGACTGGACCATCAATGCCGACCTGCCACAAGGAGGGAACGCACTCTGGCGACTCGACGCCGCAGCGGCCGGTTCCGGGGTGACAGGGGATTTGCTGGCTCACTGTATCGATACCGCCATCTGGCTGAACGGCAGCGTCACCGATGTTTCCGCAATGACGGAAACCTTCATTAAAGAACGGGTGCACACCGAAACCGGAGCGAAACAACAGGTTACCATTGATGACGCCTGTGCGTTTCTGTGTCACTTTACGAACGGATCGCTCGGACTTTTCGAATCGACTCGGTACGCCCGGGGACACAAGGCTCTCTACACGTTGGAAATCAACGGTGAGAACATGTCACTCCGATGGGACCTGCACGACCTGCACCGGTTGGAAGTGTTCGATTACAAAGACGACGGCCCGATCCGTGGCTGGAAGAGTGTGCATGTCACCGACAACAGCGGCGAACATCCTTACATGGACAAGTGGTGGGTTCCCGGTCTGCAGATCGGTTACGAACACACCTTCATCCATCAGGTGGCCGACTTCCTGAAGAGTCTGGAAGATGGAAGCCCTTGCGGCCCGACTTTCCGTGACGCACTGGAAACCCAGAAAGTCTGCGACGCCGTACTGGCCAGCGCGAAAGACCGCAGCTGGAAAACGGTGTAAGCCGGTTCCTGTTTTTTCGGGCGGGTTGGTTTGTTCCATATGGATTCGGGCTGGGGACCCTGCTCCTGTTGCATTCGCTGCAGGAGCAGGGAGCCCCAGCCCGTTCTTGTTCTGAGTGATCACCCTAAACATACAGTGAGGAGGTGAAAGTAGATCATTGCGTAGGTTTTGCCTGACGGGGCGCCAGTTCAGGGTATTCTTATGTAATACTGTTTATGGAATGGCGTTTTCTTATGTCGAGCGGAGGGCCAGTATCCGGCAATTATGAATTGTTGGTGCTTGATTAGTGCGCATACGAATTATTTGTTGCCTATTGTTTGGCCATAGTTTGGAGATGATCTATGAGACCCCAGATTTTTCAGTGCTCTTTTTTGAAAACACGCCGGCAAGGATTCACACTGATTGAATTGCTTGTCGTGATTGCCATCATTGCCATTCTGGTGGCGCTGTTGCTGCCTGCGGTTCAGCAGGCGCGTGAAGCGGCCCGGCGGACGCAATGCAAAAACCAGCTCAAGCAGTTGGGATTGGCGATTCATAACTACCACGATACGCACAGTGTTTTCCCTCCGGCGTGGATTCAACGTGAGCAGGTGACGCGTGCGGCGGCCGCTGCAACTGGCTCCTGTGACAACTCAGGTCATCCAAAGTTTGCAACTTGGACGATTATGATTCTGCCGTTTATTGATGAGGTTGCCCGATACAACGGCTTTGATTTCACTCAGTCATTTCGGACCATTGATTCGCAGGGAACTCCCAACGCCAACAATCGGGCGCTTCAGGAGCAACGGAACGCCAAGTTTGAATGTCCTTCTGATCCCAACTCCAATCCGTCCCATGCCAACATCAACTACTACGGAGTTCAGGGAGGAGGAGACTATCAGGATATGGTGGCGGAGCGTCAGGCTTGTACGGCAACCGGAACACGTCGGTACTATTTCAATGGAGTCATGATCGGAAATAGCAGTCGAAGCTTTCGCAGCTTGACTGACGGTGCCTCAAACGTCTTCCTGCTCGGAGAAACCAGATATACGACTTTAAGGGCTCCTGGTAACACGATGGGGGAACGGTATTGGATGACCTGGGCCGTAGCGAACTGGGGGGATATTCCAGGTCTGGTTGCTGCCACCGGAAGACCCATCAATAATTCGACGTTCCGACCGACAACAACATACTCCCCTGATCCCGGGACTGAGTTCTTCGGCAGTCACCATGTCGGTGGCGCTCACTTCGTGATGGGGGATGGCTCTGTCCAGTTTGTCAGTGAGAACATTGATCTGTTGACCTACCAGCGAATGGGCGTAATTGATGATGGGCTTCCGATTGGGGGGCTGCCATAATGATTCTTTACTTTCTTCAATCGATCAGAAGACAACAATGCTGGATTGCGCTGGGGATCGTATTGGCAGGAGTCTCAGGATGTGGCAAAAGCGATCCGTTTGATCGTGCCTCACTGACCGGAACAGTCACGTTTGATGGTGAACTCGTTCCGTATGGAGAGATTCTGTTTACTCCAGATACCGCCAAGGGGAATTCTGGTCCATCAGTTGTTGCTCCGATTCGTTCCGACGGAACTTATCAGACACAATCGACGCGCGGAGCGATTGCCGGGCCCGCTGTCGCCAAGATCGTGGCGTACGAGAGTCATCCCGATACCGTAAGCGGTGGGGGAAGTCCTAAAGTGATTGTTGATAATTATCCCGTCGAAGTTGAGATTCCCCAAAGTTCCGGGACGATCGACTTTCATTTGACCAAAGACCAGATTCGCAGTAAGAAGCGATGATGTGACATCGAATTGCCAGGGCGCAAAGGAGACTCCTTTGTGCCCTGGTTTTATTTTGTCGCGGCGAATGGCGGTGAAATTGGGAAGGGGATCGTTGTTGTCCCCGCATTTTTGCGATTCAATGCAACAGCATCTCTGGTGAACGTGACGAACGGGTTCCGGTCACTGGAGGATTGTCTGCTGAGCGGAAGGTGAAGACCACCGAATATTTCGTCTGGTCTGAATAATTTCGGGTGGCCGCGTGGAGTGTTCTGGCGTGAAAGAACAGAACGTCCCCCGGATTTAGTTCCACCAAAACCCGCTGATTCAGGACTGGTTCGTTTTCTGGAAGATCGCTTCGGTAAAACTTGGCGGCATCGAATGAGGTCGGCGGAAGAGCCATGCGATGAGAACCAGGAATGACCTGCAGGCAGCCGTTTTCTTTTCGTTCTGGTCCTAATGCCAGCCAGGCGTTCACCAGTTCTGGCTGCTTGAATGCCCAGTAACGGACATCCTGATGCCATCCGGTATCACTGCTGAAGCGGGCTTCTTTCGTCATGATGCAGTTGTGATGTGCCAGCGGACAGACCACCTCTGGTCCAACGAGCTGTTTAATCCGGTTCAGTAGCGGGGGGTAAAGAACCCAGTCGGTGAAAACGATGTCCCGGCTGAGGGCCTGCTTCAGCCGCCGGATCGTCTCTCCTCCTTCTGCGTGAGGTGTGACGGGAGCCCCGGGGTATTGCAGTTCCGACTCCAGTTCTATTGGTTCAACCCGTCGTTGCAGTCCGTATCGAGTGACCGTAATCATTCGTTCTCGCAAATGATCAGGAGCAAGTCCTCGAACGATGACATAGCCGTTTGTATGGAAAAACTCCACTTCCTCCGTCGTAAATAGTGAGGACGATAAGGAATTTTGCTGCTCCGACGACTCTTCCACCAACATCGCAACTGCTCCGCAGATTTCATTGACAGGTCGACCATTACGCTCTTCAGACAAAATGAATCCCCGTTGGGTTCATGCGGCCGAGCACTTCTCGTTAGCATGGAGCGGACCTGCATTGCCGTCAAGCAACGCTTGATTGTGTGTGGAGAATTTGATTTTCTCTTGTTCCCAAGCCCCAGCTTGGGAACACACTCGACACCAAGCTCTGCTTGGCTTCCCTGCGGTCTGATCTCGTCTTCGGTGTGTGAATCACGAAGCAGAGCTTCTGGGTGAGTGCGTTCCCAAGCCAGAGCTTGGGAACGAGGGAATGGCACAATTCAATTTCACTGACCTCTGAATCCTGACCCCTTTATTCATACATTCCACCCCACTCATGCCTGATCGATTTTATCTGCCTGGAACATGGTCTTCTTCCGTCGAACTCGAAGGGACCGAAGCACATCATCTGGCGAATGTCTTACGGGCCAAACCGGGAGATCAGGTGGAACTCTTCAATGGGGAAGGGGGCTCTGCTGTTGCCGAAGTTCGGACGGTGAAAAAACGAACCGTTCAACTTCAACTTGTCTCGGAACCACGACAGTCGTCTCCTCCGAAAACAGAACTGGTGCTTGCGGTTGCCAGTCCCAAAGGGGATCGGCTGCGCTGGATGATCGAAAAGATGACGGAACTGGGAGTTGACCGTTTCATTCCATTGAAAACGGCTCGAAGTGTCGTCGATCCGGGAGAAACCAAACTTGCCAAACTGGAACAGACCATCATTTCTGCCAGTAAACAATGCCACCGTGACTGGCTTCTGAAAGTCGAATCTTCGTTGCTACTCAGCGAACTTCCGAATCGATTCGATTCACAATCGGCATGGGTCATTTGGGGAGATGCCGACGGGAGGAGCTGGAGTCGGACTTCCGCTCCAGAACCATTGCCGAAGACTCTGGTTGCGGTGATCGGACCGGAAGGGGGATTCACTGAAGAGGAGAAGGGGAATCTCCTGGGGTTTCATTTCCAGCCGATTTCGTTTTCCCAGAATATTTTACGAATCGAGACCGCTGCCATTGCTGGAGCCGCGTTATTGCAGACCTGCCGTCTTCCCCTGTAATTCGGAATCTTTTTTGATTGACACTTGTCGTCCGCTTGACGTCACTCGGTAGAGTTCAAACAATGGTTCAAGCATTGTGCGCCATCAATATTGACGCTTGAATATCACGGAAGCGGGGGGATGTCATGGACGAGGTGCGGTGGTTGTCCTGGGATGAGGCTCCGTGGCGGCAGAGAAGCTCCCCAACCTCTTCACTGGTCAAACTTTGCGAACGAATTCTGCAAAGTGAAGACCTTCCCGCCATCATCGTCGATCTCGCCGCCGAGTTCGGGGTTCCCGGATGCCAGTTGGCCGTGAGAAATGGACCATGGAACGTTTCGATCGGTCGCGGGGACTTTGATGGCCCGTTACCGCAGAACCAGTTGAACAGTGTCATCGACCGGGATGCCGCTGTTTTTCTGAAAAGCGCCGACCGTGGCGGAGCGATTCTCTCTCCCACCGCCAGTCATGACCAGCAGGTTTTGATTCTGTCAGGACCTCGTCTGACTGTGGAGCAATTGCCGGAAGCCTTGGCTGTTTCCCGACTTCTGGGACGGAGGCTCGATCAGTTGTCCTCCTTGAATTCGGAACGGCGTCGCGTTGAGCAACTGCGGGCTACGATGAAACTGGCCCGATCTTTCGCGGGAGAAACCGAAACACAACGCCTTCTGGAACACATCGCCACCGATGCAGCCAAACTACTGGGCTCCGACCGGGCCAGTATCTTTGTCTGGGACCGCGATCAACGCCAGCTTGTCGCCTGTCCGGCACTGGGAATCGAAGGGGGACGCCTGTTTCTGCCTGACAATAAAGGAATTGTTGGTGAAGTGATTCAGACCCGAAAGCCGGTCGTCGTCGATAACGCGTATCAGGATCCCCGTTTCGATCAGGGAGTCGACAAGAAGACAGGGTACCAAACCCGAAATCTGCTGTGCGTTCCATTGTTTGATGCGCAAGATCAGTGTCTGGGTGCCTTTGAACTGATCAACAAAAAACAGGGAGACTTCACAACCGGAGACCTTGTTGCTTTGGAAGATTTCGGGATTGCGGTTTCAACGGCCATCACGAACACCCGGGAGTTGGAGAACCTTGTTCGTAACAACAGTCAACTGTCGGAGCAGGTCCGTAACGGTTCGAACATTATTGGAGAAAGTCCGTCCATTGCCGCACTTCGGGGGACAATTGAACGTCTCGCCGCGACGGATCTGCCTGTTCTCATTCTGGGTGAAAGTGGAACCGGGAAAGAGGTCGCCGCGTCGGCATTGCATCACCAGGGGCCCCGTGCCCAGCGTCCGTTCGTGGCCGTCAACTGTGCCGCGTTAACCGAATCGCTTCTCGAAAGCGAACTCTTTGGGCATGAAAAAGGGGCCTTTACCGATGCTCATGCCATGCACGTCGGAAAGTTCGAACTGGCCGAAGGGGGAACACTCTTCCTCGACGAAATCGGAGACATGACTCTCGGCGGACAGGCCAAACTGTTACGGGTTCTCGAACAGAAAGTGGTGACTCGCGTCGGAGGAACACAGTCCATTCCCGTCAATGTCCGTGTCGTGGCCGCGACCAATGCGAATCTGGCCGAGATGGTTCAACAGAAGCGGTTCCGGCAGGATCTTTATTTCCGTTTGAGTGTCGTTACGCTCGACATCCCGGCGCTGCGTGATCGACCGGAAGATATTGTTCTGCTGGCGAAATTCTTTCTGGATCGATTCTGTCGCGATGCCCGTCGGAGCCCGCTGGGATTCTCTCCGGAAGCAGAGAAACGCCTGCAAATGCACCCGTGGCCAGGGAATGTTCGCGAACTGCGAAACCTGATGGAACGGATCGCATTCCTCGCTCAAGGCTCGCGGGTGGAAGTGGACGATCTGGCCTTTATTCTCAGCCCGAAACGGAGCGACTTCGACGACCTTGCCGAAGGAACCTCACTCGCCGACGCCACCGCCACGTTTCAGGGAGAATACATCAAACGAGCCGTGAAGCGGATGCAGGGGAATATGAGCGATACCGCCGAATTCCTCGGTCTTCACCGCTCCAACCTCTATCGCAAGATGCGACAACTCGGCATGGAAGTGGACGACGTCAAACCGTGAGCCTTCGGCGTCATCTATTCAGGTGGGACGCATCTGGGCGCAAAACGGTTTACAGCAACTTGCAGAATCCCTTTCCGGCCTCGCCAGGAACATCCTTTTCCTGTTCGAACACCGTCCCTGTCTGAATTTGACACGGGCGGGCACTTGGTCGAGCAAACAGCTCTAATTCTTCAGGTGGATTCGATGGATCTTGATGGGGCGAGGTCCATACTGATTCGACCATGTTCCGATCAGGACATCACCGTCATCTGGTAAATCATAGCTTTCTGAAAAGATGGTCTTTGACCCTGATGCGAGCGTGACTTGACCGTCTTCCTGTATGGATAAACCGACCCTTGTCGGCCCTTTAAATTCATATGGAGTGTCCAGATTGATGGGTTGTTTCAATTCACCATCAACACTGGAGATCAAACAATTATGTGCCCCGCTGACTCGTAACTGATGGTTCCAGAACCCATGACCTGTTCCTCCTTTCATTCCCCAAAGAAGGCACCACCCTCCGGCTCCCTGAAAGTCGATATCGAAGGTTAATGTGATGTCTTTGCCTTCAGCGACTTTTAACAGGGCACCATTTCCTGTTCCGCTCTGCAAAACCCCATCTTTCAGGATGAACTCAGAGTCAACAATCAGTCTTGGAACATTTTTGCCTCTGGGATGCAATGTCAGCTCGAAATCCGTGGCAGATTCGAAATTCTTCAGTTGCCTTGGGCTTCCACTAAATAGCATTCCGGACTTTGGATTCCATTTTTTCGGAACTGTAACTTGAGCCAGCACATCTGCAGATACGAATCCCGAAACGAATAATACCAACATGAATATTCTCATTTTGTATTCCGTTTTCCGCAATGTGGTGTGAATCGATCCGTGTCGTTTAAGTACGAGAATGTCCAAAAAAGAGTGGTTCAGAAAATGTTCTGATGAAATTCTGCCGCCAGACGATTGATGTTTTTCGACTTGAAGTCGTAAGCGTCTCCAGCAATGTCATGACGAGTCTGGTACACGGGAATCCCATGTTTTCGCCATCAGGACATGCTGGGAAGCTACATATCAAGACAGGCCCGTCTGACTGTTCAGAGAGTTTTTTGCCCAAGTTGAATCAGGATATT
Source organism: Planctomicrobium sp. (assembly GCA_035556335.1). Classification (GTDB taxonomy): domain Bacteria; phylum Planctomycetota; class Planctomycetia; order Planctomycetales; family Planctomycetaceae; genus Planctomicrobium. The sequence continues at coordinate 23,880 of DATMFC010000344.1, read as the reverse complement.
GTAACTTTGGCATATCGTTGTGAGAAATCAAAAACGGCGAATCACCCCAAAAAAGCGAAAGAGGGATTTCTGCAAGTTGCGTTTCAACGCACCGTAAACGTCAATCAGAACGACCTTTCAAAGCTCTCTTTTCTCGCAACGATCGGATCGCGTGTTTCCGTTGATAAGGGTGTGTCTCGAGACACCCTGCGGGGCTTTGGTCTTCTAATTGCCTGACATTGTCCCGCGGTCCGGTCGAGCAAACGGCTCTGGTTTTCAGGATCTGTGAGAATTCGTTCCAACACTGGTGGCAAAGATCGGGAACGTCATCGTGTCGCTGCGGGAGAGATGATGTTTGTTGACGGAGCTTCTTGTGAGAGGGACTCATTCGCCCAGACCGGTTTCCAGACACCGATCACAAGAGTGATGAAAATGGCGAGAAAACGTAATGCAGTAAGCATGGCGGGAGAAACCTTGGTCGCAGTGGATGATCTTTGGGGCCGAAGTTATCCCCAAGCGGGCGTAAGTGGGATGAGACATCTGATCTCTGGTGACGTACCTCGCGTCGGGTGCGTCTTCCATGATCCGTGATAAAGTCACGACAACCACCCCGTTGTTTTTGGGGGCTGCGTTGAAACTATACACGCGCTCTGAGAGCAGGCGCGATGAGAAGAGCATTCATGGAGCGATTGCATTGAAAACCGGTGCCGACCTCAGTTTTCCCTGCAGATACCATCGGGTTCAGCCAATCGGAAGAGTTTAGCTCAACAGACGAACCGGAATGGACACGTGAATCTGAATGAGACTGGCTCGCTCAGAATCCACCGCCGCCACCACCAAATCCACCGCCACCACCAAATCCGCCGCCGTTATTATTGTTTCCACCGAAGTTCCCGATGTATTGCCAGTACGTTGATTGAGCTGGCATTGACCAGTATCCCGGTCCGTACGATGTGGCGACGACTGTCCGCTGCTGGGCATCCACGTTCCCCAGATCATAGAGAATCTGGGCAATCAGATTCCGTCGCAGAGCATCGAGTTCAGGATCGGAGTTGTTGGGTTCCCGTTCGATAATGACCGGAAACGGCGCACTCTTCATGCGCGCCGCAATTTCCAGAATGTGATCTTTGCCATCGGGAGTCAGTTCGGCCGTCTGACCGACAAAATTCAACCGAAACATGACGAAGTCAGACGCTTCCGCATTCGTCTGCATGACCTGATCATGAGCACGCACAGTGCTTCCCAGTGGCAGCACTTCCGGGATCGCGTTAGATGTCCGATGGAAGCATCCAAACAGCTTTTTGGCTCCTCCGCAGTGACCGCAACTGTTGCATTTTCCACAGGGACGTTCTGTTGAACAGGCCGACTGTGTATCACATTCTCCGGTGGAGCACTGGGCTTTGCTCTTTTTGAAAAAGCGGAAACCAGCGTCGGCAGGAATCGCAGTTGCTCCCAGCATGACCCCGGTCATGGAAAGGATTCCCAGCAATTGCGAAGGTCGGCTTTTGTGAATCATGGAATCGTTCCCTCAATTTCCGCCCGGTACCGACAACTCGAAATGGATCCGTGACTCATCGGATTGCAGCCGTCGACTTCGAATATCGTCGTGGCAATTGACCGAGGTTGATTTTGTTGCTGTCTCGCAGTTCAACCGAATGGACTTCGATGAAACTGCATCTTTGAACCCAATTCGACTCACGTTATGACACCTCTGTGCCAACGCTCTATCGTCGGTTGGTCGGAGACTGCTGAGGATATTGCCCCGTTGCTGTTCCTGATGTCTGCCGGACGGGATTGGCATAACGACCGGTCTGTGTCGTGGGCATTCCGGCCGGAGTCGGTTCCATTGGAGGAACTGCCGGAATGGATGGATTTCCGTTTGGACCCTGTGGTCCGTATCCCTGCGGTGGTCCATACCCTTGTGGTGGGCCGTATCCTTGCGGTCCATAACCCTGACCCGGCTGTCCCTGCTGGTAATCTGCAGGAGGAACTCCCGGTGCTGCCGGAGGATTTCCATAAACTCCCCCCGGATACGGTCCTTGTGCTCCCCCTGTTGCCGCCGGAGCGAGACGGTTGTCCGACGGAGTCGGGTTATAGAAGTTGTAGCCGACATCCTGACCATAACCCTGACCGTTTCCGTACGGCAGCAACTGATAGTTCCCGAGGTCCGGTGTTCCTTCCACGCGGTTGTATTTCCAGAAGTCGAAATCGTTTGGATGTGTCGAATACCAGCCTGGAAGTGGCGGCACCTGATCGGGATCCATTGGACGAACCAGTTCCGGTGTCACAATGATCAACATTTCGTTTTCATCTTCCGAGGCACGTTTGCTGTTAAACAGCCATGTTCCGACAACCGGAATTTCTCCTAGGAAAGGAACCCGTGTGACTTCTGACCGTTCCCGTCGAGAGAAAATTCCCCCGAGGACCAGCGTCTGACCTTCACGTAATTCGACTCGAGTCTGCACGCGACGGACATTCAATCCCGGGATTCCCCCGACAGAGTTTCCGCCGTCAATCTGGCTCAACTCTGGAACCACCTGCAATCGGATCAGGTCGTTGTCGAGTAACCACGGAGTACAGATGATGGATGTCCCGTACCCGCGGAATGAAGTCTGTTGTCCTTGTGCTCCTCCAATTCCGACAACGGTCGGAACGGCGAATTCTCCTCCGGACAGAAACGCGGCTGATTCTCCACTCAATGTGACAACTCGTGCGTCTTCCAGAATCTTGGCAACACCGTTCGACGCCAGGGCGTCAATCACAATGGCAATATCACCACTGTTGAAAACCCCGGTCAGGTTTCCTGATCCTGCGGCCATCGTGGAACTGAGGAAGACATTGCCGTTATTGATCATGGCTTCCCAGTTCATCCCCCAGTTGCGAAGCTGGGACCGCTGGATCTCTGCAATGCGAACGTTGATTTTGATCTGGAATTCGCCGGGAACCCGCAGCTCATCCACGATGAGCCACTGCATGACGTTGTTGTTCCAATTGTTCCAGCCTCCGCCTCCCCATCCATTTCCACCGAATCCTCCACCGCCTCCGCCAAATCCGCCTCCACCCCCGAACCCGCCTCCGTACAGTCCGTTTCCAGCATCGTCGCCGAATCCTTCCTGGGCGAAGACTTCGCCACGGACCAGCTGCATGATATTGGCCGCTTCCTCGGCATCACGGGCCTGACCACGGACGATAATCTTCCGCGAGATCGGAATCAGATAGACCTTACTGTTTGGATACAGCAACGACAGCTTCCGTTCGATCCGGCCGTAGTTCAGATTTCGCTGCTCATCAAGGCTCGGGTCACGAACGATGGTGACCACGTACATCAACGGTTGTTCCTGGCCTTCGAACCAGAGCCATAAATCAGTGGTTCCCAGAGCCTGACCGATCAGTGAGATTTCGGTGGGACTGAATTGCACCACATCCAGAATGGTGGTGTCTGACCAGGCGATTCGGCGAATATTGCTTCTCGTGACAATGAGCTGACTGCGGTGATGAATGACTTCCAGCTTCTCGTTGGCTTTCGGCATCGCCTGAATCCGCTCATCCAGCGGTCGTCGTGGATCCAGCGTCAATTGTGTCTGCTGAACCTGTGTCTGCTGAACCGAGACCTGCTGAATCACCGGAGAATTCGGATTTCCGTATTGCTGCTCGCCGTAATGCCGCTCAATGTGTTGACCTTGATTGTATTGCTGCGAATATGCCGGGGTTCCTGGCAGTCGGACATCAATCGTACGTCCGGATTGTGGACGAACAACATTCTGGTTCTGGTTTTGATACTGAGGCTGGTTCTGATGCGGAACACCAGCGGTCCGATCTTGAGCGACGACCGGAAATGAAACGGCGCATAAAAGAACAACCCACCCGACCTGATTCAGTCGAGAGGAATAGGACCAATTGGCCAGGGTAAGAGCGCGGACCCTGCCTGCGGTCCGCCGCTCCGTGATCATGAACGTCGACATCCAATGTCGCTCCTGCAATGAGCCTTCGTCACAACTGTCAATACAGTTGCACTTGTGAAGACTCGCTTTCCCCGCCCACACACGACGACATCCTGTGTCGTGTTCCTGCAATGAGAATGTGTGACTGCCAGAGGCCAGAACAATTCAACAATAAATCGGCCATCCGGACGCGATCACACAATCCCCCCGTCTCTTCTCTATCGACGCTGGAAACAGAAAGAATTCAGACAATTGACCCGGGTTCAACGAGTTCTAATGCGGGAATATCGTCTGAGTCTGATGGAATAGGAAAGAGGCGAAGACTTTTCTGAATGCACTGAGTCGAATCGCTTCACATCAGCAAAGTCAATGGAGACACAAGGTTTGAGCAAAGGAACAGCAGGGCTTTCGCTTTATTGAAAATCACTCGGCAGGGCGAGGCTCCTGCCGAGCCGCAAACCATGGAAAACGTGACCTTCCATGCGGCTCAGCAGGAGCTTCGCCCTCCCAGAGAAATTACCCATCTTGAAACAAGCAAAAGCCCTGAACGGAGCAGGAAGAGTCCGACGGCGTTTATTTGCCCCGACCGAGAAATTGTTTGATGGACGCGTAAATTGCATCCTTGTTGTTGATTTCACTCAGAATCAGATTCTCATGTTGTTCAACAATCCGTCGCAGGTCTTTGATGAATTCACCGCTCCCGTAAGGACTCTCGACCTGTCCATAACAGAACAGATTGCAGGCGGGGAGAAGCCGTTCTTCGAGAAATTTCGAACACTCTTTACTGTCTTCCCCCCAGTTGTCTCCATCTGAGAATTGAAAACAGTAGATATTCCAGTCGGCGACGGGGAACTCCCGTTCGATGATTTCTGCCGCTTTATGGTAGGCCGACGAGATCCGCGTCCCGCCTGATTCGCGAATTCGATAGAACGTCTCTTCATCCACTTCATGAGCCACGGCATCGTGGACAACATAGCGGCGCTGGATTCCGTCGTACTGGCTTTTAAGCCAGGTATCGATCCAGAACGCCTCGATCCGTACGATTTCCTTCTGGTCGTCGGTCATCGACCCGGAGACGTCCATAATATAGAGAATCGCGGCATTGGCCTGCGGCTCATGAACAGTTGTCCAACTGCGAAACCGCTCATCTTCCCGGTTGGGAATAATCGCCGGCCGGGACGGATTGTAGCTTCCGCTGGCGATCTGTCGTTTCAATGCTTCCTTATAAGTGCGTTTGAAATGACGCAGTGAATTCGGACCGGTCCGGGAAATGGTATTGTACCGGTCTTTTTGAGATTTGAGGGAATCCTTGCCTTTGGGAGTGATATACGGCAGTTCCAGTTCGGCCCCGAGCATGTCGGCCAGTTCGTCCAGAGTCACTTCGACTTCACGAACATGTTGTCCCGGTTCACTCCCGGCCTGTCCTTTGCCGTCCCCTTCATCGTCCCCTTTTCCGATCGGCTGACCGACCTCACCGTCTCCCTGTCCCGTTCCGCCGGACCCTTTGTTTCCATGCTGGAAGTGGGGAATATCAATATTGGGGACCGGGATACTGACGGTTTCCCGTCCTTTTCTCCCCAGCATTTCCCCATGATTAATATAGCGTTTGAGATCTTTACGGATCTTTCCCCGTACGATCTCGTTGAATCTCTGGAAGTCGCGATCGACCGATCTGGCCATGACATCCTCCCAACTGTACCCCGAGCGGTCAAATGTGAGACGTTCCGCCCCGCGGAAGTCATACCGTCATGAATGTCTCGACTTTTGCCGCGGGCAGTAAAAACGTCCCGGATTCTCTCAGTCTGCTGCACTGGTATTTTACACACAGACTTTGATTCCGGTCACCACCAAATGTTGATCTGGCTGATGTTTGTATTACGAAGGTTGGATCGGGAACGTCTCCTGCCGCCACAATCCAGACGAGTCATACGACGAATGACGTACAGGAAAATGTGTCGAAAATTGCAGTTTCTTTCCCGTTTTTCGACCTGACTTACTGTCAGAAACGATTAAGTTGGAGGAAAGTGACCATCACCATATTCGACTCGATTCCGTCAGAAAAACAGTTTCCATTTCCCACAGTCAGGCATGAAATCACTCGATATGACGACGGATTTGCACACAGTCAAATCAGGCACCGTGAAATCCGGCATGGGCAATTCAAGCATTGTCTGTTCCAGCCATGGCGAACCTTCCAGTCAACTGAAACTGGTATCAACCTCCATTCCAGTCCCACGTCGGGGACAGGTCCTCGTTCGGATGCTGGCGGCGCCGGTGAATCCATCGGATTTGCTGTTCGTTAAAGGGAACTATCAACGAGGACCGCAGCTTCCCGCCACCATCGGCTTTGAAGGGGTGGGAATCGTCGAAAAGAGTGGGGGCGGTCTCATCGGTCGAACATTGATCGGCAAACGGGTCGCCGTGTTACGTCAGCATGGGGGAACCTGGGCGAACTATTGCGTCTCGTCGGTCATGACGGTGATTCCCGTTCCCCAGACCTTGTCGAACGCGCAGGCGGCCGCGTACTTCGTGAATCCGGCAACCGCTCTGATGCTGACGCAATACGTCTTTCCGATCCCTGTCGGTAACTGGCTGATTCAGTCTGCTGCTGCATCGTCATTGGGGCGAATGATCATTCGCCTGGGAAAGCACTACAAGTTCCGCACCATCAATCTCGTCCGTAATCCCGACCATGTGAACGAACTGAAACAACTCGGCGCAGACGAAGTTTTAGTTGTGAATGAACAGACCTCTCCGGAACAGCTTCGCCAGCAAGTCTGGCAAATCTGTCTGTCGGCGTCTCCTCGATATGCCGTTGATCCGGTGGGGGGCTCCATCGGGAGTCTGATGTTGAATGCTTTGGGAGAACAGGGACGCCTGAAAACCATTGCTGCACTTTCCGACGATCCCCTCACCATTTCCGCTCGCACCATCCTCATCAACCGACTCGGCATTTCCAGCTTCTGGCTCGATCACGCGATGAAGGCTCTTTCTTTCCGGGAGCAGATTCGATTCGTCGGGGAGTTAGGCAAGCTGCATGCTGCCGGGCTCTTTCAGGTGGAGAACTTTCAAGCCTTTCCATTGCATGACTGGCGAACCGCGATCGATCACGCCGGCAACGCTCCCGGCGGAACGAAGGTGATTCTCACGATGCAGTAACGTGAACTCCGGGAGGGCGAGGCTTCCGCCGAACTGCAAACCATAGAAAACGTTCCTTTGCTTGCGGCTCAGCAGGAGCTTCGCCCTCCCGGGAGTTGCTCATTTTGAAACAAGCAAAATCCTTGTAATGATCTCTCGTCATTGCAAAGTCCGCTCGAACTGTTTCTGATGGTGCTCCATCGAGTCAGTCGAACGTTCCTGTTCCTGCGGATTTTCCCATGATCTGTATTACTGTCACTCCTTCCTCCCGCACACTGGCCAAAGCGGACCTTCTCAATGCCGCACGCCATGGAGACATCATCGAGCTTTGTCTGGATCATTTCATCAATGAACCGGACGTCAAAGACCTGATCACCGCGGTCGACAAACCGATGATCGTTTCCTGTCGCCGCCCCGCTGACGGAGGGAAATGGCAGGGAACCGAGGAGGAACGCCTGATGTTGTTGCGTCAGGCGATTGTGGCCGGACCAGCGTACGTGGAACTCGATCTCGACATCGCTCCAAAGATTCCCCGATTCGGCAAGACACAACGGGTGATCAGCTTCACTCGTCTTGATCGTCCGGAAACCGATATCGACGGAGTCTTCAACGAAGCGGCCAAAGCACACGCTGATGTTGTCAAATTCGCCTGGCCCACTCCCACGATCGATGACGCCTGGCCATTGCTGTCGGCAGTCAGTCAGAAGCGTACGGTGCCGGTCGTGGGAATTGGACTGGGACGCCCGGAACTGACGTTTTCCTTACTGGGAATGAAGTACGGTTCTCCATGGGTTTACGCCGCACTCGAACAGGGAATGGAAGCCTATCCCGGTCAGGCGACCATTTTCGAACTGCAGGAAACCTACCACTGCGAGAGCATTACCTCGAAAACCGCTTTCGTTGCGGTCGCGGGATTTGGCCCGGCGCAAACAATCATGACCCGGGTACTCAACGCCGGGTTTCAATCCATCGGAGCGAATGTCCGTTGCCTGCCGGTGGAACTGGGAGAGATTCGCCAGCTCAAACGCATGCTCGACGTTCTGAAAATCCGTGCAATTTTCGTTCAGGGACCCTCCGGACAGAAACTGCTCGAACTGGCCGAGCATGTCGATCCGCATGACCGGGAGTGTCAGTACATTAACCTTCTGCTGAAACGAGACGATGGCTGGCATGGTTATAACACATTATGGCGCTCGGCATTGAAATCGCTCGAAACCAAAGTGGCCGCTCAGGGAAGCACGCTCAAGCGACAAAGTGTGCTCGTCGTCGGCAACGGCGGAATCGCGGAGTCGATGGTTCATGCCGTTGTTCAGAAGCAAGGACTGGTGAGCATTTGCGGTCCCGACGATAAGCAGTCGCAACAAACCGCAAAGCGGAACGACTGTCGATATATTCCGTTTCAGAATCTGTACGAGACGCTGGCCGATATTGTAATTCTCGCCGATCCCTCCCTCACTTCAGGAACCCGTCACAAGCAGATCAATCCGGCTTTGTTTCGACCGGCGATGACGGTTCTCGACGTTGGGGATCTCCCCGTTGAAGGAACCTTCATTCCGGAAGCCAGACAGCGCGGGTGTGAATTAATCGACGGTCCGCAATTATTTCTCGATCAACTGGCAGCCCAGTTTAAAGCAATCACCGGCAAAGAATTACCGCCAGAAGCAATCGCTCTCGGGATGGAAGAATAGTTTCTATCGGGTGCGTCCAGACGCACCGCGAACGTCAAACAGACTCTTCTGCAAATTCAGTCTTTCCCCGACGTCGACGCTTGCTCTGGTCGGCGAAAACCGTGCATCGCAATGGAACTCTATCGTACTATAAAATAGGTAACACATTCGCCAAGTGAAGTGGATTTCCCTTGTTCCCAAGCTCCGGCTTGGGAACACACTCGACACCAAGCTCCAGCTTGGCCACTGAACGTTTGGTTTTCTTCTCTCAAAAAGAGGAGAGAGTTGTGAATCAGGTTGTCTTTAATACGAATCACGAAGCAGAGCTTCTGGGCGAGTGCGTTTCCAAGCCGGAGCTTGGGAACGAGGAACAGCGACTTCATTCCGCTAAAGTGTTACTAAAATAGCAGTCAGCAATTGATTCCAGTCGATTTTCTTGACGGCGTCTTTATGCTGCGGGGCGATAAACAGACGCACCCGTTTGACCCAGTCGTCGAACTGGGTGGTTGCTAATGCTTCGACGACCGGTGAAACATTACGAAGAGGGCGGTAAAGATCCTCTTTCGGAAAGTAGACATCAATGGCGAACTCAACTTCGCGATGGGGAGGAGGAGCGTCAATTAACAGGTCGACGGGAGCAATCTGAATCGAATAACGTTGTGAGAGTTGTTCGACAATTCGATTGGAAATTGCCAGGACGTCACTGAAAGGTCGTCCGGCAATCTGTTGATAAATTTCCGGTGACCGGTCGTGGCTATATTCTGAGACCTGTTTATACAGCGCCCGTTTGCGGCTGAAGACTCCATCTAACAGTTGCTGGCAAGGCTGTCCGGTAGCCGTCTGACGGAGCAGGGCAATCATTTCGGCATCGGTGCAGCCGAAGAGTTGTGACAAGTCGAACTGGTCGTGCAGTTCATAAAAGCCGCGTGCAAACATACTCGTCGCACTACGCACAGCGTGATGCCAGTAGACTTCGCTGAACATGACATAGCGCGCGAAGACCATTAACTCGGCAGCGGTTTTTCCTTTAACGGTGATTGCTAATCCGTCGCCTGCTTCATTCAGGACGAGAGATTGAATCAGTCGCTGGCGGTCAAAGTTTCGGCCATAGGGGACGCCGCAATGAAGGCTGTCCCGATCAAGGTAGTCCATCTTGTCGACGTCGATGGGGCCGCTGAGGATGGATCGCAACAGTTTCAGTCGGGGAGAACGGGTTTTCGGAGCGAGAATCTCCAGCACTTCTTCCGGTTCAATTCCCCAGTCGCGACGCAACACTTGAGCCAGTTCGGTCTCTTCTCCGAGAAACCGTTCGGCATGCGATTCGTGAGGCGGGAGCCCCTGTAGTCCCATATCTTCAATGGGATGGCAGAACGGCCAGTGACCGACATCATGCAGCAGCGACGACACGATCAGCAGTTCCATGGAATGCGTGTCGATCAGTTGTTGAAATCGGGGGTCCTGCTCAAGCTGTTGCAAGTAACGCAAGGCATTGTGGTAGACCCCGAGAGCATGTTCAAACCGGGTGTGTTGTGCTCCCGGATAGATTTTGCGAACCAGTCCGAGCTGGCTGATTTCTCCCAGTCGTTGAAATTCTTCAGTATCGACAAGAGCCTGCACCCGTTTGGTGAACGGAACATTCTGTTCAGAAGGAACACGAATCAACGCCCGCCCGGATTGCAGGGCATCAAGTTCCGGAATCGGTTTGGTCTGATTGCTCACTGTGTTGGAAATTGTTCCGAAGTCGTTTAGGAGAAATAACCTGGGAGTGGTTCATTCAGTGTCGAGAGCAGAATCACCACGAATGAAGCGAATCGTACGAATTTTTTGATCAGCGTTCACCAATGAGGATTGATTCGTGAGATTCGTTCGATTCGTGGTTCCTGAATTTTTAAAAACACTTCAGGGACGACTTGCCCGGAAGAACTGTTCCCCAATTTCATGGGGAGATGTACTGAAGATCACAGCTTCAGAAAGTTTTTGAGAAGTTCAATGCCGTACGGAGAGAGGAAACTTTCCGGATGGAACTGAACTCCATGAATCGCGTAATCCCGGTGGCGGATTCCCATCAATTCGGAAGGATGACCCGGTTCGCGGACCCAGGCACACGGGATCAGTTCTGGTGGAAGCGTTTCCTCCGGGACCATGAGACTATGATATCGGGTGCAGATCATCGGGTTCGGCAGACCGGCGAAGACTCCCTGGCCGTCATGTTCCACCTCAGAGGTTTTGCCATGCATCATCCGGGGAGCCCGAACCACTTTCGCCCCGAAAACGTCGCCAATGGCCTGATGTCCCAGGCAGACACCGAGTACAGGGAGTTTCGGTCCGAAGTGCTCGATCACCCCTTTTGATAATCCGGCTTCGGCGGGACTGCAGGGGCCAGGGGAGACAATAATTCGTTCCGGGCGAAGTTGCTCGATTTCGTCGAGGGTCACCTGATCGTTCCGCCGGACCTGAATATCGAGTCGAGGGTCGATCTCTCCCAACCGCTGCACGAGGTTGTAAGTGAAGGAGTCGTAGTTATCGAGGACGAAAATCATGGAGAGATCAGGGAAGAATTTTAAGAGCCACGGACAAAACCTCTCAAACGATGAGAATTCCCTTTCCGCGAGCGGATCGGGGAAGGTTTTGTCAGGGTTTCTAACGGCTGAAAATGTTGAATGCAGGACTAAAATGCAATCAGACTGCGAGGGAATGAAACGAATCGAGCTGTTTGTCTGGATGAATTAAGTGTTACTGATTCGTTCCGCTGAACATTTGGTTGCGATCGTGTAGTCTGCTCTGTAGCATACCGGGCTAGAGCCGTTTGCTCTACCATGTGCCCGCGAAGCCGGGTTCTGGAGAGATGAAACGCAATCTTCCGCGTGACGGAGCGCGACCCATGCGGAGTGGATTCGCTCTATCGTACAAAAAACATTGAATGAAGCAGGGAGAGCCAGTTCTCCCGAATAAACACATCGGCAACACGATTCATCGAAAAGGACTGACCGTGCCTGAATTGAGCATCGACCAGTTAAAAGCAAAAGCTCACGAGATCCGCAAAGACATTATCCGCATGACAACTGCGGCGGCAAGCGGCCATCCCAGCAGCAGCCTGTCGGCGACGGAAGTTGTCACAGCACTGTACTTTGGGGGATTCATGAAATATGACCCTCAAAATCCAACAGACCCGACACGTGATCGGTTCATTCTGAGCAAAGGACACGCTTGCCCGGTGATGTATGCCGCCATGGCTCATGCCGGTTACTTCCCAATCGAAGAAACACTGACGCTGCGGAAACTGGGAAGCCCCTACGAAGGTCACCCGAACGTTCGCCGTTTGAAGGGAATTGAAGCCTCAACCGGTTCGCTGGGACAGGGGCTCTCCATCGGACTCGGGCACGCCTTGAACGCCCGTCTCGATAAAACCGATTACAACGTTTACGTTGTGATTGGGGACGGTGAAATGGGTGAAGGTCAGGTCTGGGAAGCGCTTGCCGCTGCCGAGAAATACAAGGTCAGCAATCTGACCGCGATCATCGACCAGAACGGCTACCAGCAGACCGGAGCCACCAAGGACGTTCTCGATCTTCGAGAATTTCAGCCCAAGCTGGAAGCGTTCGGCTGGCACGTCCAGACGATTAACGGAAACGACATGGGTGAAGTGGTCGCGGCACTGAAAGTCGCCGCCTCCGTCAAAGATCGTCCGACCGCAATTGTTTCACGGACCCAGAAGGGATTTGGAATTCTGCCGCTGCTCGAACAGGAAGGGGACCTGAATTATCACGGAAAACCACTGTCGAAGGAACTGGCCGAAAAGGCTTTGGCACTCCTCGGCTAGAGAGCAGGTCGCTCTGATTCCCGTAATCGAGCAGGTTGGTACAAACCTGTTCCAAATCTCCCTGAAACATTTCATTTCCATAGGATCGATTCATGTATCTTGGTGAATACAGCGGTTTGAAGTTGGGTCCGGCGACCCGTGATGCGTTTGGTGAAGCCTTAAAAGAGTTTGGTGCCAAGAACCCGAAAGTCGTGACCGTTGACGGTGACGTCGGGAACTCGACCCGAACCGAGGTCTTTGCACTCGCTTATCCTGAGCGTGCATTCAACGTCGGGATTGCCGAAGCGAACATGGTCAGCGTCGCAGGTGGTCTGGCAACTTCCGGCAAGATTCCGGTTGTCGCGAGCTTTGCCTGCTTCCTGATGGACAACGCTTTCGACCAGATTCGGATGTCCGTCGCGTTTCCAAACCAGAACGTCAAACTGGTTGGAACCCATGCCGGGATTTCGATCGGTGAAGACGGCCCTTCCCAGATGGGAATTGAAGACGTTGGGCTGGCTTGTTCCCTGCCGAACCTGATCGTTGTTGTTCCGTCCGACGCAGTCTGCACAACTGCGGCAACCAACGCCATTCTGGCTCACAACGGCCCGGCCTATCTTCGTGTTGGTCGTGGAAAAGTTGCGACCGTCTACACCGACGGCATCGACTTCCAGATCGGCAAAGCGATTCAGCTGCGTGACGGAAAAGACGTTACCATCATCGCCAACGGACTGATGGTTCCGGGAGCTTTGGACGCCGCGAAAAAGCTGGAAGAAGCCGGTCTTACCGCGCGTGTCCTCGATCTGCACACTATTAAACCGCTGGATGTGGAAGCAATTGCGAAGGCCGCTCGTGAAACCGGTGCCATCGTTGTTGCTGAAGAACATCTGCATCATGGTGGACTCGGATCGGCAGTTGCTCAGGCCGTCAGCCAGACGACTCCGGTTCCTGTCGAATATATCAACGTTGGCGACCAGTACGCGGAAAGCGGTGACCCACAAGGGCTGCTCGACAAGTACGGTCTGACTGCCGATGCTGTTGCGGGTGCTGCAAAGAAAGCGATTGGCCGGAAGGTGAAATGAAGTGGTTCGTTTCCGAACTTTCCGGAACACCGATCCTCCGCGCTTGTTGGACCTGATGAGGCTGTCTGACACAGGGCGGGCATTCGCTCGCCCTGAGTCGACACTCGCGCTGGAGTTGACGGTATTCTCGCTTCCCTATTTCGACCCGGCCGGTTTTATCGTGGCCGAAGAAGAAGGGAAGATGATTGGATTCGCGCACGCCGGGTTTGGCTTTCTTCCGACTCTCGACGCACTGGACTATCAGCAGGGAGTGATTTGTTGCGTTCTGGTAAGTCACGAATACCAGAAGCAGGGAATCGGGAAAGAACTCATTCAGCGCTGTGAAGAATATCTCACTTCACGCGGAGCGACTTCCATTCAGGCCGGTCAGTCACGTGGCAAAGATCCCTTCTACTTCGGGATCTATGGCGGAGCGAGACCAAGTGGATTTCTGGAATCAGATCTCTACGCAGCCCCGTTTTTTCGCTCGCTGGGATATCTGCCCGTTCAGCGGATTCCGGTTTTTCAACGGGATTTGACTGATAAACGGGATCCGATGAACTACCGTCTGATGGCGCTGCGCCGACAGACGGAACTGACAGTCACCGATCAGCCTGATCATCCGAGCTGGTGGTGGTTTTGTCGTTTTGGAAACATCGAGTCGATGCGGTTCCAGTTGTCCGACCGCAAAACTGGTGCATCGATCGCCAGCATGACCGTCATTGGTCTTGATCATTACATTCATGCCTGGCATGAACGAGCCATTGGGCTTGTCGACATCTTTGTCGAGCAGAAATATCGAGGGCAGGGATTCGGGCAAACTCTGATTGTCGAAGCCATTCGCCGGTTACGAACCGAGATGATCACCCGGGCCGAGATTCATGTTCCGGAAGATTATCCGGACGCAGTTCGAGCCGCTCTGGGGGCTGGATTTCAGCAGATCGATTGCGGCGTCATCTATAGCCGCACGCCATCTGGTTCTATTGCGGAAAACTCCCCGTCATCCACTTGATTGTGACTGCCGGAATATTCGTTTGCTTCGGTCTTCTTTGTGGCAATTGTTTCTCTCTGATTGTCGTTCTGTTCTTACTCCGTCGATCCGGTGTTCTCAATAAGTGGGGAGGAAGCGAGCGATTCTCCGGATCTTTCTGATCCCTGAATCCTGACCTCTGGCCCCTTATTCTTCTCCCGTATTCGCCATCTTCTCTCTCAGGCAGAACCCGTCCAATCATGCTGGCTGGCGTAATGCCAACGAAAGCAGCAATTGGAACAACTTGTTGCAGAATCTCGACAGAAAATGTTGAGTTTCGTCAACATTACGCCATTTGTGGTGTAGGTTTGAGTGTTGGATTCGCTCCGACGTGTGACGCTGGATTATGGAACCAGCATTACTGTTCCTCAAAGCGATTCTTCATCGAACTTATGATCGACTATCAGCGACTTCGGACCGACGTACTGGCCTTGGGCCTGTTTGCGGTCGCGCTGTTTCTTGGTCTGGCTCTTTACAGCTACGATCCTGCTGATCCACCGTCTTCACTGATCTTCCCGTCACGAACGGTTCCGATGAACCTGTGCGGTCCCATCGGTGCGATGCTTTCCTCCTCGCTGATGAATGCCTTCGGACTGGGAGCCTGGTTCGTTTTGTTTAGTCTGGTTCTGTTCGATCTGTGGATGTTCTCCCGAGATCGAATTCGTGATCCTCTGTTGCGATTGATGGGCATCGGCGCGATTCTGGTAGCGATCTGCCTCCTGTTGCAGATTGTGACTCCCCGGCTTCCTCCTTCTCCCTTCATTGGAAGTGGAGGGTATCTCGGTGCCTGGGGGCGAGTGCTGCTGACCGAGAACTTTTCGACAGTCGGATCGATTGTCATCGTCGGCACTTTCTTCTTTGTCGGATTAATGCTGACAACGGAAACATTGTTCTTGGGGCTGGTGGGACGAATCGTCGGATGGCCGTTGCGAATTCTGTTATGGCCATTTGGGCGGAGATATCTGTCATCCCCCGATGCAACCGCGGATCCCCCCCCCCCGATCGCTCCGCGCGAGGTTGCTCGCACGAACTCGAATGAGACTCCGGAGCAGCCGCTTGCCAAGGCTGCTGCTCCCGTTTCAGCGACTCCTCCAACACGGACCCCCACAAGCACAAGTGACTTCAAGGTCAATGCCCCGTTAAGTTCCAAGCCCGTTGGCAACTCGATTCTGAATCTGTTTCGGAAAGCAGAACCAGCGGGAAATTCAGTTGATCTCCCGCCGCTGGAAATGCTGGACGATGCGGAAGAGTTCCCTTTTGAATTGCTCGCAAAAAAAGCTCAGGCAACAGCGGCGATACTCGAGCAGACATTCGACGAGTTCGGGCTGAATGTCAAAATCAGTGAAGTCGACACCGGGCCGGTTGTCACTCAGTTTGAACTGAATCTGGAAAAAGGGCTGCGTGTTTCCAAGGTCTCCAATCTGGCGGATGATCTGGCGATCGCACTGCGCGTTCCAGCCATTCGTGTCGTCTCTCCGATCCCTGGCAAGAACACGGTTGGGGTGGAGGTTCCGAATGAAAAACAAGTCACCGTCCGTTTGAAAGAACTGATTGCAGCCTGTCGTGAAAAAGCACAGGACATGCGGATTCCGATCTTCCTCGGCAAAGATGTCAGCGGGCGTCCCTTGGTCGTCGATCTGGCAAAGATGCCACACCTGTTGATCGCCGGACGAACGGGAACCGGAAAGAGCGTCTGTTTGAATACGCTCATTTCCTCCATCCTCATGACCCGCTCTCCGGAAGATGTGCGTATGCTGATGATCGACCCGAAAATGGTCGAGCTGAGCCCCTACACTCGCATTCCGCATCTGATGAATCCGGTCATCACTGACATGAAGAAAGCGGAAGCGGTTCTCGCCTGGGCCGTCGACAAGATGGAAGAACGCTACGACCTGCTTGCCAAGGTCGGCGTGCGTCATCTCGACAGTTACAACAAGATGGGCAAGGAGAAAGTTCTCGAACGTCTCGAAATCGACCCGGACAGCGATGAAGCGGATATGGTTCCTGAACGGATGCCTTATATCGTCATCATCGCCGACGAAATGGCCGACCTGATGATGACTTCCGGAAAGGATGTCGAAGCTCACATCATCCGTCTGGCTCAGAAGTCACGTGCGGTCGGTATCCATCTGGTTCTCGCCACACAGAAGCCGACCGTCGATGTCATCACCGGTTTAATTAAGTCCAACCTGCCGGCTCGAATTTCGTTTCAGGTCGCCAGCCGTGTCGACAGTCGTGTTGTCCTTGATGAGATGGGAGCCGAACGTTTGCTCGGAAACGGGGATATGCTTTATTTAGCACCCGGAACCAGTAATCTGACGCGCGCACAAGGGACTTATATTAGCGACGAAGAGGTCAATTCGATTATCGATTTCTACGGCAAGTTCCCACCACAATATAGCGATGAAATCGAACAGGCGACCAAAGCCGCGATGCAGAGTCCATCGGCTGGCGGCGGAGATGGCCCGCGCGAACGGGATGACATGTATCAACAGGCAGTGGAAGTGGTGATTCGTGAAGGCCGCGGCAGTTGTTCCCTGCTGCAGCGAGCTTTAGGAGTTGGTTACGGTCGGGCTGCACGAATGATTGACCACATGGCCGAAGACGGTATCGTCGGAGATTACAAAGGTTCCAAATCCCGCGAAGTGATCTGCACCCTCGACGACTGGGAAGACCGCCAGTTCGCTTCAAATTAGTGGGTAGTCGTTAGTGGGTAGTGATTAGAAGTGAGACGTATTCCTACCCACTAACCCCTACCCACTAACCCCTACCCACTATCCACTCGCATTTATGAATTCACGATGGAAGAAATATCAATCAGGTGAACCTGCCGTCCATTTCCTAGGTGTGGCGAATCAAATGCGACCCAGCGGCCGTCGCGGCTGGTGCGTGGATGCAAGTCGCAACGCCATTCTCCGGCATATTCAGGAGGAAGATAGAATCCTCCTAAGTCGACCCGTTTGTTTGTGGGGAGATGATAAAGATAAGGCCGCTGCTTGCGCGTATTCTTTTCGGGATAGGTGTCACATAAGATCCAGTCAGGATGGCCGGAGACATAGGTATTATGTCCATCTTGTGTCATGGCCCCTTCTCCGATCAGTTCGACTTTTGTCGTTTTATCCTGTACGACATAGAAGCCTGCCGGGCCGTCCTTCGGTTTGGTCCACATGCAGATGTGTTCAGGATCACGCCAGACGAAGTGAGAAATCATCCCTGGCAGATCAAGAACATAAAGATCACTTCCGTCGAGATTGGCAGTGATCATTCTGGTCTTCCACCCTTTTCCCATCGGCTCGCCAGTTTTCGGGTCACGGGGACGCCAACGATTTAATGCAATAAATCTCCGTGAATCCGGGCTGACTAACAAATGGTTAAACCAGAGCCAGTGATTGTGCAACGGTTCCCCTTCAAACGGAACGTCGGAAATCTCCCTTAAGGAAAGTACCAGCTCCCGTTTTCCAGTGTTCATGTCGACGTGGAAAATTCCTGAATCCGCCGGCGCAGGCTGGTCGGCATAAATGTCCGGGAGTCCAACATATCCATAGCCGGGGCGCATATTCTGAATGCGCGCGAAGTCGGCCGTCATTCCGGAATTGCCGTCTGGACTTAATGTATAAATTGCCGAAGGAATGGTCCGTTTTGCTCCGGTTGCGATATCAACGGATCGGCAGACATGCTGCTCCCCTTCACGGTCATTCCAGACGACTTCTGATTTCGTCCCCGGACGCCATTGCAGCATGCACCCCTGCTGCCATCCCCAGGAACGACTGGAACCGAGTTCGATCCACTTGTCATTCTCCTGCAAGTCGACCATTCCGACTTTAATGACATCATCTGCCGTGGGAGTGCGATGTTCGAAGTCGACTTCGTTGGAAAGCACATAACGATTGGTCGGATCAAACTCGAATTTATCGTAATACCCAAACCAATGAAACTTCGGCCCCCGCGTGATAGTGCGGACCGGGAATTCTTCCGCTGCCTGCAGTCGTCTTCCCATAGAAGTGGCTGCCAGCCCTGCCGCGCTCAGTTTGAGAAATTGTCGTCGATCGAGTGTCATTGAGTTGTATTCCAGTGAGGATGTGTCTGAGGTCAAGTGTTACTTGTACTGCGATGTGGCGATGGTCGATCAATCAACCAGTTCGAATTGAAAGTTGTTTTGTTCTCCATCAGTGACAGTCACTGAGAATCCTGATGTTTTATAGTCAGCATACTTTTCTGGCAGTAAGGACGTTCTCCGGACAGTGACTGGGTAATCGTCTGAATCAGGAAGTTTTTCTGTGCCGATTGTCGATTCGACGAGAACTTTGGAAACTTTTACGAGGTGAGTTCCCGGCACAACCCCATCCCCCTTTTCAAAAGTTGTCATATGAGCAACGCCCTCGGAGTTCGTTTCTGAGACGGCACCGACGGAACCTTCTTTCAGGGAGAAGTAAACCTTGGCTCCTTCAACTGCGTTTCCTTTATAACTTACAGTGACTGCCGCAGGAACAACTTTCGGGCGGTCTTTCTTCCACTTGTCGCTGGAAGAACCGCATCCATTGGAGATGAACAACATGAGGAATGTCAGGAGATAGAAAGTGTGCGTCATCATTTTTTGAGATTCTTCAGATCAAGTAGACAAGGTCAGGATTTCTGCTTTAAAATTCTCCTGTGACTTCGCCACTTCCTTTGGTTCCAAGTGCTCCCCAGACTCCATAGTTGCTCTGGCCTTGTGTGGCAGGTGCAACTGTCTGGTCGCCGGAGTTAATGTTTTCGCTGACAAAGCGAACGGCACCATCGGCCAGGAGGATATGCGCTCCTCCGGTATGATGGCTGGAAACACTGTAAAAACCGATCTGATTGTCTCCCTGCAGATTTCCGCTTTCGATCGTACAAGAAGCGCTATTGGGAGGGAGTGCTGTATTAACTGCGCTAAAGCTTGGATTACCATCTGCCCAGCGGTTTCCGTTCCAGTCAGCAGTAAAATTTCCGGTATAACCCTGGGAAGGGCCATTCCATAAAGCGGCGCAATCAGCCGGGCTGGCGCTGGAGGGCAACGATGTTGTTGCGATAGCCCCGATACTTGTTCGGCCACTGACAGCAAAGGCACGTTCAGCTATGGCTATTGTGTTGCTCGTTCCATCTGTAATGTCCCTCATTCTTGTGCTTGATCGAAATCCGAACATTCCACGAGGCTTATCTGAATTTTGGTCGGAAAAGCCATCCCCATTGCAGAAATGGTATGATTTCTTTGCTTCTCGACTTGTTGATGGATGAGGTGGAGCTGAAGGGCATAGAAGCATTGAAATCTGTACTGCCCAAGCCGGAAACTGTGCAGGGCCAGTCGGACGATATGCAATGGTTGTGCTATACCATGGAGCTGGACCCATGGCCATTATCGTGTTGTCTGGGCTCGTTGAGTTTGTGATTTGATTGTAAAGCGTTGTTTGTTCGATTTGTGGTAATAATGATACGGTTCCACAGAGCCGTTCAATGTTAGTCCATCCCGATCCGCCTGTCCCTCCTCGTCGATAAGGGAATGTATTATGTGTGTCGTGGTAGTTGTGGAGAGCTAATCCGAATTGCTTCAAGTTGTTTTTACATTGTGAGCGTCGCGCTGCTTCTCTTGCCTGCTGGACTGCCGGAAGTAGTAAAGCAACAAGGATTGCGATGATCGCAATCACCACGAGAAGTTCGATCAGCGTAAATCCTGGCCTTATCGTATTTTTATCAGTTCGCATGATTATCTCCACAACACATTTCTGAAAGATATCTACTTTATTGGATTGGGAACAAGATTTAATTTGAGGAATGATTGGTCAACACAACTCCGTACATTGAAATCCCAGTGGTAACAAGTGGCGACTTGGGGCGATTGGATTTTGCATCGACCGGTTCTGGTTCGACCAGACTTCCAAGGACGATCGACTTTTCTTGAACATCACGCTTCACCCAGATGTCAAATATATAGTCGACACTTTGTCCTGCTCCGATTCCCAGTGATTGGATGTTTTCAACCAATGGACCGCCGAAGTAACCTTTGGGATCATATTCATCCATCCCGATCACCATGTCTGTTTTGGTGAATTCGCGAGCTAACCAAGCCGGAGGGGGGGCGCGTTTGTCGATGAGGATATAAATGTCAGCGGGTTGGTGCAGTTCGATTTTCACTTCCAGATTCATGACGAACTTCAGAGCGTTCATCATGCGAATATAATCTCCACCGCGAAGTTGTTCCGGAAAGGGAATTTCTGGGGGACTGTTCCATTCATAAGGACGGTCGACATAGCTTAATGCATCTTCGTCGAAGCCGTTGGCGACAAGGTTGTAATAAATGGGGCGACTGGACTCTGGAAAGTTGTCGCTGATGCTCGAAACAAAACGAGATTCCGCCTCCTCGATTTTTGTGGACCACGCAGTTGAATCGCCAGCAGATTGAACCACGGGAATGCGGTAAAATCGACTGCCCCCTTTCACCTGGATGGCCTCCCCTGCAGTCAGACGTTCGTAGCGGGCGATCGCTTCCTGTGTTTCGGCTGGATGTTTGTATTGAACATCGACGGTTCCATCAAAAACAACAACGTCGGTTTCACCAGATTCCTGAACCTGAACTCCGAACTTTGTCCCGAGGTCAATGATATTTGCATGCGCCGTTTCAACCGTGAAGCCGATCGCGGAAGGATCCACATCAGCGGTCATCTGACCACGATGTAAGATAATTTTCTTTTTATCAACAAACTCCACATCAGTCGGGCCGATGAATTCTGCTGTGACTCCCAGTTGAAATCGTAAGGAGACCGATCCAGAGTGAAATGTGATGCGGTCGTTGTCGTAGAATGCTTGCCCGATTTGCAGTTCATTGTTCTTTTCGTCCGCTCCGATAATCGCAGCGACTGGAGTCTGACGAGGCATTGTTACAGGTGCGGCGTGAGGTTCTTCTGACGGGCGATTTACAACGTGAATCGTGTTGAGTCTCCAGACTCCTCCAATCACAAGAAGGAAGGTCAGAGCGATTGCGGAGAGCAGGATGCGATGGAACGGTGCGCGGGTTTTCTTCTGTTTTGCTCTGGTGCGAATACTGCTGTTTGAATTCTTGTTGTCTGTTTCAGGAGTCAGCAGGGCCGTGGCCAGGTTGGCGTCGTTGGCGTAGCACTCTCGCAGGATGTAGTGCTGTTGGACCTGTGTTGCGAACTGTTGAGCCAGTTCGTCTGACTCCAGCAGGGTCTGGTTGAGAAATTTGATCTGCTCGTCGGTGATGGTGCCGTCGAGCCAGGCGTCGATGATTTGCTGGAAGTGGTTCATGGCCCGACTCCTTCCGTTTCGATCTGCTTTTCAATGCATTGCCGCAACTGATCACGGATGCGGTGAAGAAGCACTCGAATGGCGCCGGCTGTGGAGCCGAGGCGTTTGGCGATCTCGCTCATGTTGAGATCGCTTTCGTAGCGGAGTCGGCAGATTTGCTGTGATCGGGGAGGGAGTTTCTCGCGACATTCGTTCAGAGCGTCCCGCAGTTGCTCCCGCTGTGGAGCGAGGTCGTCGAAGATGTCGGCCAGGCGTTCCATGGCCTCCAGGTCAATCACACACTGATGACGCGCGACTTGGCGCCGGTGTTTCATCACGACGTTTCTGGCGATTCCCAATGCCCAGGGAAGAAACGGTCGGGCTGGATCGTAGCGGTCGGCATGTTCAAACACATTTGCGGCGGTTTCCTGAAGCAGTTCTTCCGCCTCACGAACGTTGTAAGTCAACGAACCGATGTACGCGAGAATGTTCTGCTGGGACTTCGCCCATTCCCGCGCCAGGTTCACTGATGTCGACGGATGTGCCATGGTCTCCGATGCCAGCTTACTGCCCGTTCTTCAGTAATAGGGAGTCATGCCCCGTTAAGGATGTATTTCCCATATCAGAGTTTTGTTACATGAAAAAAATGAAAATTTCTGGATTGCAGCATGCAGATTGACAAATTTGAAATGTCAGGATAGCCTTGGTTTATGGATTATACAGGTTGCATCACGATCAAACCGGATCAACGGAGCGGGCAACCGTGCGTTCGTGGGATGCGTATTACCGTACAAGATATCCTGGAATATCTTGCCAGTGGCATGACTGAAGAGGAGATCCTCGCGGATTTCCCTGAACTGACGACAGAGGATCTCCGCGCCTGTCTGGCTTATGCGGCTGATCGCGAGCGGCGACTGCGGGCATGAGTAAGATGTGAAAAATACCAGACGAGTTTTTTCGTCTGGTATGAGACCGGTCCGAACGGTTATCAGTCTGTGTCTCTCGGTTTCTGAGCAGTAGAAAACGGGAACTGTGTCGGGTGGAGGGGTAAGCTATTTGGTAAGTCGCTCCAGATCGTCCGTTTTCCAACGACGATCCAGAATGGCAGTACAGGCCAGATAGACGAGAAAGCTGATCGGCCAGTGTGAGAGAGCCAGACTCACCGTCAAGATCACCGAGAACAGTCTGCTGCCAGACCGCTTCTCGGCATCAAAATAGACGTAGAGCGACGTGATCACCAGGAAAAACAAAGCAATGACCGCCATCGGGATCATCAGGAATCTGATCCACTCAAAATAATCGACAGCGGACATGCCCGTCTCCTCGACTGATACTGATTGAAGAGTTGAATGTTCCTATCAGTTGTTCGACGTATTCAACGCCAGTCGTTCGAGGAACCCTTGGAGCTGTTTTGAGCGGGCAGGGTGCTGGAGTTTTCGGACCGCTTTGGCTTCGATCTGGCGGACACGTTCACGGGTCACTTTGAAGATACGCCCTACTTCTTCCAGTGTATAAGTATAGCCATCGCCGAGCCCGTAACGGAGTTTGATGATTTCCCGTTCGCGGTAGGTGAGTGTTTTCAGGACCTGATCGATCTTGTCCTTCAGCATCTCCTGAGCGGCCTGCGAAACCGGGTTGTATTCGCTGGTATCTTCGAGGAAGTCGCCGAACAGGCTGTCGTCATTCTCGCCGACCGGTTTGTCCAGACTGACGGGAGTACGGGCCATTTTCAGAACCCGACGGGCTTCTTCCACATTGACGTCAGCGGCTTCGGCCACTTCTTCGACGGTTGGTTCCCGTCCGAGTTCCTGCACCAGTGTTTTACTGACACGGCGGAGGCGGGACATCGTTTCGATCATGTGGACCGGGATGCGAATCGTGCGGGCCTGATCGGCGATCGCCCGGGTGATCGCCTGACGAATCCACCATGTGGCGTAGGTCGAAAACTTGTAACCGCGACGGTGTTCGTATTTGTCGACCGCTCGCATCAGGCCGGTGTTTCCTT
>DATMFC010000343.1:0-6413 GCA_035556335.1 Planctomicrobium sp. | reverse complement strand
CACTCGACTCAACTACCGTTTTCAGGGACGCGACTTCCGGCTGACCGATGTCGAAGGACATGTTGTCCAGGAACTGCTTGCGTAAAGAATCTGTCACTCCCGGGGTGCATTCCGTACTTTGCGAGAGGGGTGGCCGGGGCGCGGTGTTATCGTTGCTGATCATCAAGGAGTCTACGCAGTGGTGACTGGGCAGAAAGAAGTGCATTCATGGCCCCGGGATGCGGCGACCACGCTTCGTGTCACCGGGGCCGTGGACGTCTTATGAAACAGGAGGATTCCCTCCGCGCCCCGGCCACCCATCCACGGTGCGTTTCCTCAACGATACAAACCGGGGAATGCCCCCTCACTCTCGAATCCCGACCGAAATGTCGTTCACTTCAAACGATAATTCAATCACAGACACGACGGCAGACAGTCGGGCCAGCAGTTGATCTTCAGCGTCCAGTTTTCGCACTTCAGGAAAACGGCAGGTCACCGTGTGCGTTCCGTTCTCACTGGCAGAGACGGTCATTTCCGACGCAGGGATCTCGTCTCCATCGGCCGGTTTAAACGTCATGTTTCGATGAAGTCCTTCGATCTGATAGGACTCCCAGACCACGCCAGGGGGATCAGCGATCTTCAGTCGGGTTTCCAGTCCGAACTCATCAATCCGAACGCTGATCAATCGGGCTTCCGTGCCCCCAACGTATTGCGATTCAAAAACAGGCCGATTCAAATGAAAAGGAACCGTTTCCTCACCTGCCGCCGCGCGAAGCTGAATCCGTCCCTTCAAAGTTCCCTGTAATGGTCGTCCAGATTCCGGTGCCACAAAGTTGACGGTGAATTCGGAGAAGGATTCATCACAGGTCAGTTCCCGTTTCCCGTCCGGGCTGAACGGAGGGGAGATCATTCCGTCACAACTCAACACCAGATCCGCATCGCGAATCAATACAGACAGCGGTCGGACATTCGGAGCGACATCCAGTCTCACCCGCACCCGGATCAGTTGTGGAACATCCGGAGTGAGTGTTGTTCCCAAAGTGGCCTGAGCAGAAATACGAACACAATCTGCCACCGTGAATGGCCTTGTTTCGCTTGACGTTCCCCCAACTTCATCCCTGGGCTCTTTTGCTTGCAACGCCCGATGCGCGCGGTCAATCTGAATCGCTCGACGGATCCGTAACAGCGCCTGACGTGTGGCGGCATCTGTCACTGGCCCGTTCAGAGAATCCAGTTCTCCCCGACGAATCAACTCCTGTTCGGCGAAGATTCGTTCGGCACGTTTTGAGGAAGACAGAGCTTCAATCAGGTCCCCTCCCCTAACCTGACTCCATTGAACCGCGATGACCAGGCATATCAGCAACACACAGGGGACGTCGCGACGCACCACAAACGCCAAGCAAGGTTTCCTCTCAAACTCCATCATTCCTCGACACAACTCACAAAAAATGCGAAGAGAATCAGAAGGACTCACGCAAAGGCGCTAAGGCGCAAAGGATTTTGCCTGGAGATTTTGAATGAATTCATCGCTTTCTGATTCAGGCAAGATTGGGGAAGAGACGGTCTGGTCAATGATAAATTCACCTGTTTTGAGAGGGTTAAATTCATCTGATTCCTCTCAAAGCAAGAAAGGACGCTATCAGAAATCCTTTGCGCCTTAGCGCCTTTGCGTGAGATCAATTCCTTCATTTTCTCAACTATCATAAAGGCCCACACACGCTAGCGAAGCGATTCCGACTGATCAGGCAGAATCGGTTTCAACGGAACCGGGGGAGTCTTGCCGAAATACAATGTCGTCCGGTCCTGTCCAAATTTCAGTTGCAGACGTAACGGGTGCTGTTCGGTGAGCCAACTGATCCCGGAAGACCGATCGTCAGGAGCCGAGTTTCGGCGAATCTCATTCCCGGTGAATCGATTGAGAATCACGCTCTCCATTCGTCCTCGACCTTTCGCGAATAACAGAATCGGCCATTCTTTGGGAGACTGCGTGACAACATTCTGATTGGCCACCTCGGTCGACCAGAGAACGTCACCGGTTTCCGGAGACCAGGCACAGACCAATCCGTTTACTTCCGACTGAATCAAATCCTGCGAACGAATCCCGATCGTCTGTCGACGGATGGCATCCGCGCGATGAGTCGCGGTGCAAAGAATCGTCTGCTCGGGATACTGCAACACCGCGAACTGCTCGATTTTCTGCTCGGATGGAATCTTCACATTGAATCGTTCTTCTCCAGTCAGCCCATCTTTGATGGTCAATTGACGATCCGTGGTCACAAAAGCAATCTGACTTCCGTCAACAATACTCCACAATGTTCCTGTCGGTGCGGAATGAGTCCAGGCGGTTTCATCCCGGGCAGGATCGTAAAGTGACCAGTGAAACTGATCGTTATGGTATTCCACGCGGGGCAGGAATCGGCCCCAGTCCCCACTGAGGCGATCAACGCTGGTCAACACTCCCGCCGGTAATGCACGGCGGGAGAGGTGGGCCCCATCAAGCGCACTATAAACGTCGACGGCCGATTCTTCAGGAGGTTTGACGACAACGTAACGATCATCCCCCAGAACTTCCGACCCCGCGACAATATCACGCCGTCGCCAGAGTTCTGCCCCATTTTCAGGGGAGATCGCCATCAGGTCTGAGCCGGAGGTATAGCAGAGGATCGAAGCAGATAACGGTCCGACGTTCCCGCTCAGGTGACCGGAACGGAGATCGACCAGTGAGGAACGCAAGCCCGATCGTGGCAGGACCGAGAAGGGCCCACGACCACTGAAAACGGTATCTCCATCTCCCGTGATGGAACGATTCAAAACCAGTCGAGGTGATTGCGATTCATTCAGAAAATCAATCAGCAGGAAACGGTCAAGCAGCACCACGACTGCCAGATGTCCCTGCATGGAGACAGATCGGGCCAGATCGGTTTCCACCGCGAATCGCACCCCGGGATAACCAGTGGCAATCCGGTCACGATGTCGTCCTTGAGGGTCGAAAATCTCAATGTGCCCCCCGGCCTGATCCAGAAAAAATGTCCAGCCGTCCAATGCCGGAGAAGGAGGACCCAGTCGGGGAATTTGTGAGAGAGAGGAACGACTAGCACTCCCCTGCTGTTCTCCTACATGAATTGATCGAGGCCAGGTCAACGCCGAATGCAGTCGCTCGGCAATGACCGGATCCAGTCGCGTCGCCGAAGCCAGATCACGTGATGACTGACCAGTCGTCTGCTCTGTCGAACCGAGTTGAACAGAGGGTTCCTTTTCGAGAATCAACAGCATCTGTTCCAGCATGCGGGTGTCATTGAGATCACGGGCCAGACGGAGCAGTTGAGCCGCCGCCTGCGTTCGAATTCGTGCATCACCGTGACGGAGCATCGGTCGGAAAATCGCTTCGAACTGATTCCGCAACTCCGGCTTCAACGGAACATTGACGAGACGGCCCAAAACCCGTTGAGGAGGAATCCAGCCATTCGGGATCGACGGGAGAAGCCGCAACAACGTCTCATCACTCGATTCCGCCACCCAGCCATCAAACTGCTGAAGTAACTTTTTCCGAAGCTCGGTATCGGTCCCTCGAAGCAACTCCGCCAGCCGTGCCAGTGCCCAGCGGCTGTCAGTTGCCCCGCAATCACTGTCCAGATCCTGCATCGTTTCCGGCCAGGGAATGATCTGAAGAATCTTCAGATAATCTGAGAACGCGGCTGCCTTCTCGCCGGAGTTTTGCAATCCCATGGCAAACGTTTTCAGGAACTGCAGCCGCTGTTCGGTTCCTTCCAGTGTCTGCTCGAGTTGCTTGGCCTGATCTCGATACGCCGGGAAATCGGTCCGCAATCCATCCAGTACCGACCAGACCAGCACAGACCGCGCGAAGGAATCATTCTTCACGGCGACAGACTTATTGAGATCGGCCAGACCGGTCTCCATTTTCCCCT
This sequence comes from Planctomicrobium sp., assembly GCA_035556335.1. Lineage (GTDB taxonomy): Bacteria > Planctomycetota > Planctomycetia > Planctomycetales > Planctomycetaceae > Planctomicrobium. The sequence goes on along the minus strand of DATMFC010000343.1, from coordinate 2,508 downwards.
GTTGCAAGTCCCAGGCCCCACGTAATGCCAGCCCCTGTGAATCCTGTGCCGCGGTGCTCAGCAACTCTACAATCTCATGTTGCAGTTCTTCCAGAGAACGCAACGCCACGACATCGGATCCGCTTTGCATCAGCAATCGACCGTTGGCCGCAGCCAGATTCCCTGGCGGAAGATCACCGGGAACCGGAAACCGGGTCAGCAGTCGTCCGGTCGGAAGATCGATCACGGCGATCTCGCGAGATTCCAGCGGTTGAAGAAACTGATCCCCCATTCGAATTCCCCGACCACTTGGGTTCGGAATGGGAATCGACCGTTTCCAGAGTGAATTCGCTCCCGACAGACTGACTGCGGAAATTTCGCTGCGTCCCACCAGAATCAGATTGTCCTGATAAACGGTCGCCGCATAAACCGACTGCCCTCGCAAACGGTTGTTCTTGAAGACCGGCGTCCCGTCATTCAGATTCAGACAGATCAGCGCGTCATCGTCCGGCGGCGTGTAGATGACATAAGAACCAGCCACGATGACTCGCGAGTCAAACCAGCGTTGATCCGTCAACAACTCCTCGCGAGCCTGACTGGCAGCCAGATTTTGCGGACGCACCACCCGCATCATGAGTGCCTGAGTCTGTTGAGGTGATGGCAGAGTCGAATAGAAATGAGTCCAGACCACTTGTCGTTTCATCGGATCAACGGCGACGAGCGTTCCCTCCCCCGTTGGACAAACAAGCAATCCATCGGCCCAGGTCGGCATCAGACCTGAGAGACGACGTGCATCATCGAGAACGAGATCACGGTCCGGGTTCAACAATCCGATGGACCAGAGAATTCCCCCTGTCTCCGGATCAAGTTCAAACAATTGTACCTGTCCCCGTTCTTCCCCGAGAACGTAAAGATGGTCACCCACCGGCAACGGTGCCCCAAGGAAAAAGATCTCACGCGGTTCGTTGAACGTCTCTTCCGACGCACTGGAGAGATGCAGATTCAAGGGCCAGGCAATCTTTCCCTCTGTCGCCAGATCGTAGGCCACCAGTCGATTGGAGCGTTGAGGAAGCAACGGATGCCGTTGTGTATTCTGCATCATCCGATGCGGGCTCGTTGTGCCGACCAGCTGGGATCCCGTCACTGCATAAACGCGGCGTCCGTCGGTGCTGATGGAGGTCGACGTCAAATCCCGCCAGCCACGCACTGTGGCAAACAGGCTCCGCATCTCTTCACGAGTGCCGTCCTGTGATTCCCCTGCCGAGTAAGACCATTTCGCCAGATACTCGAACGTTTCATCAATGACCAGTCCGTTCCAGACCAGCTCACCCGACTTGATGTCAAATGCCTTCACACTCCCGGGGCCGGAGCAGATCACCAGATCATTCACAATCAATGGACGCCCGGCCGGCATGGCGATCCGTCCTGAACTCGCACGCACCCGATGTTCTGTCGCTTCGATCAGATCACGTGTATCTTTCCCCAACCGCTCGGCCACGCCGGGAGACTCCAGCAACCAGAAGTCGTAAGTGTCGTCAACCAGAACAGACTTCCACGCAGTCGACGTAAACGCCGGGGCGGGTTGCGAACCGCCGATATTGGAAACTCCGCCAAACGGCAATCGCCATTCATAAAGCGGAGCCCCGCCGATCGAAGGAATCGCAGGGCTTCCCTTACGTTGGAGCAACGTGGCGTTTTCAGCGGCATCCGGAAGCAGATCCGACGATCGGGCCAGCAGCGCTCGCGCCTGTCGATCGTCACCGGTTGAGACAAGTAAACCAATGGCTTCTGTGATTGACCTTCGGGGATTCTTGTTTTGAGGATGTCGAGCCAGTTGTTCGAGCAGGCGAGCGGCCCGGGCGGGTTCGCCGGAATCCCGTTCCAGTTGAACCAATTCTTCCAGTGCCGACGCTCCAGCCGTGGTTTGTGAGAATCGCCGAACCACTTCTTCCAGACCGACTGTATTCTGCCGGGTACGCGCGTCGTTCAGTATTTGTCTGGCAGTGGGTCCAAACAAACGTTCGTACTCTTCATGATGCTTCGCCAGCAACTGTTCGACCTGACCGAACATAGACTGCGAAGACGTTGGAGTTTCTGCGAGAAAGAAGTCACTTTCCTGATCGAGAATTTCCTGCAGTGTGGAAATCCCTTCGGCCACATTCCCGGAATTGATCGAACTGACCGACCGGAAATAAGTCGTCTGAGTTCGCGGATCACGTGGCAATCGCCGGACCGGACCGAACTCTCCGGCCGGTTCGCGCTGAGGTGGCAGGATGCTGGGACCGAACTGAGCCCAAGCATGTGAGCCAGACTGATCTGATCCACAAGCAGTCCAGAACCCGATCGCGGCAAGGCAAAACAGAATCCGCCTTGAAATCACGTTCGGTGTCACCTTCATTCATCCACTCCGTATTGAAGATTGGCACAACTCCGCCCCAGAGAAACAGGATACCGGTTTACCGTGCCAACTGGGAATCACAAACCGGATTTCAACCGGGTTCTGCCCGAAAAAATACTGAATGAATAGGA
>DATMFC010000342.1:0-13173 GCA_035556335.1 Planctomicrobium sp. | reverse complement strand
GTCTGTCTTCCGGCCCCACGCATACTGACCGTCGCGCCGATGGGAGGAAAAGCAGGTACGGAGATTCCGGTCACCATCAATGGAGAAAATCTGGACGGTGTCACCGATCTCCTTTTCTCGGACGCACGCATCACAGCCGTCCCTCTGACAGATGATCAGGGAGTCGTGAAACCGAATCAGTTCCTCGTGAAGATCGCTCCTGAAACTCCGACGGGAGTTTACGAGGCACGTCTCATGACACGTCTTGGAATCTCGGCTTCACGAGCGTTCTCGGTTGGAACATTGCCGGAAGTGATGCGAACCAAACCGAACACCACGTTGCAGACGGCGATGGAAATCGATGCGAACTCCGTCTGCAATGCTCATACAACTGCGAGAGCGATTGACTACTACTCAATGTCATTCGATCAGCCGACCCGTCTGGTTGTTGAATGTGCCGCTCTGGGGATCGATTCGAAGTTGAAACCGGTCCTGATGATCGCTGATGAACAGGGACGGGACCTTGTCGCAGATCGTCGTCATGGTCTGCTCGATTACACCATTCCCAAAGCGGGAAAATACATCATCAAAGTTCAGGGACTCACTTTTGAAGGAGGCCCGGAATCTTACTATCGACTGGTGACACAGACATTGCCGGAGTCCGCTCCAATTACGCGGCACCCGTCGACTCAGAACGTGAACATGATTTCCGTGCCGAGCATTGTTTCTCAACCGGCATCGGTGACGGAAGTCGAGCCGAATAATCGCCCGACAGATGCCCAGAAAATCACGCTCCCGTGTGATATTGCCGGAGCCTTCTTCCCGGCAGCGGATGTGGACACCTATGAGTTCACCGCCAAGAAGGGAGAAGTGTGGTGGGTGGAAGTCGTTTCAGAACGATTCGGACTTCCGACAAATCCGTTTGTTGTTGTTCAACAGGTCGTCAAGAAAGGGGACGTTGAGAACACTGTCGACGTCGCGGAATTCAACGATATTGCCAGCCCGGTGAAGGTCTCATCAAACGGGTACTCCTATAGCGGTCCTCCGTATAACGTCGGTACTTCGGATGCACTCGGCAAGATCGACATCAAGGAAGACGGAACCTATCGAGTGCAGGTGCGAGACCTGTTCGGGGGAACACGCCGAGACCCGCGCTGTGTCTACCGGCTCATCATTCGTCAGGCAGAACCCGATTTCTCGCTGGCGACCTGGGCGTTGCATATGGAATTAAGGAACGGCGATCGAAATTCCCTTTCCAAGCCGATTGCACTGCGATCCGGCGGCACCATGATTTTCGAAGTGGTTGCGATCCGCAAGGATGGGTTCGACGGACCAATTGAAATCAGTATGGAAGAACTTCCGGTCGGCATGAGTGCCACCGGTCTGAAAATGCCTGCCGGACAAAGCCGAGGCATTCTGCTGATCAGCGCAGTGGAAGGGGGACCAACAGTTACAGGTTCTCCGAAGATCTTTGGTCGTGCCCAGATTGGTGACAAGACGGTGACCCATGAAAGCCGTCTGGCGTCGATGGCCTGGGCGGTTGTGAACAGTCAGGCCGAGATTCCCAATCCTCGGCTGATGGCCGATGTCGCGGTCTCCATCACGTCAGAGGAAGCGGCTCCATTAACAATCGCTCCGGCAAATCCCGAAGTGATCGTCGCGGGTCCGACCGACAAGTTGACGATCCCAATGAAATTGACTTGGCGCGGAGAGTTCTCCGGGGCATTGACGCTGAAACCGACTGGAGCCGGTTATGAAAAAGTCAAACCGTTGAATGTCCCGTTGAACAGCCCGACTGTCGACTTGCCAGTCGATCTTGGAGAGTTAAAGCTTCCTCCTGGTGAACATGTTTTCGCCATGTATGGAGGACTGGTCACGAAGTATCGCTACAACGTTCCTGCCGTTGAGAAGGCGACAGAAGAACTGCGTCTGCAGGATGAAGAAATCACGAAGCTGACCGAAGCCTCAAAAGCAGCGGCGGCAACGGCTCAGTCTGCCGCGGATGAAAACAAGGCCGCAACAGCAGAAACCGCCAAACAGGCGGAGGAAAAGCTGAAGCAGGCTCAGACCCAAAGAGCGGAGATCGACAAACGTCTGAAAGCGGTCACCGCCGCGGCCGCTCCCAAAGAAATCGTTGATATTGTCGTGTCAGAGCCAATCCGTATTCAGGTGAACGCCGCGGAGAGCAAATGAGTCGTGTGATCCGAACCGGGATGTTGTTGTCGCTGTTTCTGTGTTCCGGATCAGCAACACAGGCGGATGTCGATTTCTATCGGGACGTCCTCCCGATTCTGAAGTCCAACTGTCTTGCCTGTCATAACAAGAAGACCACAGAAGGGGCACTGAATCTGGAGTCTCCGGAATTCGTTCGGACTGGCGGAGATTCCGGCGACGGAGTCGTCCCAGGGAAATCGGCAGAGAGTCTCGTCTATCTCGCTTCCATTCACGAAGGGGATTACGTGATGCCCCCGGAAGGAAATACCGTCGGGGCGAAGAAGCTGACTCCTGCCGAACTGAAAGTTCTGGCCGACTGGATCAACGCTGGGGCGAAAGATTCCGTTCGCGAAGTGGAAAAGATTCAATGGCGTTCACTTCCGGCGGGCGTGCATCCCATTTATGGAGTCGACATCACACAGGATGGACGCTGGGGAGCGTGTGGTCGAGGAAATCAGATCGCCATTTACGATTTGAGTACCAGACAGTTCTCAACACTTCTCATTGACGCCACGCTTTCTCCCCTTCAGTCTTCGCCGCAATCGGCACGAAGCCATGAGGGTGTGGTTCAAGGTGTTGCCTTCAGTCCGGATGGAACACGACTGGCCTCGGCCGGATTTCGCGAAGTAAAAATCTGGCATCAGGACCGGCAGGCTGTCACCCCACTGGAGAAATTCTCTCTCCCCAACATGGTTGCCAGCAGTCTGTCGTCGGACGGAAAAAATCATCTGGCGATCGATCAACAGGGAACGTTACACATTGTCGATGTGGCCTCAGGGAAAACAAGCAAGACTATTCCTGATCTTCTTAAAGAGGCCAAACATTTAAGCGTCTCACCGGACGGAGAGTCGGTTGCTGTTGCCGCAGCTGGAGAACTGGCCGTCTGGAATCTTTCTTCAGGCACCAGAACCGCAGTAATCACCTCGCCTCATCCGGTGGCGGCAATTGCCTGGCTGCCGGATGGGAAATCTCTGGCCGCAGCCGGAGCAGACAAGATCGTTCGGGTCTGGACTCTCCCTCCCTCTCCGGATGCCGAACTGGCCGCACCCAAAGAACTGGCAGGAGCCGGTGCCGACATCGTTTCTCTGCACCGCTTGAATGACGGGAGCCGGTTGCTTGCTGGTGGAAAAAGTGGAGAGGTCTTTGTCTGGCAGTTGTCGGACGGGGCTCTGGCAAAGACCTTCACCATTCCGGGAGGAGTTACGTTCGCGACTTCTCCAGACGGCAAACTGGTTGCCGCCGGGTGTGGTGACGGAATTGTTCGGGTCTGGGAGATTTTGTCAGGGAAGTCTCTCATTGATCTGAAAGAAGACCTCGACTCCCGGAATCGAACCGCCGCCGTCAACTGGAGACTTGCCGCACAGTCTCTCGAACTCGACTACCAGAAGAAGGAAGAGACACGTCTCACGGCTGCCAATAAGTCGCTGGATGAAGTTCTAAAAAAGGCGAACGAAACCATCGAGAATGCCAACAAGGTTCTGCCTGACAAGCGGAAAGCCCTGGAAACAGCAGTCACCGAGCGAGAGGCCGTTCAAGCGGCGATTGACGGAATTTCCGCCAAGATTGCGATGCTGGAGGAAGGGAAAACCGATCCCGAACTCGATAAGCAATTGAAGGCCGAACAGGATAAACTGACCAAGGCCAATGAAAAGGAATCCGCGGCGAAAAAAGATTCTCAGACTTACGAGAATCATCTGAATGATGCGACCGGTGAAATCGAAGTTGCCACTGCCGGACAGATGCGAAACACAGAACTTCTCACTCAGACCAAGGAAGCCAATGCCGTTGCAACCAAAGCGGTCGAACAGGCGAAAGCGGAACTGGCTGAACTTCAGAAAGCCCAGTCTGCGCGTCAGCAACGTCCTGTCGCGGTCTCCTTTTCCGTCGATTCCCTCACCGTGGCCGCCGTCTATGACAATGGTGAACAACGAGTCTGGGGAATGGCTTCCGGCAATCCGATCGTGCATGTCCCTGGTCATGACGAAGCGACACCTGCCCCGATTGCCTCGGCTGTCATTGTGTCTCCTGTCTCTGGTGAATTTCTGACGAGCCAGACATATGGCCGGTCAGATGGCCAGACAACACGATTGCGAACAGATGCCCACTGGATCCTCGAACGGGTTCTCGGAGGAGCCGACCAGCCTGCGGCTTTTGCAGATCAGGTGAATACCGTGCGATTCAGTCCAGACGGCAAAACACTGGCAGTCGGCGGCGGAGAACCCTCCCGGACCGGTGAGATCAGTCTGTGGGAAGTGGAAACAGGAAAGCGGGTCGCGGAATGGAACGACCTGCATACCGATGCCGTGCTTTGTCTCGAATTCTCCCAGGATGGGACGCGACTGGCCTCGGGAGCCTCCGACAAACTCGTCAAAGTGACAGATGTTGCCACCGGCAAGATGACCCATCTCTTCGAGGGACACACGCATCATGCTTTGGGGGTTTCATTTCGGGCGGATGGCCGAATGGTCGCCAGCGCCGGCTCAGACGGTGCCGTACTGATCTGGGACATGCAGATCGGTGAACGGATCAAAAAAATTGAAGGCTGGAATAAAGAAGTGACCTCCGCCCGTTTTCTGGGAGCGACGATCAATATCGCAACCTCTTCTGGTGATCAGATGATTCGCGTGGTGACCGATCAGGGGGGACAAGTCCGCTCGATTGCGAACCTGCCAGCCTTTCTGCACGCATCTGCCGTCCCAGCGGATGGAAGTGTCATCATCGGGGGAGGGGAAGATGGTGTGCTGCGCGTCTGGAACGCAGCCGATGGCAAACCACTCTGCGAGTTCCCGCCGACCGTGAAGTAATTTGAGTCAACAATGAGTGCAGTCTCCTCAAATCGGCGACTGCACCCCGAGTCTCTTCTCCTTCACATGATCACACAGTACTTCCAAGTTTGATCTGAATAGGAGAGAAGTGGGTGGTGGGTGGTGGATAGGAAATGGCATGAATTTCCAGCCTTTTTCTGATCCCTGGCCCCTGAATCCTGACCCCTTGCTTCGATGTGAATAGACTTGGAAGTACTGTCACAGTATGAAAGCCGGTGTCAGACTTTCTTGACAAATTCAGACTTCAGTTGCATCGCCCCAAAGCCGTCGATTTTGCAGTCAATGTCGTGGTCTCCTTCGATCAGGCGGATGTTCTTCACCTTGGTGCCTGATTTCAAAACGGATGAGGCTCCTTTCACCTTGAGATCTTTGATCACCAGGACGGAGTCACCGTTATTGAGTATGTTGCCGTTGGCATCTTTCCAGACGCGTTCTTCATTGCCGGCGCTCGTTTCGGTGGCACTCCATTCGTGACCGCATTCGGGGCAGACGAGCAGTGTTCGATCTTCATAGGTGAATTCGGACTTGCATTCAGGACAGGGAGGTAAAGTGCTCATCCAGTACTTCCAAGTTTGATATGAATAGGAGAGAAGTGGGTAGTGGATAGTGGGTGGTGAGTAGGAAATGGCATGAATTTCCAGCCTTTTTCTGATCCCCGGCCCCTGAATCCTGACCCCTTGCTTCGATGTGAATAGACTTGGAAGTAATGTCATCAGACATCTTCCAGTGTTTGTTTGCGGTTCATCGACCATTTTAATAACGGAGGGGTCACCATGGTCGTCAGAATGACCATGACGACAATGGCGGAATAAACTTCAGGGCTGACGACTTTCTCTCCATTGATCATCAGACCGGCGCCGACTCCAGCGAAGATCAAACCGACTTCTCCTCGGGGGATCATTCCCAGTCCCACCGAAAGCCGATCAAGTCCCTTCTCCAGCACGCCCAGTGAACAGACCTGTTTTCCGATGATGGCGGCCACCGTAATGGCGCCAGCGAGGAGCCAGACGTTGGGGTCGGTGAAACTGCTCAGGTCGACCATGATCCCCATCTGCACGAAGAAGATGGGGACCAGTAACGCCGTGAGTGGACGGATGGCGACTTCCAGTTCGATTTTTTCTTTGGTCGCCAGATCCTGATAGGTGATTCTTTCCAGAATCAATCCGGCGGCGAACGCTCCCACGATCGGAGCCAGACCGACCAGACTGGCCAGGTAAGCAAACCCGAAACAGACGACCAGTGAGGTCGTGACAAGTAAGCCATGACCATTCAGGAAGTTCGCCAGTTTGAAGATGGGGCGAAGGACGAATCGGTTTCCAAGCAGGACGGCTCCAATCAGGAATCCCACCGCATAGACGATAATGCTCACCAGACTCATGGTGTCGAAGTCGGACCCTTTCTGAATAATCCCTGCGACAATCGCCAGGACAATCAGCCCCAGAACGTCATCAATGACCGCGGCTCCGAGAATGATCTGGGATTCCCGCTGCTGGCTGCGACCGAGATCAACCAGCACCCGTGCGGTGATGCCGACACTGGTCGCGCAGAGCGTGGCTCCGAGGAAAAGCCAGACTTGCCAGGGATGGTCATACAACAACAGCCAGCCGACGCCCAGGCCGAGCAGAATTGGAACGACGACACCAAGTATTGCGACAACAAACGAAGAGGCTCCGACTTTCATCATTCCGCTGACGGTGGACTCGAGTCCCACTTCAAACAACAGAAGAATGACACCGATCTCCGCCAATATTTTCAATGCGGCTCCAGTGGTGTAGGGATCGGCCGGGACTCCTTCCGGGGGAGCGTGAAGAAATTCAAGACCAGTCCAGCCGGTCAGAAAGGCGATGTTTCCCAGAAGCACGCCGACCGTCAGTTCTCCCAGAACCGCGGGGAGCCCGATCCGTTCGAACAGATCCCCTGAAAGTTTCGCGGAGAAGAGAATCAGAATGAGTGCCGCCAGCAGTGGGGCAACGATACTGGCATGTCCTGCCGCGTGATCGCCGTGCGGTTCGTCGGCAGCGTGATTGTCGGCATGGGGTTCAACGACAGCAACCGTTTCCGGGGACGTTTCCTGAGCGAATACAGGGAAATTCCAACCGACATTCGTCAGCCAGCAGACCAGCAACAATCCAATAGCGGTCATGCGCCAGGAGGTGTTGCGATGGAGTTGTTGTTTCAACGGATCAAAGTTCATCGTGACGAAATGCTCTCTTTTCAATCAGTTTCAATCGCCGGTAGGTTGGGAGAGCAACAGCTCTCTTTATTGAAAATCGCCTGGGAGGGCGAGGCTCCTGCCGAGCCGCACACCATGGAAAACGTCATCTTCCATGCGGCTCAGCAGGAGCTTCGCCCTCCCAAATATTGCCCATCTTGAAACAAGCAAAAGCCCTGTGTTCTTCCGTCTCCCCCTCTTCGCAGGATGCTGATTCTGGTCTACAATTCAGTTCTTCGACTCATTAACGAACGAGAACGGAATTCGTGATGACCGATCAACAGGCCACGCCTGATCCGGTTGAGATACAGGCCGCACCCACAAATGAGGCAGAAAAGGGGATAACGGGAAACGAGACCACCGGACCGGAGTCTCGTGGCACCGTCGTTCTGTTGCATGGTCTGGGAGTTGGAAGCTGGCTGTTATCGCTTCTCGCCCAGCGTCTGCGGAGTGAAGGGTATCATACAGAAAACTGGGGATATTACAGCCTATGGCAATCTCTCGAAAATCTGATTCCTGATTTTGAAAGCCGGTTTGACGAACTTCAAAAGCGACTCCCTCCAGAGACACCACTTTATATCGTGTGTCACAGTATGGGAGCGATCATCACCCGGGCGGTGCTCTCGAAGCGAACGATTCCCCATCTGCGACGAGTCGTCATGCTCTCCCCGCCGCATCGTGGATCGCACTTTGCCACATTGGTTGGTCCTTATTTGAAGTGGATCACGAATCTCGTGGATGAACTTTCCGATCGGGAAGACAGCCTGGTCAACCAGCTTCCTTGTGACCTGCCACCGGGTCTGCAAGTCGGAATCATTGCAGCGGAATGGGACTACGTGCTGACCGATCTGACGACCCATCTGGAGTGTGAAGTCGACCATATCACCGTCCCCAGCCGGCACAGCGGACTGGTACTCCGGCGTTCCGCAGCGAAGCAGATACTGCATTTTCTGGAACATGGCCGTTTTCTGCGTCCTGCCACTTCTGAAGTCAAAGAGGATCCGGCAACTTCATCGGTTGACGCCACGATCGTTGAGAAGTCATCCTGATGGACAAAGATTGCTTTGTCACCGGCAATTAAGGAACAGCCATGCGATGGACGCTGATGCTCTGTAGTCTGACTTTATTAGTCCCTCAATTTTGTCTGGGAGAAGAGAAAGAAGAACCGTCGCCGGTTCCTAAACGCTACAGTTTCAAGAAGGATCATGATCCCAATGGACTCGGCAAGTTCTACATGGACCGGGAAATCGCCCGGGTGATGGGACATCAGGGAATTGCCTGGCTGGAACGTCCGGAACGTGAAGAAGAAGAGCGGCTGTCGCTTCTTGTCGAAAGTCTGAAGCTGAAGCCGGGGATGGTCGTTGCCGACATCGGGGCCGGTTCAGGGGTGATCGCCGTGCGTTTGGCGAAAGAGGTGGCTCCCAATGGGAAGGTGATGGCGGTCGATATTCAGAAAGAAATGCTCCGGGCACTGGAATTCAAGTGCCGTGAACTGGGAGTTGAGAACGTGGTTCCTGTTCTGGGAACAACCCGTTCTCCCAATCTCGATCCGGAAAGCGTCGATCTGGTGATCATGGTCGACGTGTACCATGAGTTCAATCTTCCCTACGAAATGCTGGGAGCCATTGCTCAGGCACTCAAGCCGGGAGGACGCATCGCATTTGTCGAATACCGCAAGGAAGACCCGACGATTCCCATTAAGGAAGTTCACAAGATGTCAGAGGCTCAGGTGAAACGGGAAGCCCTGCAACCCGAGTTTCAACTGGAATGGATCGAAACGTACGGTAAACTCCCTCGGCAACATGTCGTCCTGTTTCAGAAGAAAACCGCCCAGTGAATCGGATTTTCACCACGGAATAGACGGAAGACACGGAAAAGAAAATGAAATAAGTGTTGCGTCAGCATTCAAAATTCGGGTGGAAGAATCGAAACGGGAGCGGCCAACGAGCCGCGGAACATGTGAGACAACCCTCAGTTTGAAACCTGACAAGGCACAAGTGTGTTGTGAAGAATGCTGATCACTTTGTGAGAGGACCTTGTCTCTTCCACACATCGTGAGAGTTCCTGTTCGTTTCCGTATCTTCCGTATTTTCCGTGGTTCCTCTGCATCTCCCAGCGAAGTTGGACAGTCTCCAGACCGTTGATGATCTTATGACTGAAGTCGCCACCACTCCTGTTTCCAACTGGTCCAGCTCATGGAGGATCAAATGGGTGATCCTGCGGACCTGTATTGAAGAACGTCTGATCTATCGGGCCGACTTCGCGCTGGGAACTCTGTTTCGCTTCCTCCCGATTGTCACACAGATTTTCCTTTGGAGTGCAATTTTCGCGGTGGGAACAGAACAGGAACATGCCAGCATCGGCGGGTATACTTATCATGAGATGGTGGCCTATTACCTGTTGACGATGGTCGGTCGGGCTTTTTCCAGCATGCCGGGCCTGACCAGCGGAATCGCTCTGCAGATTCGTGACGGGTCGATCAAAAAATTCCTGACACAACCCATCGACATGCTGGATTATCTGTTCTGGCACCGTGTCGCCCACAAGTTTGTGTATTACGGGATCGCACTGGGACCGTTTGTCTTCGTCTTCTGGCTCTGTCGTCACTACTTCCCGCCGATGCCGGATCTGATCACCGTGTTGTCTTGCGTCGCTTGTCTGATGATGGCGTTTCTAATGGGATTTCTGATCGAAGCGTTGCTCGGTCTGGTCGCGTTCTGGTTTCTGGAAGTCAGTTCGCTGCTGTTCATTTACATGATGCTGAACTACTTCCTGTCCGGTCACATGATTCCGCTCGACTTCCTGCCGCAATGGGCACAGACCTTTGTGCAGTTTCTTCCTTTCCGTTTTCTGGCTTTTGAACCGGCTGCAATCTGGCTGGGACGATACGACCATGCCCAGCTTTTCCAGTTGCTGATGATTCAGGCCTGCTGGATTGGTGCCTTGTGGGGCGCCTGCCGACTTGCCTTCCGTTTTGGAGTCCGCCGCTACAGCGCCTTTGGGGGATAGAGGGCCCCCATAAGATCAGTCCTGAAATCAGTTCCCGGGTGGCCCGACCAATGTGGTCGGGTCGCGCAGCGACAAGAAGCTTTCCCCCTCAGCGTTGGATTTCAGGGAAAGATCTCATTCTTCGGCTTGGTGATCAATCGACAATTTACGGTCTGAAGAGAGTGGATGCCTCAGGGCGTGTGGACAATTGCCGGGAGTAAACATGAAGGAATGAATCTCACGCAAAGGCGCTAAGGCGCAAAGGATTTCCGATGACGTCCGTTCTTGTTTGTGTGGAGATGTGATTCATTCAAGCCCCATAAATCCAATGGATCCATTGTGATCATCATCAAAGCAAGAGCCCGTCTTGTAAACTGGAACTGATCATTCTCCTTCAATCTCCCCCTGAATCACAACCCGATGAATTCACACAAGACATTCAAACAAATAACTTTGCGCCTTGGCGCCTTTGCGTGAGTTCTTCTCCCTCTCTTCTCTCTGGGAATGTCCACACTCTCCAGGGTAAAAGCCTCTTGTGCCTGCGGTACCCGGCCAATCTCTGGCCGGGCTACCCTGGCTTTTGTGAGAACCCACCCTGCGGGTTGAATCGATTCATGTGTTCCGTCAGTAATCACGAAGCAACGGGATGACTTCCGTTTGAATCATTCCGCCGGTGACATGGACGTTTTTGTTCTCATCAACATAAACATCCACCTCTGATCGGATCCCGAATTCTTCAAGATAGATCCCCGGTTCGATTGAAAAGCAGGTGCGCGGGAGCAGAGAACGGGTTTCCCGGGTTTCGAGATTATCGATATGGGCCCCGTTTCCGTGGACTTCCTGACCAATGTTGTGTCCGGTGCGGTGTGTGAACGCAGAACCGTATCCCGCTTTTTCAATCACGTCTCGAACAGCATCGTCCACTTCCCCTCCGAGCACTGTTCGACCGGCGGCCATTTCTTCTCGAACGAATTCAATCCCCCGATCCCGGGCGGCCGCGACAATCTGGAAAATCTCGGTGTATTTCTGTGGAACCGATTCTCCCACATAACCAACCCGGGTTAAATCGCTGTACACACTTCCCGGTTCATCCAGTTTCGCCCACAAGTCAATCAGGACGAAATCTCCCGTTCGAATCAAGGTGTCGCTGCCGCTGCCGGTTCCGTAGTGGGGACTGCCGCTGTGTTCATTTCGGGCGACGATGGGGGGATGGTAGGTCGTCAGTCCGTTCTCATGAAAAAAATCCATGATCGCGGTTTCAACTTCTTTCTCCTGGACGCCGGTTCCGGCTCGGGCTCGATCGGCGATCAATTTCCACGCGACGTCATATGCCTTGTTTGTGAAAACAGCGGCACGCTGGTGCTGTTCCCATTGCCGTTCCGTCCAGGTGGATTCGAACAATTGAATCAGGTCTCCCGACGAAACCACGTTGACACCAAATGATCGCACGAGTTCAACCGTTCCGGCATCGACGCGGGAAATGTAGGGATTCCCGCCGCCGGAGGAGTATTCCATCGCGATGATATTTCGACCGGAACAAAAGCGTTTCAGACTGGATTCCCATTCTTTCCAGTGCAGGTAAATTTCACGATCACCGGGAAGCGGATTGAGTGCCGTCTTTTCGATCTGATGCACGATCTTGACAGGGGTTCCCGTTTGCGGGATTCCGTAGGCCCAGCGCCGGGATCCGGTTTGTCTGCTGGGGAGATCCAGCACTGTTCGAGCCAGGGAATTACTTCCACGGAAATCATACAGCAGCCAGCCATCAATGCCGGACTCCTGCAAGGCGTGTTGTATTTGGGCAACGTCGAAGTGGGCCATCGTGCAAATTTCGAGTCAAAATTATCAGGCGGAAATTCCGGATTATGCTGAATTCCCTTAATCTGTGCAGTATAGCGTGTTGAATCGGAACAGACCTGTTCTCTTGTCATGAGAAACTGGGAAGAGATATCGATTTCCCCTTTGACGGTATCCGGTTGAGGGACCTAAGATAGAGAAACATGCTTTGACCCTGTCTGAACCCGGTTCAATGCACCGGAACATTTTTCGCTGTCCTGAAACTGTCATCACTACAAGAGTTTGGTAATGGCCCCTTCAACTCGTGAGTCGAATCAGGACAAACGAGACGAATTGAAGCGGATCGGGAAGTACGAACTCATCCGGAAACTCGGTGCCGGGGGGATGGGAACCGTCTTTCTGGCGACCGATTCCGACTTGAAACGAACCGTCGCCCTCAAGGTTCTTCCAAGAGATCGAGCCAACAACCCGACTCTGGTCCGACGCTTCAAATCGGAAGGTCAGGCCGCCGCTCTGCTGCAGCACCGGAATATTGTCAGTGTTTTCGAAGCGGGTCAGGCGGACGGTTACCTGTTTCTCGCTTTGGAATTTGTGGACGGAATCGACCTGCTGGAATGGGTGCACCGTCACGGCCCGGTCTCCGCGAAGCGTTCCGTTGAGGTGATGCGTCAGGCTGCGGAGGCGCTCCAGCATGCCTATGAACGAAATATTGTTCACCGGGACATCAAGCCGTCGAACCTGATGATCTCGCGTGACGGAACGGTTAAACTGACCGATATGGGGCTGGCCCGCTCGATCGACGATACGCTCGACACCACCATTACCCGTGATGGAACCACGGTCGGGACTGTGGATTACATGGCTCCGGAACAGGCCAGTAGCAGCAAAGCGGCTGATATTCGGAGTGATCTCTATTCCCTCGGCTGCACCTGGTACCACCTTCTGACCGGAACACCTCCTTATCCTCAAGGAAGCGTAACGAACAAAATCGCTGCCCATATCGGGGCTCCCCTTCCCGATCCCCGGACAATGAATCCGAAGATTCCCGAAGCGGTCACGGCGGTCATCCATCGACTGATGGCGAAAAGGAAAGAGCAGCGCTATCAGACTCCGGCGGAACTGCTGGAAGACCTGAACAGTGCAGGAGTGCAGCGAACA
>DATMFC010000341.1:0-3979 GCA_035556335.1 Planctomicrobium sp. | reverse complement strand
ATTTCGAACCGGATGCCGCGAACGGCGCCACTGGGCCCACATTGACGGCAGAGATCATCAATGGAAAATATTCCAGTCCTCAGGGAAAAGGGACCATGGGGGGAGCCCAACTGGTTCAGATCGAAGCTTACGAGATTTCCTCATCGGCCGTTGTGGATTCCCCAGATTCGAAAAAACCGATGTTTCCCGCCTATCGAACTACAGCCACACTTCCTTATCAGCAGGCGATTCAGGATTTCGATGTCCCGGCCATTGAGAAGAAAAAAATAATTAGGAAGTGACATAAAGTGAAGCCAGACGCACTCTACAGTAGTTCGTAGGTCAGGCATTGCCTGACGACCACGGTGATTAGCCTCCCCAAAAGGGAAATCGTGAGCAACGGACAACCGTTTTCACGCATGCGTCAGGCAATGCCTGACCTATCATCTCTTGGTCGTCTTTCACGTTGGGTGGTACAAGAAGATGACTGCAATCACAAAAGAAGAGCAGATCAAAGCACTTGCGGCGCTTCTCAAACCACTTGGCTTCAAGAAGCGCCGCACCACCTGGTATCTCCAGACCGTCGATACGATTCAGGCCATCAATGTGCAAGGTTCACAGTGGGGGCCTGCATACTATCTGAACGTTGGAACGTACCTGCGCGCATTGGGGGAAGAGTCAATGCCTCCCGAGTATCGCTGTCATATCAGAGCAAGAATTCATCCACCTGAGAGGGCCGCAGAAATTCTTGTCCAGGAGTGTCAAGACTGGTTCAAGCAGTTTGGCACAGTCGCTTCTCTCATTACACATTCAAGAAACCGTACGCTACCAGTCTTCACAACAGGGGCGGCCAGGACGTGGCTTGATGACGTCTGACAAATCTTTCAAGGGACACAGAACGGCCGTTATCACGCCGATACGCAACGACCCGCCGTGACAAGCCTCCCACAAAATCCGTAATCATATACGAGAAAAAGGGTTGAGGCCTAAAAAACTCTGTCAGATTTGCCATTTCCAATCACACCTCGTACGCTACAATACATTCTTATGTGAATATATTCTGTACGATCATCCTTTGAAGCAGCCTGATCTCGCACAAAGATCAACGCACTGCGCAAACATCAGAACAAAAGAGTTCAACGATGAACAATGACACAAGCAACCGATCAGGTCGCCCTACCAACCTGCGTCGAGGATTCACGCTGATTGAATTGTTGGTGGTCATCGCCATCATTGCCATTCTGGTGGCTTTACTGTTGCCTGCAGTGCAACAGGCACGAGAAGCGGCACGACGATCCCAGTGTAAGAACAATCTGAAGCAGTTAGGTCTGGCACTGCACAACTATCATGGAACGCATGGAGTATTTCCATATTCGGTGGCTAACCCAGGTCATGGAAATATTGCAGAGATGGCTTCCGTTCGAACAAACCATACTGGTTACCTGATGTTGCTTCCTTACTTGGAACAACAAGGCCTGTATAACCTGTTCAACTTCAATGCAGCGACGGGGCTGTATGGACACCCAAACTGTGGTGAAGCTTCCGGGAGCTTGACTCTGGCTGGCACACAGTCTGAGATTGAATCGAATATTCGACTGGGAGCAACACGAATTGCGGCGTTCCTCTGTCCATCGGACAGTTCTCCTTCTGTCTTTACAAGTCGCTGTGTCTCGCAGGCAGGACTCGGTTCGACTGTCACCCCTCGCCCCTTAACAGCTAAAGCCAGCTACGCATTCAGCAATCGACTGGTTGCCACACAGGGGGATCGTGCAAACTACGGAGCAATGGGCCAGAATAGTGTCAGTCTGTGGGGGCGAGAAAACCAACGAGAGAGGGCCATGTTCGGCTATAATTCCAACTGCCGGATGAGAGATCTCAGTGATGGTTCCAGCAACACAATTGCCATGGTTGAAACAACCTTGGCAGTTCATAGCTCCAGCCATGAAGGAATCTCCTGGGTCGCTCCCGGGTGGTCGAACATCGGCGTTAATTTGCAACACCCGGTTGTCAGTATCAATGAAACACGATGCTGCCTGTGGGATCCCGACGGTCCCTTCACCAACACGGCACCGGGTCGAATGGGAGTCAACGGGAGTGGTGGTTTTGCCGGGAGCAGCCATGTCGGTGGCGTTCATGTCGTTCTGGGAGACGGCTCCGTTCGGTTCCTCTCTCAAAATGTCGGGTATCAGACACGAACGAATCTGGCCATCGTCGCCGATGGTCAGGTTGTCGGGGAATTTTGAGTTCAATTCCTCGTCAGTCCTGCCATAAAGAACATCTGTTCGGGTTCCGTCCTAATCCTGTAGAATGGATGTCATTGACATTCACAACAGGAGCGAACCATGGTGCGGGTGAGTCTGCTACTGATCATGCTGGGGGTCTGGTGGTCTCTGGTCTTCTCGTCTGACGTGCATGCGCAGTCGGTTGAAGAGAATCCTGCCAAAACCCTGCTGGAAATTGATCTCGTTCTCCCCGCCGGGCCGACGAATCCCCTGCTGGCCCAGCGCTGGCGGCAGGAGTTTCAGCAGATCAATGAATCCGTTCGCATCCGGCAAGGAACCGCCGAGGATCACCCCGGAATCACCGAGAAAACACGGGGACCGTTTCGAATCGTCAATGTCGTCGGTCTGATCGATCTCGACGGCAAACTGAAACTCAAAGATCGCACCTTCCAAACCGGTCAATCCCGGGAACTCGGAGTGTGGTTGAACGAAATCAAAACGTACGGTGCTCAAGGGTCCCCGTCCGGAAAACCACAATGGGGCTTGACCGACGAACAGTTTGCAGAACTTCGTCAGCAACTCTCCGCTCCAACAACGGAAACGGTTCTCGGACTCACAATGGGCGCGGCAATCGGCACGCTCCCCATTCCGGGTGATCTCCCCCTGACCCGACATTCCTCCATTGAAACGAAATGGGAAGCGGCCACCAAAGCCATCGTCACCGATGAAACACAAGGACTTTCCACCGGGACGACACTGGCCTACCTGCTCTCTCAACAGGGACTCGGCTTTCGTCCGGTACGTCAGCCGAACGGAACGATTCAATTGTTTGTGGAATCTCTGCCGGACATCCCTGATCCCTGGCCGGTCGGCTGGCCGGAAACCAAAGACCGTTTTCGGGGAGATCTCGTCCCCGGTCTATTCAAATTCATCGAAACCGGTGTGCGGGAATCGAGCCTGTCCAGCACTCTGGACGCCATTGAAGAACGTTCAGGAGTCCGACTGATTCTTGACCTGAGAACCTGCCATGAAAAGCGTCTTGATCCAGATGAGATTCAGGTTTCCTACCCACGCAAACGGACAACGTGGGCGCTGATTGTTCAATCCATCTCCGTGAAATCATTCATGACCATGCATTATCGCGAAGACGAAGCAGGCACCGGATTTATCTGGATCAGTCCGTTCGCCCGTTACGTTCCTCCGAAAGACAAAAAACCGGTTGAGTTGATGAAGTGACATCACCCGTGCGGCGACGGGGGAGTCACTTCATCAATGAAAACATCATCGGTTGAATCAAGGCTGAAATCATCTGCTTCGACCGCGTTGGCCTGTGCTGTTTCGACGGATTCCTTGAGTTCTTTTCTGGCCGCGTGAGAAATCCACAGGAAACCCAGGAAATCATAGACGCCGTGAGTCACCATGGCCCGAAGAAGATTATCTCCACCGGGACCATATGCCAGCAAACTCATCAATCCTCCCAGTATTCCGGCCACGATCGCATACTGCACGGACAGACTGTGCAACACCCCAAACAGAATGTTCACCAGTATCAGCGCCCAGATCGGATCCCAGCGGGCCACCCAGGGTTCCAGTACGCCACGGAACAGTAACTCTTCCGCAAAGCCAACGAACAACGCCAGGAACAGCAGCGTTCCCCACGACAATTCGGTGAGCACTCCCCCGAGAACTTTTTGAGCCTGCTCTCGGGGACCTTTCACATTATAGAAGATCGCCAGCATCACCGCCGCTGCACCGATTCCGACGGCGATATCAACGGC
>DATMFC010000340.1:0-2909 GCA_035556335.1 Planctomicrobium sp. | reverse complement strand
CGACTGGTCAACGAACTGCTGATCGAAGCTCTCGATCAGCGGACAAGTGACGTCCACCTGGAACCGCAGGAAAACGGACTCGTCATCCGCTTCCGTATCGACGGACTGTTGCGAGTGCAGCCGGTCCCTCCGGAAATCAATCACTTCGCTCCCTCGATCGTGACCCGTCTGAAGATCATGTCGCGGCTCAACATTGCCGAGAAGCGATTGCCTCAGGATGGCCGTATCAACATGCGGGTGCAGGGGCGCGATATTGATGTTCGTGTTTCCATCATCCCGATGCTGCATGGTGAAGGAGTGGTGTTGCGACTGCTGGACAAGCAGCGCATGGTGTTCAACCTGCAAGGGGTCGGAATGCCGGTGGAGACCTACAACAAGTTTCAGAAACTGATTGAGCTGCCGCACGGAATCATCCTGGTGACGGGGCCGACCGGTTCCGGAAAAACGACGACGCTGTACAGCGCGCTGAACGAAATCAAAAGTCCCTCGGTCAAGATCATTACCGTGGAAGACCCGGTGGAGTATCAATTGGCGGGGATCAGCCAGATTCAGGTGCATTCGAAGATCGGGCTGACGTTTGCCGCAGGTCTTCGAAGTATTCTCCGTCACGACCCGGATATTGTCCTCATCGGGGAAATTCGGGATGGTGAAACCGCCACGAGCGCCATTCAGGCCTCACTCACCGGTCACCTGGTGTTCAGCACGCTCCACACGAACGATGCCCCCGGCTCCTTCACCCGACTTGTTGACATGGGAGTCGAACCGTATCTGGTGTCGAGTACGGTCGAAGGAATTCTCGCACAACGTCTGTTGCGCCGACTCTGCCCTCGCTGCAAAATCCCGCACAAGTATCAGCCAGAGGAGCTGTCGTCCGATCTTCCAGAAATCGCCGGAGAACACACATTGTTCGCACCTGGAGGATGCCGTGATTGCCGTGATACCGGATATTCAGGGCGAACCGGGATCCATGAACTTCTGGTCAATAACGAAGAAATTCGTCACCTCTGCAATGAACGGGCCAGTACCGGCGCGATTCGCGCTGCCGCGTTGAAGCAAGGGATGATCAGTCTTCGTATGGCGGGGTATAGCAAGATGCTGGACGGCACCACCAGTCTGGATGAAGTGATGCGAATCACTCGGAGTGACTTGAGTTGAGTTCTCAAACCCATTGCGAGAAAACCATGAGTGACGGCCCGGTTCAGGTCTATTCTGCGGCAAATTCCATTGAAGCCGCACTGGTTCTTCAACTGCTGACGGATGCAGGGATTCGAGGCCGAGTTGCCAGCAATTCGATGGAAGTCGTTTCTGGATCAGTTCCGTTTCAACTGATTTCTGTCCCCATCTGGGTTCATCAATCTCAATTTGAAGAGGCGCAGAAAGTCATTCGGGAGCATCAGGCCGGGTTGTCGACCGATGAAGAGACTCCTTAAACCTGATCACCGGGCATTTGCCAGATTGAAGATCTCCCGGAAGCTGGCCCTTCTTGATACAGACAAAGACTCGTTGAACGGTGGGGGGGATGATATGATTCCGGTCGAACCCTTATCCCATGCCGAAGACAACGGAGTGACTTGTGACCGGACCTGTTGCCATTATTCTCGCCGCAGGCAAAAGCAAGCGGATGCAGTCAGAGCTTCCGAAAGTGCTGCATCCTGCATGTGGTCGCCCGATTGTGGAATACGTTCTCGATGCGGCACGACAGGCCGGGGCAGAGCGACTCATTCTGGTCGTCGGACATCAGGCGGATCAGGTGAAAGACGCTCTGCAACATCATGCTGACGTTGAGTTCGCGTTGCAGACGGAACAACTGGGAACCGGTCATGCCGTGATGTCGGCACATGATCTCCTGAAAGATCATACAGGACCCGTTCTTGTTCTGGCGGGAGATACGCCCCTATTGAAAGGGAAATCACTCGCCGAACTGTTGTCGACACTGACATCAGAACAGGCTGCCTGTGTCGTTGGAACAGCAACAACGGAAAACAATCACGGACTGGGACGTATTGTTCGTGACGGCGACGGGACGTTTCTTCGTATTGTCGAACAGCGTGACGCCACTCCTGAAGAACAGCAGATCACCGAGATCAACACCGGCTGCTTTGCATTTGAAGGCCCGGCATTATTTCAGGCCTTGCAGCAGGTTCGTCCTGAGAACGCTCAGGGAGAATACTATCTCACCGACTGTGCCGAAATTCTCCGCCGCAACGGACAACAGGTGGTCGCCGCCGGTTCGTTGACGATTCAGGAGGCCATGGGAGTCAATACGCAAGAACAACTGGCGGATGTCGAAGCGGTGATGCGCGGCGAAACAGATTGAGCGGCGGTGTGCTTTGGTTGGAAAAAAGAAGCGTCGCGGACGTCATTCGGAATTGCTGGGGAGCCATCAGAAATGCTGGCTGTGGGGACGCCATGCCGTGATGGAAACGCTCCGCGCCGGAAAATGGATTCCCCTGGAAGTGCTCTGGAGTTCTGAAGTCCTGGCAGTCGAGTTGAGAGAAGAACTCAAAACTCTTCTTTCAAAAGAACGGGTCGACTCGACTGATGTTCCTCCTGAAGAACTGCAACGTCACTGCGGATCGGGTGAGCATCAGGGACTCATGGCAAAAATGCCGGTCTACCCGTATGCCGACGGTGAGGAGGCTCTCTCCACTCTCGATCTGCGCCAGAATATTCTGATTCTGTGTGGATTGCAGGATCCCTTTAACTTCGGGTCGATTCTTCGTTCAGCCGATCTTTTCGGAATCAAAACAATTGTTGTTCCGGATGTCGGGCAGGCGGCGGTTTCGTCACATGTGGTTCGCAGTTCCGTGGGAGCGGTCAACTATCTCGACGTCGTTCAAGTGGACGATCTGACCGACTACTGCGGTCGCCTTCGGCGAATCGGTTTCAAACTGTTTGCAGCCACCGAA
>DATMFC010000339.1:0-11359 GCA_035556335.1 Planctomicrobium sp. | reverse complement strand
AGGGAACGGAACGTTCGTTCTGAAACGGTTTCGCTCGGTCTCTGGACAACCGGGGCGCGACCCGGTTGATATTCAGGTTACCCATGAAGTGCTGTTGAGACTCGTCGACGACCTGTTGGCAACCATTCCGACGAAACCGTGAGTGAATCAACAAACCGATTGAACCGCCTGTAACGATTGCAGGTACAAAGCCCGATGGCGACGGCAGGGTCCAGAAGACCGGGTTCAAGTCTTCTCGTCGGTGGGTTCGATAGTGAACAAGCCTGACTGGTCACGACGGGGTCAATGCGCCTATTCAGTAAAAATAGGGGAATTTCTCCGTTGTTGACGATCAGAGGATCAGTTGACCGGTCGGCGTTGCTTGCAGGGAGAATGCGTCCATGTTCAGAATCGTGTTGCGTCAAATCTTAAATTTGGGGTTGAGGAATCAAGACGAAAGCGGCCAACGAGCCGCGGAACACGTCGAGGGAACTCCAATTTTAAGCCGTGACACGGCATTGGTCAGGGATTTTCGTGCCATCATGGTCGGGGGGACGGTGTGCCTCTCTCTCTGCGGGTCGGTCACACTGGCTCAGGAACCTTCGGCCCCCGGAATCACCGTCGAAGATCCATTGGTCGTGAAGCCCACGACGATTGCAGGAAATTTCGACGCGGCACTGCTGATGGTGCGACTCACGCGCCTCGAACTGGCCAAACAATACCTCCAGAAAACACTTGATCTGTCACCGACGGATGAAGATTTGCTGGCTCTGCGTGACACTCACGGAACGGCCACATTTCTCGAACTGAGCCGACTGAAAGAACTCGATCCTCCCGCGACCGAACTGCTTAATAAGGTGGTTCAAGCCGTGCGAAATCAGGTGGATCAGCCCGGCTATGCCGACAGTCTGATCAAAAAATTAAATGGAAGCGCCCGGGAGCGGTCTGAAGCAACCGCAGAGTTACGACACCTCGGTCCACTCGCTGTTTCTCCGATTCTGAGAAATCTGGAAAAAGCGGATGTGAGTCGGGGAATGCTCACTTCCATTCTCAATCAGATTGGAACTGATGCCCTGGCTCCGCTGATTGGAGCCCTGCAGGCGGACAGTCCGGAAATTCGGGCGGTTGCCGCTGAAGTGATCGGAAACGTGGGATCAGAAGCCGATTCGATCTGGCTGTGGTTCCCGTCGTTCTCTCAGGAGGAATCCCCCGGGGTTCGTGACGCGGCTCGTATTGCACTGGCAAAATTGCGATACGGCAATGCCGGAGCCGCCGGACGATTGACTCCGGACGACGCTCCGCGCCGCCTGATGCAAGCCGCTCATCAGCATCTCACCGGGACTTATGCGTGGCCTGTGCTGTATGACGATCAGACGGAAATCCCGGTCTGGGTCTGGGATCACTCCGCCAATACGCTGGTTGAACAGCCCGTCTCACGACATCTGGCGTCGTTGTTCTTTGCGGAACGCCTGTCCCGTGAAGCCGCTGCTCTGGCTCCGGACTCCGAGCAACCGGCCGTTCTTCTGCTGTCCTCATTGCTCATTCGAACGGTCGAAGGCAGCAACTGGCAGACACCTCTTCCGATCGGGGAGAACTCGGTAATGGACCTCGCCGTTCGTTGCGGGCCCGATGTCAATGATCGTGTGCTTCGTTACGGACTCGATCAGAATCTCCCTGCCGCAGCACTCGGAGCATTACAGGCGTTATCACTCAACGGATCTCCGGCACAGCTGCAAACGAAACAAGGTCGCAGTGCGGTGATTGAAGCACTGGATTCGCAAGATCAGCGTATCCAGTTTGCAGCCGCTACCACAATTCTGCATTGGGAACCGACCCGACCGTTCAAAGGAGCAAACCGGGTTGTTGAAATTCTCGCTCGGGCGTTGAATGCCGATTCCCGAACCGCCAGCGTGGTGATGGATCCGAATACCTCACGTGCACAGGAGACGGCATCCCTGTTTTCCGAACTGGGTTTCAGTGCGACTCCAGTGACAACGGGAATGGAAGGGTTCCAACTCGCGGCAGAACGGGGCGATATTGCCCTGGCCGTTCTCCACCCGAACGTGATTCGCTGGGAACTGATGCAAACAATTGCCAACCTGCGAGCCGATTCACGAACCGCGAAAATCCCGGTCGTCATTTACGGCCCCAAATCAATCCGCGACCGCTTTACGGACTTCACATCACAGTATCAACAGGTGGTCTATCTGGATGAGGGAGAGAGTGCTCTCGAAATCAACCGGGAACTGCGCCCGTTTCTTGTCGCACTGGCTCCTCCGACGATGACTCCCGGAGAACGGGTGCAACAGACCAGAGAAGCTGCCGGATGGTTAAGACGCATTGCCATTCGCAACGTTCCCAATGTGTTTGATTTGACTCCGGCGGAAGAGGCACTCAGTCGCGCACTCGGACACCCGGATCTCGCGGAAGATGCCTTGATTGCCTTGGGAGGAATCCCGCGACCCGTCGTTCAAACGGAATTCCTGAAGATCGCGACCTCAAACAGCCTCTCTCCAAACGTACGGAAGCTGGCGGCCTATCAACTGGCCTTCCACATTCAACGACATGGGTTGCTGCTGAAGCCGGACGTGGCATCGACATTACCGAATGCCTTGAAACAGGAGGCCGATCCCCAGGTTCGGATCGCTCTGGCCAGTGTGATCGGTTCGCTGAATCCCTCATCCGGTGCGGTCCGAAAAGAAATCCTCCGTCACCCTCAATCATTCGGCCCGCTGCTGACGCCCTCGCCGTAAATGGAGTGGTATGCCTTGGGTGGCCCGGCCAGTATGGCCGGGTCGCGCAGCGACAAGATGCTTGTCCCTCAGCTTTCGATTTCCCCAAAAGCCTCCATTCTTCGGTTCGGTGATCAATCGGCAATTGACGGTCGGTGAAGACAATGGATACGTCAGGGAAAAGCGTCTTGTGCCTGCGGCACCCGGCCACACTGGCCGGGCCACCCAGCGGCTCTGCTGGAAGTGGTCAAGTGAACACTAAACTGCTCCGAAATCTGAAGATCCTGATGGTTTGCCCGCGAACCTTGCTCGACACTACAATCTCTGATCTTCGATCTTTGGGTGTTTGAATATCGAATTTCTCTTTTTGAGGTGTTGCTGTGTTTCAGAATGTTGCCGTCCTCGGAGCCACGGGGGCTGTCGGGCGGATTATGCGTCAGTTACTGGAAGAACGGAATTTTCCAGCCAAAAAAATCCGTTTTCTCGCCTCGGCCCGCAGTGCTGGCTCGAAACTGACGTTTCGCAACGAAGAACACACCGTTGAACTCCTCACCAAGGACTGCTTCGCCGGGTCGGATCTGGTCATCGCTTCGACTCCCGACGACGTGGCCGCTGAATACCTGCCCGCCGCTGTGGAAGCCGGCTGCAAGGTCATCGACGAGTCAGGGTACTGGCGGATGAAAGAGGGAGTGGCTCTTGTCATTCCGGAAGTCAACCCGCAAGACGCACTGAACGCCAAAGGGATCATCGCGAGCCCGAACTGCTCAACAACCCAGATGGTTGTCGCGCTGAAACCGCTGCACGACGCCGCCAAAGTCAAACGGGTGATCGTCAGCACCTATCAGGCAACCAGCGGCGCCGGAGTTCAGGGAACCGCCGATCTGATCGACGGCTCCAAGGCGTTTCTCGCCGGACAGGAACACAAGTATTCCGTCTTCAAATACCCGATCGCGTTCAACGCCATTCCTCAAATCGGCGGTGACAAGGAATTCGGCTACACCAGCGAAGAAATGAAAATGGTCTACGAGACTCGCAAGATTCTCGGCGACGAATCCATTCTGGTGAACGCGACCTGCGTCCGTATTCCTGTGGCGAACTGTCACAGTGAAACGATCACCGTCGAGACCGAACGACCGATCTCTCCGGAAGAGGCTCGTGAACTGTTCAGCAACTTCCCCGGGATTAAAGTGATCGACGATCTGAAGAACAGCCAGTACCCGCTCCCGAGCGACTGCGACGGTTCCGATCTGGTCTTCATCGGACGAATCCGGAAAGATCTGTCTCACCCCAACGGACTCTCCTTCTGGTGCGTCAGCGACAACCTTCGCAAAGGAGCCGCGACGAACGCGATCCAGATTGCGGAACTGCTGGCGAAGAATCTGTAGGGGTGAAAATTCTAAACTCGAAATTCTAAGAACCAAAGAAATTCGTGAAAACCAAATTTGGAGCACGTCAGACTTGTGTGATTGGTTTAGGATTTAGAATTTCTCCTCTTTTTTGGTTCTTAGTATTTAGAATTTTCTCCCTTTTACGATATCAACACTACTATGAGCAAAGTTCGATTCGGCATTATCGGAGCAGGGGCCGTTTCCGATTACCATCACGTCCCCGGGATTCGGCTCGATTCCCGGGCGGAACTGGTCGCTGTCTGTGATCCCAACAAGGAATTGCTGGAGAAACGTCGCACCGACTGGGGGATCGACAAGCTCTATTCCAACTATGAAGATCTGGCTCAGGATCCTGATGTTGACGCGGTGATCATTGCGACGCCCAACGATACGCATCATCCCATTGCTCTCGCCTGCATTGCCGGCGGGAAGCATCTGATGTGTGAAAAGCCGCTCGGGTTGAACGCCCAGCAATCGATTGAAATGTATCAGGCCGCGCGTGACAAAGACGTCAAGCACATGACTGCTTTTACGTATCGCTTTGCCCCGTCGATGCGGTATCTGAAACATCTCGTGAAGTCGGGTCTGCTGGGAGAACCGCGACACTTCCGCAGTCAGCGATTTCTTGACTGGCCGGAAACAAGCTGGGGCTGGCGGCAGTATAAAGACCGGGCGGGTGCCGGAGACCTGTTCGATATGACCATTCATCGCATCGATCTCGCGATGGATCTGATCGGTCCGCTCTCTTCGGTCTGTGGTGCTGTCTCCCAGTTCTGTCCGCGAACCGAAACCGCAGACGGTCAAACCTGTCCTCCCTCGGAAGTCGATGACTGGTCCGCTTTGATCGGGCGGTTTCATAGCGGTGCGGTCGGCGTCTGGGAAGGAAGCACTGTGATGAAGGGCTATCATCACAATGGCTTCGGTCACGAATGGGCCGAAGTGAATGGAACCGAAGCGAGTGCCGTTTACCGTCTGCAGGAACCCAACGTCATTCTGGTCGGTAAGACTGGCGAGACTATGCAGCCGCTTGAGGTTCCGAAAGAATTTCTGGTGATTGAAGGGAGCCCTCGCGATCCCAACGAAGGGGTTCCGAGTACCGTCTTCCGCTACGACCTGATCTATGAACTGGTTTCTGCAATTGTAGAAGACCGCCCGGCGATGCCCGGTTTCGATCACGGTGCACAGGCTCAGTTGGTCGCCGATGCCGTGCTCAAGTCGAACGAATCCAACCAATGGGTCAAACTGGACCTGAACGTCGATTAGACCAGTTTGGTCTATCATGTGCCCGCGCAGCACGGTTTCCGGCAGAAAAAACGCTGGTGCCCGCGTGGCAGAACGTCGTACATCATTTGCGTTCTAAAGCCGATCCGGAAATTTCAGAGGAACCACGGAAAAGACGGAAGGCACGGAATTGAAGAAGTGGACACGGTGCTGTGCTGAAAGCAGCACTGTTATTTCAGGGGAAACACGCCTTCTTCGCGACACATTGTCTTCATTCCTGTTCCGTGATTTCCGTCTTTTCCGTGGTTCCTCTGATTTTCTGTATTCGCGCTTGACGAACAGTTGCGGATCGGGAATTCTGCAATCTGAGAGCGACTGGTCACCCGTGGTGCTTGCGCTTGAAGTCTCTTCGCCTCAGATTTCCGTCCGTTTGTTAAGGCTCATTTTGTGAAACATCGACCACTCGGTAAGACCGGACTGGATCTTCCTGTTCTTGGCTTTGGAGCTTCGTCACTGGGGCAGGAGTTTCGAAACGTCGATCTGGGCGAAGCCGTTTCCTCCGTGCATGCCGCGCTCGATTGCGAGATGAATTTTATTGACACCTCCCCTTTTTATGGTCGGGGAGCCTCCGAGGTGCTTCTCGGTTTCGCATTACGGGACGTCCCCAGAGACTCCTACATTCTGAGTACGAAACTGGGACGCTATGCCCCGCAACATTTCGATTTCTCGGAAAAACGGGTGCGTGAAAGTGTCGACGTCAGTCTGGAACGGATGAAGGTCGACCATATCGACATCATGTTCTGCCATGACATTGAATTCGTCGACATGCAGCAGATTGTTGATGAAACCATCCCGGCACTTCGTAAAGAACAGGAACGGGGAACGATCCGGTTTATCGGAGTGAGTGGCTACCCGATGTCGATGTTCAAATTCATTCTGGATCAGACCGATCTCGATGTGGTGCTGTCGTACAATCACTACACGCTTCAGAACGACATGTTCGCAAATCTGCTTCCTTACCTCGAAGAGAAGGGAGTCGGTGCCATTAACGCGGCTCCGTTTTCGGCCCGATTACTGACGGCCGACCCGTTACCGGTCTGGCATAAAGCGACCCCGGTCGTTCGTCAGGTCTGTTCACAGGCGGTTGCCCATTGTGCACGGAAAGGGGTCGATCTCGCAAAGCTGGCCCTGCAGTTCTCCGTCGCGAATTCCGGCATGTCCAGTTGCGTGGCCGGGAGCGCCAATCCGGCGAGAATCCGACAATGGGCCGAATGGATTGAAGAACCGCTGGATGAGCAACTGCTGAGCGAAATCCTGGAAATCCTCAGTCCGATTCATAACTGGTTCTATATCGAAGGACGCCCGGACAACAACGATCCGGTGCCGGATATCAGAATCGTTTGAAGACCTTGCGATACAGATCTGACATTGCCCTTTCGGAGCGCTCGTAATGAAGATGTTCTTGCTGTCCGTCAGCCTTCTGCTGCTGACCAGTGTGACCAGTCCGTTCGCTTCCGCTGCGGATGCTCCGTTTCCCGGAGCGAAATCGGAGTGGAATGGATTCGATCGATATGACTTCGAAGTGGCCGGAAAGCCGGTACTGGTGGTCTGTCCGAAACTGGTTGCCGAAGGAAAGCCATGGGTCTGGCATGGGGAATTTTTCGGACATAAACCGCTCCCGGATATCATTCTTTTGAAGCGGGGGTTTCACATTGTCTATATGCAGGTGCCCGATTTGTTTGGAGCCCCGGTTGCGGTAGAATCGTGGAATGCGTTCTATCGGGAACTGACTGAGAAGTACGGGTTCGCAAAGAAAGTAGCGCTGGTCGGTCTGAGTCGTGGCGGGTTGTATTGTTACAACTGGGCCATCGCCAACCCGGACAAGGTCGCCTGTATTTATGCGGATGCTCCAGTCTGTGATTTCAAAAGCTGGCCGGGGGGAAAAGGAGCCGGTCCGGGGAGTGCCGGGGAATGGAAGAAACTTCTCGCAGCCTATCAGTTCCCCAATGAACAGGCCGCACTCGAATACACTGGAAACCCGGTCGACAACCTCGCTTCACTGGCCAAAGCAGGCGTTCCGTTATTGCATGTTTATGGAGATGCCGATGAAGTGGTTCCCTGGGAAGAGAACACCGGTCTGGTTCTGAAACGGTATCGCGAACTGGGAGGGATGATCTCAGAGATTCGAAAACCGGGGGTGAAGCATCATCCACACGGGCTCGATGACCCAACGTCCATCGTCATATTTATCCTTCAGAATACGGTGGACCCCTCCACCATACAGAAAGCTCCGCAGTCCAAAGATCGAGAGTATGAACCCGTCAAAGCGGAACTGGTTCGCCCCCGCAATGGACTGGGACATGTTCTGAAAAAACTGAAGAGCGGTGAAACCGTCAAAGTGGCTTACCTCGGGGGATCAATCACTGCTGCCAACGGCTGGCGGGTGAAAAGTCGTGCATGGCTTGCCGAGAAATACCCGACCGCCAAAGTGGAAGAAATTCATGCGGCCATCGGAGGGACCGGGAGTGATCTCGGTGTGTTTCGAGTACAACGTGATGCACTGAGCCACAACCCGGATTTACTCTTCGTCGAGTTTGCAGTGAACGATGGTGGCGCGGCTCCAGACCAGATCTGGCGTGCCATGGAAGGGATCGTGCGGCAGACCTGGGCACACAATCCGGAAACCGACATCTGCTTTGTTTATACCTTCGCGGTGGGACAGGAAAAGTTTCTCGACAACGGAGAATGCCCCCGATCTGCCTCAGCCATGGAACTGCTGGCCGATTACTACGGCATCCCGTCGATCAACTTTTCAAAGCGGGTCGTAGAACTGCAACAGGCTGGCAAACTGGTCTACAAGCAGGACGAACCGACACCAGCGGGCATCATTCGCTTCTCTTCAGATGGAGTCCATCCATTGGATGAAGGTCATGAAATCTATAAAGATGTCATCGTTGAAACCTGGCCACAGATTGAAGCCGCCAGTGAAACTCCCGTCGATCATGCGAAGCAACTCACCGGGAGTTTTGTGGCCGATCACTGGCAGGCCGCGAAAATGGTTCCTGTTGCAGAGTCGATGCTCTCCGGAAAATGGGAGCAGATTCCGGAGTCTGAAGGACTGGGAAAATCGTTCGGCAAACGTCTGGGAACGATCTGGCACACCGGAGAACCGGGGAGCAAGATCACCATCAAGTTTCGAGGTTCAACATTACGACTCTACGATCTCGTCGGCCCGAACGGAGGGCAGATGATTGTGACGGTCGACGGAAAACAGGGAAACAAGCTGATCCCCCGATTCGACAGCTATTGCACCTATCATCGAATTGCGACTCTGAATGTGGCCGCAGGACTTGATCCGAATGAAGTGCATACGGCTATTGTGGAAGTTCACCCGGAACAGCCGGATCGACAACCGGTCGCGTTTCGTCTGAAAGATCCGGAAAAGGAACTCAAAGAACCAAAGTATCAGGGAACCAATCTCTTTGTCGGACAGATTCTCGTTCTGGGAGATGTGATTCCAGAATAAGAACCCCTAACAAAACTGACCCTGATCCGCTCGCGGAAAGGAAATCTTTATCGTTCGAGAGGTTTTGTTCGCGGCTCTAAGTCGACGCAAAGTGGCAGGGAGAGTCGCAACGCACCTTACGTTGCTTCCTGTTTTTCAGAAGATTCTCCCAGAAACTCCATCGCCATTGCAGGAAGTTGAGAGAGTGGGAACGGATCGTTGAGAACGGATTCTCCATGTTCGTCCGTTTCTCCGATCACCTGTCCTCCTTCAAGCATTCCTCCAGCAAGCAAACCAGACCAGGCTTGAGTCCAGTGATCACGGCCGTTCTGTTCGTTCAGCCGCGGAGCACGTCCCATCTCACCGGCGCAGATGATCAGCGTCTGATTCCAGAGTCCGGTTGATTGTAAATCGTCCAGCAAGGCAGAAAGAGCCCGATCAAGTTGAGGTCCCAGTGTATCCCGATAATCGAACATCGTCGCGGGACCGACAGTCTGGTCTCCATGTGCATCCCAGGTACGATGTCCCTCGATTTCGTCAAACGTGTTCACGAGAACATAACGACTGCCCGATTCCACGAGTCGGGCCGCGGTCCAGAATCGCTTGCCAAATTCCCCCGTTCCGTAGGCGTCACGGATACTTGGTGCAACCTTGTGAAAATCAGGAAGATTCACCCCGGCCTGATGCAGGTCGAACGGACAGGGAAGCTGACCGAAGGGCCGGTCCGGGGAGTAATGATTCGGTGTGGAACCAGACCGCCGGATTTCCATTGCCACCGGAAACCGACTGTTCCCTTGCTGTTTTTCGAGCAGCGTCATGCCGATGGGAAGCGGGATTTCATGACGTGTGGTAAGTCGTCCGGTTTGCAGGAGTTGGCAACCCGTTTCATGAATTGGGGCCGCTTCATGAAATAACGAACGGACAATCACCAGACGGTCTGCCCGATCTGCCAGTTGCGGCAAACATTCTGAAAAGCGGACAGACGGAATTCGCGTGGCAATGGAATGGAGCGGTCCCCGAATTTCTCGAGGTGCATGCGGCTTGGGGTCGAACGTCTCCAGATGACTTGCTCCCCCATTGAGCATGATCTGGATGACGGCTCCGTTCTTACCGGCGCGCGCCGCAATAGACGACTTCAATGACAATCCCACGACCCCGGCTCCTCCAGCAGCGAGAAAGCCACGGCGAGAGACTTGTGTGAACGGCAATATCTGATTGGGAGAACTCATCAGGTTCCTGGAACAATCTGCTCAACCATGTGCGGGCGGATCCGGGGATGAAGAACTCTGAAAATTTTGCTTTTCGCCAGAGGAACGCTGTGGAGAAAAAGTCGCCTCTTTTGATCAACGTGATTATCTTAACAGGTCACAATCCAGAGCCAAAGCCGAAATGTAACGGAATGCCGCACAGTCATGACGACAGGTCGCAGGGCCCCAGTCCGGCGGTGGTCTGAAGTGTGAGAGGATAGGCATCCAGCAGAGTTCGAGCGTCGTTCAGTGTCAGTGACCTTAACGTCTTCAGATCGTCTTCCACCGTTCGATATTGATGCAGCGAGAGCCAGTTTCCTCCCAGCGCAGAGAATCGCCCGAGTGGACGCTCGTTTCCAAGAACGATACGAGACGCAATCTTCGTTTTTGCCAGTTCGAACTCATCTCGAGTAGGACCGGTTCGATTGAATTCAGCAAGAATCTGATCCATTCGTTCCAGATTGGCTTCGGTCTGTTCCGGCTGGCAGCAGAGATAAGTCATCCACGCTCCACTCCCGTCGAAGTCGTTGTAACCAAGGTCGCAACTCTCAGCGTCTCCCGATTCCACCAGGTCCCAGTAAAGACGGCCACTTCCATCTTCTCCGACGATGCTGGCCACAATCTCCGCGATGTATCGGAGATCGCTCTGACCGGCCGGTGCCCGACCTAACTGCATGACATGTTCCTGATGCATTTCGTCCCGAACGAGGAATGATCGTGATGTCACCGGGCAGGCTTCCGTCTGGTTTCGGCCGGGAGTTCCTCGCGTCCAGTTGCCGCAGTGACTTTGTGAGAGATCGACCAGATGATCCCACTGGAAGTTTCCGGCAGCCACCAGAACCAGATTTGCGGCTCCATATCGAATGGCGTGATAATCCCGCATCTGTTGTGCGGTTAATGCCGCGATACTCTCACGGGTTCCCAGAACGAGTTGTCCCAGGGGGTGCCCTGCAAAGTGCCGCAGCATCGCCTGTTCGTACACACTGAACGACGGCATGTCGTCGTACATGCCGATTTCTTCGAGAATGACTTTCTTCTCAACTTCGAAATCCTCTTCCCGCAGGCTTGGCTGCATCATGGCGGTGAGGAGCTTCATCGTCTGGTCGAGATACTCCGGCAAAATGGCAGCGTGGTAGATCGTCACTTCCTCACTTGTGCTGGCGTTATAGTTCGCCCCCACCTCGTCGAAGATCCGGTTCACGTCATCAGCTGAAAATTCCTCATTCCCTTTGAACGCCATGTGTTCAAGAAAGTGACTCACCCCCGAGACTTCCAGAGCTTCATCTC
>DATMFC010000338.1:0-3529 GCA_035556335.1 Planctomicrobium sp. | reverse complement strand
CGGAAACTGTGCTTTCGCTTATGCAATTCCGCTTCAGGAGCAGTTTCCCATCGTTTTCGACAGTGCCTGTGGACTCGAATCGTGGGGAAAGCTGCGTCTGATGCAGCGTTATGGGGTTCCCATTCCGGATGGATTGTTGTTTGATCATCAGGGAGAACCGACCAGTCAGCTTTCGGATGCCGTGGCAATGGCTCCGGCAGGCGGAACTCTGGGATTCGGGCTCTCCATGCTCTGTTCGATTCTGGCCGGACCGCTGTGTAACGGTTGGATGCCGATTCATAAAACGCGAGACACCGACGCCGAGGATTCGCAGCACTTCTTTCTGGCGATGTCCCCTTCCCACTTTTGCGATGTCGAGAAGTTCAATCAGGAAGTGAAATCGTCGCTGGAAAAAATTCGTGCGTTGCCAGCAATCGATCCCAATGAACCGGTACGGATTCCCGGTGATCGCGGAGCGGCCACCTCCGAACACTTCAACCAAGACGGCATTCCTGTTCACACCAGTCTGGCCGAAGAAATCAAAGCCCGGGCCATTGCCAAAAAGGTGGCTGTCAGTTGGTAATGTGGGGAGATTGTGACCATGTCTATCATCTTCCCGAATTTTTTCAGGGATCGTCTGATCGGTGTTGTCGCTCTGCTGACGATACAGGTCTTCTCTTCAATGGCGTTCTCGCAGTCGGATCAGAACGGTGTTGTTCATCGACAGCAATCCTTGCCGGAAGTCCGACGGGTGGGCTGGTCGATTCCCCTGCCGGAAGAAACCAAAGTCTCTACTTCCACTGAAGACGATCTCCTGCTGTTGAGCGACTCCACGGGAGTTCACGGGTTGCATCTTTCATCAGGACTCCCGGCATGGCCGGTCGGTGAAAACGATTTCGGTTATCTGTTGCAAAGCATTTTCGCTCCGGAAAAATCGAATTCAAAACCATCCGCTGGAACAGTTCATAAAATTCGAGGCTCCACTTACTGGACTGCCGTTGTTCCCGGCACGTCATTGGGAACAAGACTGACGCCCCTGGAACTGGTGTCGTTGAACCTGACAGCACAAGGACGGCTGGAGTGGCGTCAATCTTCCGAGGAACTGATGAACGAACAAAACTGGTCGTTCGCCTCGGCTCCTCTTGTTAAGGGGGATGAGGTCTTCATTCTGCTCCATCATCCTCAAAAAGGGTGGAGATGCGCCGCACTCAATTCGTCCGGCAATCGGATCTGGTCGCATCCGGTCCTCAATCTGCAGGGAGATTTTGACACCGTGCAGTTACAGAAGTCTGGTGCGTCACTGTTCGTAATCACCGGTCAGAATGCAATTGAGTTGATCATTCATGACTCCATCATTCGCGAACGGTTGTTTGAAGTTGCTTCGTCCAGTAATGACAGAGGCACACTTGAAACATTGGTAACGGAGACTCATCTGGTTCGCTTATGCGGATCGCAGCTGGACATCTGGGAACGAACCGGAGGAACCCTGCTGTTCAGTCGGGTTCTGCCTGTGCATCTCACGTTTCTGTGGGGAGAAACTCAGGGAAACATGATTCTTTCCGGGAAGTCGCTGATGGCGATGGATGTCAACTCTGGCAAGGAAACATGGCGATTGGCCCCTGCTTCCCCGGGGTTACAGGGAGTCGGTCGGGGAGTGATGATGAACGGTTCACTCTTATGGCCGACGGGTGATGAACTCTGGCAGATCGGACTCGCCGCCGGAGAGATTGAGAAACGAATTCCACTCAGACAATTAACCGGAATTCACGGGGGAGACTTGATGTTACTCAAGAACTCTCTGCTCATTCATCGCTCAGACAGTATCTCTCTGCTGGAACTGGTTCAGCCGCGATGATCCCACTCAAAAAGGATCATTGCCTGGCAGCGGTTCGCTGAATCTGCTGGCCGGAAACATGTGAGACCCGGCCATGATTGGTGAGCGAGAGTGTGATGTAAGAGGCCAGCCGTTGATCCGCATCCGGAAACAGTTCAGCCACCTGATCGGAAAATCGAGGAGGTTTTGTCGTGGTTCTCAATTCATTGCAGTAATCCACCAGCAAGGCCCGACCGTCGGGAGCGTCATGTAGCAGGTAATGAATCCAGGCCCAGGATTCCTGATAATCGGCGCGCCCCATCTGGCCCACTTCATCCAGCTTTTCGAGTCTCGCAAGATCCGGCTGCCAGCCGTTCTTCAGAGCAATCGCCAGTCTCTGCGTATGTTCGCGGTGAAGACGCCCCGGCATATCGGTCTGGGTTTCATAGTATTCCGCAAGCCCTTCATCGAGCCAGAGCGGAACCGTTCGCAAGGAAGCATGCAACACGCCATGCGTATATTCATGACGCAAGTCTTCCCCGACATTCGGGCTCCAGTGAGCATACACTCCCAGTTCCGTCGGCGACCCAATGAAGAACGCGCGTCGCGCCGGCAGATTGGGATGTCGGCTCTGCATGTATTGTGAGTAACGTTCTTCATCGGCGAAGAGATGAATGACCACCGGTCGAGTCGGCGGAGGGAGCTGAAGAGTGTCTGCCAGTTCCCGGCGGATGTTGCGGAGATCTTCCAGCATCGGGTCGTTTGATTTGATCTTCAGATCAGACCGGATAATGAGATCCCCGGATTCGATTTCATACTTCGAGGGAAGCTGGGCAGTTTGATTCCGGGTCGAGAAACAGCCACTCAATAGAACGAGAATCGCGACGTACCAGCAGGCACGTCGTGAAAGAATCCGTTCTGGCTGATTGACCGAGTGTGTCATGATTCCCGTCGGCGTTCCGTCGCGTCACAGATCATTGAATTCATTACAGCGTGTGATGGCGATGTGTCAACACCCATTGTCGTGAAAGACAGGGGGGAGGACTCACGCAGGCGCTAAGGCGCAAAGGATTTGATCCATGCTTTATGCGAATTCATCTCTTCTGGTTCAGGGGGACATGAATGAAATTTCATATCAGAATGGTCTGACTCTACCTTCACTGTTTTCGTCAGCGAGTTTTATTGCATCTCATTCGTCTGATTCGTCCCATTCGTGGTTCCTGTCCCATCGACATCGTTCGAAAACCGTCACCACAAAAAACGACGTCATGCTGATTTCTTTGCGCCTTGGCGCCTTTGCGTGAGTCTCCTCTTCTTATTATGTGACAGGGAGCCTAACGGGGTTGCCATTGTGATTCCCTCAAGGCCGGGAGCCAGATGGGTTCGTGCCCTTGCTGCTGGAACAACTGAGCAAAATGGAGATGGCAGGTCAACAGGAGAATCTGCTGTCCCTGACTGGAGACATCCAGCAAGGTTTTCGCGGCCGCTTCCAGTCGGGTCTGGTCGAAGTTCACAGTGACGTCGTCCAGCACCATCGGGAGTTCTGTTCCATTGCGGGCGAAGTCTCGAATCATGGCCAGACGAATGGACAGGAACACCTGTTCCTTGGTGCCGCTGCTCAGTTGTTCCACACGGAAGGCGTGTTGTTTGTCATCATCGACGAGGAGTGTTTTCTCCCCGAGACGGGTCCAGATGCGGTGGTATTTGCCGCAGGTGAACTGATGCAGATAGGCCGAA
>DATMFC010000337.1:0-2995 GCA_035556335.1 Planctomicrobium sp. | reverse complement strand
AGATTGAAGGAGAATGATCAGATTACGTTTCCAAGACGGGTTCTTGCTTTGATGATGATCACAATGGATTCATTGGATTGTGGGGCTTGAATGAATCACATCTCCACACAAACAAGAACAGGCGTCATCGGAGATCCTTTGCGCCTTGGCGCCTTTGCGTGAGATTCATTCCTTCATGTTTACTCCCGTCAATTGTCCACACGCCCTAAAAGGATTAGTCCTGAAATAAAATCCTGGTTTGTTCATCCCTGTTCTCGCTCTCTCATGAGTGGATTCACCCCAGTGCGAAGCGCGAGCGAGTGGACTCTTTCCGGTTGATTTGCCATGCTCAAATCCCGCATGTGACCATTTTGGGGAGTGGAAGAAATGAGCTGAAATGAGCACGACCGCTCGATGAACGGATCTGCATTTTCTGATACCATGCAGCCAGGTCGGATCTGGATCAGCCCGAAACTTTTCATTTGCGCACCCGTGAAACCTCAAAACAGGATAAGGCCGATGACGACGTTCTGGTCTCTCAGAGTCTTTCTCTTGATCGTCCCATGACATCTTTGAGGAATGTGATGACAGCATGATGCGGCTTCTTTACGTTCTGATTGGCGCGGCTGCATTCGGGGGGACATATGCCCTGGTCCGATGGAGTCAAACTCTTGCTGTTTCTGGTCCGTCGTCAGCGATCGTCAAACGGGCATCTTCTTCGGATGCTCCGGTCGGAATGGTCTGGATTGCCGGAGGAAAATTCGAGTTCGGAACGAACTCCCCGCTCGGCTGGTCTGATGAAACACCGGCACATCGGGTTCATCTGGATGGCTTCTGGATGGATATGTGTGAGGTGACGAATGCCCAGTTCCGGGAATTCGTGAACGCCACCGGCTATATCACCACCGCCGAAAAGGCCCCGACGCTGGAAGAGGTGATGAATCAGGTTCCGGCCGGAACACCCCCTCCGTCACCAGAAATGCTCGTTGCAGGATCGATGGTCTTCGATCCGCCGCATCAGCCCGTTCCCCTTGACGACATTCGGCAATGGTGGAAGTGGACGCCCGGAGCAAACTGGCAACATCCCGAAGGTCCCGGGAGTGATCTCACAGGCCGGGAAGAGCATCCTGTCGTTCAGGTCTCCTGGGACGATGCCGCCGCCTATGCCCACTGGGCGGGCAAGCGTCTGCCGACGGAAGCGGAATGGGAATTCGCGGCGCGTGGCGGCCTGGAAGGGCAAGACTTCGTCTGGGGAGCGGAACCTCCCGGAGAGCAACATCTCCCCGCCAACCTCTGGCAAGGAGAGTTTCCCCATCGGAATACGAAGGTGGATGGTTTTCTGCGGACAGCTCCGGTGAAATCGTTTTCACCAAATGGTTATGGCTTGTATGACATGGCGGGCAACGTCTGGGAATGGTGTTCCGACTGGTACGACCGGGGGTTTCATCCTCGGCTGGCCCGCCAGGAAATCGTCAGGAATCCGACAGGACCGAATCAGACACATGATCCCACTCAACCCCATGCTACTTTACGAGTCCAGAAAGGAGGTTCGTTCCTGTGTCATGAATCGTATTGCCTGAGATACCGCCCCAGCGCCCGGCATGGCTGCGCCCCCGATACGGGGATGTCTCATGTCGGGTTCCGATGCGTATTGTCGGCAACGACTCAGTGACCAGAGTTCAAGAAGTCGCCCCGGTTCACACATCGAGTCCATTGACGTCAGAGTTCCGTTCAGACCAAGGTTTCACACAATCACACGGGCATTCCGTTCTGGGAGGCATCAACATGACTTTCAAAAAATTTCCCCTCTTGATGGCGGTGGCGATCGGAGCCGTCGGGGGGGCTCTTGCCGCACAAGGGGACTGGCACTGGCCTTCTTCGGCGACCGCTTCGACGACCGTCTCCCCGACCGAGCCGGAACTTCCCAGGTCCGCCTGCTGCACGGGGGAAACCGGGTGTCGTTCCGTCTTGTCGGAACCGGCAACCGCTTCCCGGACGATCGCGTTCTATCAGCCTGCAAAGTCCCCTGAGAAGGCAGGCCAAAAACCGAACATTCTGGTCATCTTCGGAGATGACGTCGGACAAGCGAACCTCAGTGCCTACACACATGGCCTGGTCGGCTACAAAACGCCGAACATCGACCGGATCGCGAAGGAGGGACTGCTGTTCACCGATTATTACGCGGAGAACAGTTGCACGGCAGGACGTTCGACGTTCATCACCGGGCAGGCTTGTCTGCGTACGGGATTGTCGAAAGTCGGAATCCCGGGCGCCACGGTCGGGCTTCAGAAGGGAGACATCACAATCGCCGAAGCCATCAAGCCACTGGGGTATGCCACCGGACAATTCGGCAAGAATCATCTGGGAGACCGGGATGAATACCTGCCAACAAACCACGGATTCGATGAGTTCTTTGGGAACCTGTATCACTTGAACGCTGAGGAAGAGCCGGAGCGACCCTACTGGCCGAAGGACGATCCTGCGTTTGTCAAGTCGTATCAACCTCGTGGCGTTCTCAAGTGCTCCGCTGACGGCAAAACGGAAGACACGGGGCCATTGAACCGCAAGCGAATGGAGACGATCGACGACGAAACGACGGCTGCCTGTATGGACTTCATCGACCGACAGACCAAAGCAGAAAAGCCGTTCTTCGTCTGGATGAACTTCACTCGCATGCACATTTTCACACACGTGCGGGAATCGATGCGCGGACAG
Source organism: Planctomicrobium sp. (assembly GCA_035556335.1). Lineage (GTDB taxonomy): Bacteria > Planctomycetota > Planctomycetia > Planctomycetales > Planctomycetaceae > Planctomicrobium. The sequence goes on along the minus strand of DATMFC010000337.1, from coordinate 301 downwards.
AGCGGCATGCCGGGGAACGAGTACGCCGACGGTATGATCGAGATGGATATGAACGTCGGCAAGCTGCTCAAGCAACTCGACGATCTCAAGATCGCCGACAATACAATCGTCATTTTCACGACCGACAACGGCCCCAACGCCTTCACCTGGCCGGACGCGGCGACGACTCCGTTCCGTTCCGAAAAAGACACGAATTGGGAGGGAGCGTTCCGAGTCCCGTGCGTGGCCCGCTGGCCGGGTCATTTCAAAGCGGGAGAAGTCATGAACGGAATCGTTTCCGGGTTGGACTGGCTCCCGACAC
>DATMFC010000336.1:0-9305 GCA_035556335.1 Planctomicrobium sp. | reverse complement strand
GGACGAAGTACAACGGCTGGCTTCCACTCGCGATTCTCGGTGCAGGGATCGCCGGATGGTTTGTCTTGGGAACCCGCAACTGGAAACAGACACAACCGGCCCTTGTGAAATGGTTCGTGATCACCACTCTGGCGATTCTGTTGTGGCTCCCCTGTCTGAATGGCTTGCAGGCCACCGGAGGCTATGCCGCTGTTGCCACCAATCATGCCGGGTACGTCGTCGGCCCCTCCGGTTGGTTTGACTCCATTCAACGTCACCTGCAAGTGGATCGGTTCTACTCAGGCTGGCTCACGGCATCCGGCTTTCTGTTCGCATTCACTCTTCCACTTGGCTGGGGAGTGAAAACCAGCGATGGGCAACCGCTCCCATGGGACAACATCAGAGCAATGATCGTGCTCGGTTTGGGAACCGTCCTGGCTGGACTCTGCTGGTGGGGGGGAGCGTTGCCGGTTCTTCTCCTGCTGACTGTAACGGCCGTCGTTCTGACGCTGCTCTCTCCACGCTCAAAGGAAACACGGTTCACCTTGGGACACTGGATCCTGATCGCATGGATCCTCGGGTTACTCTTCGCGACGCCGATGTACCGCCCCTATCCTCGTCTCATTCTTCCCTTGCTGGTTGGCCTGAGCATCGGAGCCGGATGCGGAGTCGAGCAGATTTTGCGAAGAGTTATTGGAACGACTTCATCCGCCACTCCTCCGGAAGAGTGCCGAAGTCAACGAATCTGGCGAGGGGGAGTGGCGGTTGGAATCGTCGTCACACTGGCGATACTCCCCCATTTTTTTACTCCGGTGGCACTCGAATCACGACTGCAATTCAAAGAGATCGCCGCGCTGGCGAGTGCGGCGATTCGACAGGATCTCGTCGAAAATCCAAGAGTGTCACGACAGGAAGGTCAGGCACTCGTCGCCGTCTACGGAGAGCCGGGACTGTTCTTCCACCTGGCTCGTGACCCTCAAAAGCTCGTGATCCAACCGATCGGAACGACCGCTCCCCTCATCTCGTCGACAGGAGTGTCTGACGTTCCCACCTATCTGATCACCGGACCACACGCCTGGGACGCCGCTCAAGAACTGGAAAACTTACCGGAACGAATCCGTCTGGTGGCCAGTTTTGACTATGCCCCCAGCCCATTGGTGTTGCTGGATTCCATGACTCCCAGTGAATGTGCTGCCTATCCTCCCGTCAAAATTCAGGTCTGGACCCGATCGCAGTGAGTGCCGTATAACCCCTCTCCTGTCTGGTGTCGATCCTTCCGCTTGACCGGCACCGAACCGGAAGATCCCGGAATCTCACTGATGAAAACATTATTATTGATTGGTCTGGGAGGAGGGCTGGGGGCCATTGCTCGCTATCTGTTGAGCGTCGGGATCCTTCAACTCACCCCAGGCTGGAGGTTTCCCACCGGGACATTTGCAGTCAATCTCCTCGGGTGCCTGGTCGCCGGAATCCTGTTGGGAGTCATGGCGAAGCAGGGACAATTTTCGGAGGAAGCCCGAGTGTTCCTTTTCGTCGGACTGCTGGGAGGGTTCACAACCTTCTCGGCATTTGGCGTGGAAACAGTGGCGTTGCTGCAACGTGGTGAACCCGGAATCGCCGCGTTGTATGTAAGTTTGAGTGTTGTTTGCGGATTGACCTTACTCTGGGGAGGAACGAAGTTGTCTCTGTTGATGCTGCGGTGACCTCAGACACCTGCCCTCCCAGACTACGCAAACAACCGGGACGATCGCTCTGACCGGAAAACTCCGTAAACAAGGAAAGATTGAAGGACAGTGGATCAGGAGAATGGAGTCGGCTCCCTGATCGGGTCGAAGTTATCAGAGAATGGATTCACAAGGTTCCAACAGGCCTTGTTGAGCTGACGATTGCAATTGATGATTTTGCCTTTGAAACTACTGGAATGTCCACACTGAATCTTGCGTTAAAACACCAGCACGAGAGCGGCCAACGAGTCGCGGAACCGCTCGGTGAACACGCAGATTAAGGCTGGACACAGCACTGCGTCTGTATGGAGACGGACAATATTATGAGTGATTCTTCCCCAAACGTTCCTCCCCGTCGCCTTGGTCGTGGACTTTCTGCCTTGCTCGGGGGTAACGGCCCCGCTCATTCCGAAACAAACGAAGAACTGACGTCCGAACTGCGCCAGATTCCGACCAATCAGCTTTCCCCGAATCCGTTCCAACCGCGTCAGCAATTCGATGCCGAAGCTCTTGGAGAGCTGGCTTCAAGTATTCGTGAACACGGAATTCTGCAACCACTTCTTGTTCGGGAAGTGGCGGGAAGCGGCTTTCAGGTGATCGCCGGAGAGCGTCGCTGGCAGGCCGCCCAGAAAGCAGGACTGGCCTCTGTTCCCTGCCGGGTCGTTGATGTTATCGATAAGACGGCGTGTGAATTCGCGCTGGAAGAAAATCTCAAACGAAAAGACCTGAGCGATCTCGAAAAGGCGCAGGCGTTCAAAGACTATCTGACACAGTTCGAATGCACGATTGAGGAACTGGCGAAGCAGTTGAGTATGAACCGGTCGACGGTCAACAACATGCTCCGGCTTCTCGAACTGTCAGCTCCTGTCAAGAACGCGCTGAATGCTGGACGTCTGACCGCCGGTCATGCCCGGGCATTGCTCTCCCTTTCCGAAGCAGATCAGATCGAACTGGCCGGGCGTATTCAGGCAGAACAATTGACCGTTCGCGCCGTCGAAGCCGCGGTGAAGACACTCCTCGGACGAGACACCCCTGCTCCGAAAGCCGACGTCGAACCTGTTGCGACACCAGTCCCCACCACTGTGGTCGAATCGGTTCAGGAGACAAACGCACCTGCTCCGGTGACTGCTGAAGAACAGAGTGAACCAGCACCGGCAGTCGCAGCTTTGACAGAGGAACATTCCGGTGTGACGAACACGGTTCCAGAGACGATTCCGATGCAACAGCCGGAGTCTTACCGGACGCATCACGTCGATTCACTGGAGTCACAACTGCGCGACATGTTGGGGGTCAAAGTTGAAATTCACCTTCAGGCCAAAGAGAGTGGACGTATTGTCGTCCCGTTCTCCAGCAACGAAGAATTCGAACGGGTCCTGAACATCCTCCGCCGTCATGCGGCGTGAGCGATATGTCACGACCGATGAGATCGTCGAATTCGTCAACGGCGAGAAGATTGAAAACACAGAGGTACGGAGAAGCACAGAGGAATACACTTACCGTATTATATTCAAAAATTGGTGTTGAAGAGCCAAAACGAGAGCGGCCAACGAACCCCGAACCACTCAAGCAACTCTGATTCCAGGCCGTGACATGGCACGATCCTGAAACTCTCTGTGAACCTCTGTGCCTCAGTGTTTCAAATTCTTCTACTGAATTCAGAAAGCGGGCCACACCGAAACATCTCGTTTTGAAACGACGGTCAGAAAGCTTTTTGCGGCCTGCATTGGACCAACATGGAGCATCAAAAAATGACTTCCGCCATTTTACTGATTGCTCATGGCAGCCGACGGGCGGAAGCCAACGCCGAACTGGTGACGGTTGCCGAACAGCTTCGTCCACTGGTCGCGCCGGCGATTGTGGAGGTGTCCTATCTGGAGGTGGTGGGTCCAACCATTCCGGAAGGGCTGGAGAAATGTGTCAGTCTCGGAGCGGAGTCGATCCGCATCCTGCCGTACTTTCTTTCTCCCGGAGCACATGTCGTCGATGATCTCGAACAGGCCCGACAGGATTTTCAGACCAGACATCCAGACATCCCCTGTCGGCTTTGTCCCCCCTTGGGACGACACCCCAAACTACTGGAGATTCTCGTCGATCACTCACAGGAAGAATTCTGAAGCCGTTTCACTTTGACGGTTTCAGTGCCTGAATTTTCAAGGATTTGATTCGTAACGGACGAGGCCCATAACGGGTGTCGTACGTTCCAATAATCACCTGACCCGGTCCATAACCGTCAATCGGTTGTTCGACGAAGAGTCGGTGGCGTCCGATATTGAAGGACAATTTGGAATCGGAGACCTGCACTTGAAACGGTTGTTCTCCCTTCCATTCGTAATAGGGAAACTCCTGCGTCCGTCCTTCAATCGCCTTGCCTCCTCGAAATTCCGTGATGAACCAGGGGCTGCCACTCTCTTTCATCGTGACATTGTGAACGGCAATTCCCCGGCCTTCATCCCAGCCAAGAAGGAGAAACCAGCCTCCCAGCCCTGCTTGCTCAATGATTCCTTCCAGTCGAAATTCATTGGCCCAGGCAATCTGTAATGCAGAATTTTTCCCGGAGATGACCTGTAGACCTCCGTTCACGATTCCCCATTCCGCATCCGAAATGAAGTTTCCGAGCACAAACGGATGAGACGGTTGCGGGCCAGTGAACTCGAGATCGTCTAACTGTTGAAGCTTGGTCTTCTTGGGAAAATGTCCCTGAGCGGCAGGTTGCAGGATCGGAACATACAGGGCCTCGGCTCTGGTTTTGGCAACGGCTCCTTCAAACCCGTCAGGTTGTCCCCAGGCGATGAGAGGCGTTGAGAACAGGAGACAACATGACAGAACGAACGAAATGGCATTGCCCATGCCGGTGCCCCTTGTAAATTTTACAAAATCAATCCTGCAAGATATTGTCACGTGGGTTGTTTCTCGAAGATCACTTTGAGAAACAACACGGTCTCCACATCACAATTTTTCGTCACCCAATCAGTTCACGGAGGCGGTCCAGAGCTTTGGGAATTTCGACGTACGGATCTTCCGGCTCTTCATACTCCAGAACAATGTATCCGCGGTAATTCGCCTGTCGCAGAATCGAAACAACTCGCTTCAGATCGGCCGGAGATTTCTTGCCGTCGGGAGATTTCATGACCAGTTTGATTTGAGCGTTGACCGTATACGGAGCGATTTTTTCGAGGTCGGCATACGGGTCGGCTGTATGAAAATTGCCGCTGTCAAAGTTGATCCCGAACCAGGGGGAGGGCTCGACCTGTTCCACGATTTTCAGGATCTGGTCAGAGGTTGCGGTGATACCGTGATGGTTCTCCAGAGCCAGGATGACTCCTCGTTTTGCGGCATGTTGAAGTGATGCGTTGATCCCTTCCACACACCGGGCGATGGCCGCTTCTTCCTGATCCCCCTTGGGAACCTTTCCTGCAAAAATACGGATGACCGGAGCCCCCAGGTCAGCGGCATGGTCAATCCACTGGCGACACAGTGCCAGTTGTTCGTCTCGTTTCTCCCCGGCAGGAAGACAGAAATCGTTCCCGATGGCGGTTCCGGAGATGTCGAGCCCGAGGCGAAAAGTCTGTTCTTTAAGTGCAATCAGGTCGGCTGAGGCGAGTGGATTGGGGAAGTAGTAACTCGTCAATTCCACCGCGTCGACATTCTGACCGGCGGCGAAATTGATGAAGTCCGACAGCGTCATCGTGCCCGGCTTGTTCGTTGGCTGCGGCCAGAAACGGCTGAGCTGACGGTTGAAAGAGTAGGCCGCCAAGGAAAGTTTGAAGTACGGCTTCCCTGTTCTCACGATCGGCTGGGCGGCACTTGCAGTGAGTCCCGATGCAGCCAGACCCGATGTCATCGCTCCTAAAGCTGCCGCTTGCAGAAACCCCCGTCGAGTCACATCAGAGTGCTGAAAATTCTGCATTTCTGGCCTTTTCTGTCAGAACAGCCGCTGGGTAATGATCGAAGTTCAATTGCAATAAAAGATTACAGAACATCGGCAAAAGCTGCCAGAGACCGGCAGAATCAGCCGCTGGCGGAATTGCGATTGCTCGATTCCCGTCAGCGGGGTACTGTTTCACGCTGCAGCATTCCTGAGATGCTGCTTCTGTTGACATTAACTGTCCGCACGGACGCGGGAACGTGATGCGTATTTTTATTTCAGCCGGAGAACCGAGCGGTGATCAACATGCCGCTCAACTGGTCCATGAACTCCGTAAACGACATCCTCAATTGCAAGTGAGTGGTTTCGGTGGAACGGAGCTGAAAGAGGCCGGGCAGGAACAACTGTTTCGCCTGACCGATCTGGCCGTCATGGGGATCATGGCGGTTCTCCCACTGATTCGAAAATTCTGGAATCTCTACAAACAGGCCGGTGCCTACTTCGAACGGGAACGCCCGGATGCGGTGCTGCTCGTCGACTTTCCCGGTTTCAACTGGTGGATTGCCAAGGCCGCGAAGAAGGCCGGTATTCCAGTTTACTATTATTGTCCCCCGCAACTCTGGGCATGGGCCGGATGGCGCATCAAGAAGGTGCGTCGCTACGTGGACTGCGTGTTGTCAGTCCTGCCGTTCGAAGCGAAGTGGTACAGCGATCGGGGGATTGACGTCGAGTATGTCGGGCATCCCTTCTTCGATGAAGTAGCGGAGCGTCCTCTCGATCGGGATGTGCTGTCGACTTTAAAATCCAGATCGGAGAGACGTCTGGCGATATTGCCGGGCTCCCGTAAGCAGGAAGTAAATCGTAACTTTCCGATGATGCTGAACATCATCCGCGAACTGCATGCTCTCCATCCTGATGTTCGCTTCCCTGTTGCCTGTTATAAGCAATGGCATTTCGATCGTTGCAGTGAACTGATCGAAGCAAATGGTCAGGGGCTGCCGCTCGACTTGTATCTCGGAAAAACGTCTGAAGTGATCGAGGCAGCGGATTGTTGCCTGATGGTCTCGGGTTCTGTCAGTCTGGAGTTACTCGCCCGAAAAACTCCGGCTGTCGTCCTTTATCGTGGCGGAATCGTGATGTGGTTTATCGCGAAACTACTCATCACCTGTAAGTACATGACACTCCCGAATCTGATCGCCGGTCGCGCGATCATGCCGGAGTTCCCCTGCATTCGGGAACAGGGCCTCCATGTCACAGAGATGACCCGAATTCTCAATGGCTGGCTGGCCGATCCTGTTCGCCTCTCCGATGCCCGTTTCGAAGTCAAAGAACTGGCGAGATCCGTTGTCGAAGCCGGGGGACTGGAACGCTGTGCCGAAGTGTTGCTCGCCCGACTCGGACAGACTGTCGAGGAGACTCGCCAAACTCGCGCTGCAGCTTGAACCGAAGGCTTCAGGATCTTCGTTCCTGATCCCATGTCGGGAGTGGAGTCGATGTGTCCAGCGGGATAATTTCCGCGTGTCGGGTTGTTGTCTCTAATAACGCAACTGTCGGTTGACCGTAGGTCCAGCCGGATGCCTCACCAGGATTAATAACAAGCCGTCCGCTATCGTCCGTCTTAATTAATGGACGATGAGTATGTCCGTGGATGGCGATATCATATTCTCCCTGACAATCGCGCAGCTGTCTTGGCATGTGTGCGATGATAATTCGCGTGTTGTCATCGAGTGTATATGCTGCCGGCGCTTCTTTAATTTGTCCGATAATCTTAAATCCCCCCTGTATACCGATGCGGTTCCCTTCGTTATCTCCGAAGCAACCATAAATCGGACAGTTCAATTGTCGTAGTGGAGGGATGGCAAATGTCGAGACCAGATCCCCTGCAAACAGAACGGCACGGCACTCTCGTTCATTAAAGAACGCGACCGCGCGACGGATGTTGTCGAGGTGATCGTGAGTATCGGAAAAGATGCCAACCAGCATGGTTCAAAAATCACAAACAGGTCAGGGGGTCGATCGAGAAACTGGTTCCCACTGGCGGCGTGCGGCGTCGTACAGCAAGGGAAGGCGATCCGGAAACAGCTTGCTGGAAGCCTCGAGTTCACTTCGATGCTTTAATCGAGCGACAAGGACTGGTCCATCAAGTGTCGGGGGATTGACAATCAAATCCATGTGTCGATCGGCAGGGTCTGGGATCACGAATACGATCGCATCTTTCCCTTGTCGCTGTTCTTCAATCTGCTGGCGAAACTGTCCATAGATGCCCCGTGGGTATGTGACTTCTGCCAGTCCCTGCGGCAGCCGTCCTGGCCAGATGGGAACGACTGTCACGAGATTGACGGCCACAACCGTCGCGATCATCAGTCGCCACCACAAACGTAATCCATAGGCACCGGTTTCGACCCATGTTCGCTCCAGCCGGGAAGTGGCTTCGGCGAAGATCAGCAGCCAGAGTGGCGCGGTCTCCAGAACATAATGCCAGTCCATAATTCCAGTAAACCAATAAGGAATATGAACGATATGTAATGAGACAATCGAGGCCGGGATAAACCACCATCTCCGGTTCCCTAATTTTGGTGTGAACAAAACAACGAGAACGCTGGCTGTTAATGGAATGATCCCGAAGGTCCATCGCATACTGGCAAGCAGACGGGTGCCGACATTCTGGATCGCCTTTTCAGAAGTCAGGTTCTCAGCCCAGCGGTCATAGTTATCTAATACCTTAGGACCGAGATGCTGCTCCCCGATGGTCACATTATTAAATCCATAACGATGTCTCGGGGTATAAATGTCGGTGTATTGCTGATAAGGAGAGAGGAACGCGGAACCTGTGATCTGCCGTTGCGTTTCCATTTGAAAGAGCCCGGCGATGATCAACGGGAGTCCCAGAAGAATTGCCGAGACAGTTCGTTCCACAAACGTCGGACCGGAGTGAAACGGAATGATGTCCGATTTGAAATGCCGTTCCATGATCTTGTTGATTTCCATGCTCTCTGTAATGGGAGCATGGGAAATGATTTTCTTTGTCGTTTTATGAACCAGCTTTCCGGTCAACCACCAGAAGAGAAAGAGAAGACCGAACGGCAATCCGAATCCGGCCGCGGTCATCGGTCGGCAGATCATGGCAAACGCTAATCCGGAACCGGCGACCGGCAGTAATCCGGAGTGTCCACAACGCATCCATTTCAGGAATGCCCAGAGGAACAATAATAAGCCGACCAGTGTCGGATGATGCGAAAGCAACAATGTACTGAAAAGGATCATGCCCGGGGACAGGGCAAACAACAGGCCTGACAGCAGTCCGACACCGTTACCAGTCAGCTCTCGCCCGATCCAGAACAGGAGCATGGCGCAGATCGCCTGCGCCAGTTGATGCCCCAGAATCGGGTTTCCCATCGCGACGAACGGCGCCATCCAGAGGCCGACACCGGGAAAATACCGGCTGGCGAAACGTCCTTCATTCAACACATGCATCTGGTCGAACAGTTCCGGCTTCGGTTCAAATCCCGGAAGCGAGAGTCGGCCTTGAAGATAAGTTTCCGCCTGAAAGAGATAACTGAACTCGTCGTGATAAGCGGGAGGTAAATTGTGGTACGGCTTCTCAAAGCCTGATGAGAGAGAAAATGCAATAATTCCGATCAGGATTGCTGCTCCCCAGGAGGAGACCAGTTCCTGATCGTCCGCAGCGGACGTTCTGAGCCATGTCCGCCAGATGTTTGTTGACGGTCGCGACCGGG
>DATMFC010000335.1:0-4284 GCA_035556335.1 Planctomicrobium sp. | reverse complement strand
CGCGAATTTCATCAGCCAGCGCATGTCGTCGGCATTGGAGCACTCCCCCGTGGAGCTGAACAGTTTCAGCGAACTCCAGTCGAGCCCCTCCATGCATCCAGAGGAACGCCAGGTCTTCACCAGACTGGGAATCACTCCCAGAATGGTGGCGTTTGCATTCTGCACGAATTCCCCGAATTCACGACCGGTGGGGGAACCTGAATAGAGTCCCATCGTCGCGCGGTTCATCAGACTCGCGAAGATCAGCCATGGTCCCATCATCCAACCCAGGTTGGTCGGCCAGACGATCAGATCTCCCGGTTGAACATCCTGATGAAAATGAGCGTCCGCCGCACATTTAATAGGGGTCGTCTGATTCCAGGGAATTGCCTTGGGGTCTCCTGTTGTGCCGGATGAGAAAAGGATATTTGTCGGAGTCGTTGATTCAGACGGCAGAGAGACAAACGGTTCATCCGATTCCAGGAACTCGCGCCAGGAGCAGTCTTGTGTACGAAGTGAGACGCTCAGTTCTCCTTGAGCCGGGATCACGATCACGCGCTCTGCTCCGGCAGCAACCGCGTTCGTATAAAGCGGGAATGTCTTCGTTCCGCGAAGCAGCACATCCTGTGTAAAAATGGCTTTGGCCGCAGAAATCCGGAGACGAGTCGCAATCTCAGGAACCCGAAAACTATCGGCAATTCCGACGGCGACACAACCGGCCTTGATGATTCCCAGATAGAGAGTGACCGCTTCGGCCGTCATCGGCATCAGGATGGCAATGGCGTCCCCTCTCTCGAAACCACAACGGCAAAGATTCGACGCGACTCGGCCTGAGAGTGCGTCCAATTCGCCATAGGTCATCGCCTGCAGCGGTCCTCCCTGCACCTGATGGACGATGGCAGGACTCTCTGGAGAAGCATTGAAACAACTTTCGACAATATTCAGCATGGCCCCGGAAAGCCAGCTGGCCTGTTCAATCCCCTGACTCAGATCCAGAACCTGATGATAAGGGCGTTGAAAACGGACTCCCACCCGTTCGAGAACCAGCTTCCAGTACTCTTCACGCTGATGGACCGACCAGGCATAAACTTCTTCATAAGTTTTGTCCCCCAGATGCCTCATCAGCCAGCCGATGTTGGACTTCTCAATCTGCTCTGGACGAGGAACCCAGTCCGGTCTGCAAAACATCGGCTCTTCGGAAAGAGAATGACTCAACGGACGCCCTTTCGGTCAAGGTGTTACCATTTGAAGGGAAGAAGAGGCTCACGCAAAGGCGCTAAGGCGCAAAGAATTTGTTTACTGATTGGCGTGAATTCATTGCAGTTCATTTCAGGAAACCGGGAAGGATAACTGAAACCATACATGCACATATTTCTATCAATAACGAACTCTTATCATCGTTATTTACTATTATTCATTCATGTCATAGCATCTTATATTCCTGAATCATCCGCATTGTTCAAGAAGCAGTGATTACAAAGAACAGCGTCATAGGATCTCTTAGCGCCTTTGCGTGAGTCTCTTCTTCTCTCTCATATATTAAAACAAAATCCGAATTAAGGGCGTTCCAAGACAATGGCTCCTCCCATCCCTCCTCCGGCACAGAGTGTTGCCAGTCCTCGACGGGGTTGTCGATGCGCCAGATGGACCAGCAGACGTGCTCCACTTGCCCCGAGAGGGTGCCCCAGAGAAATGGCCCCTCCGTCTGGATTCACCCGGGATTCATCCAAATCCAACTCACGAATGCACCCCAGCGACTGCGCGGCAAAGGCCTCGTTCAGTTCGACCATGTCATAGTCATCGACGGGACGGCCGATTTTCCGGACCGCATGGACTGGGCCAAGTCCCATGATTTTCGGATCGCAGCCAATCGCAGCCATCTCGCGGATGATCATCAGTGGTTTCAGTCCCTGCTGTTCCCCCGTCTCCGCATCGCAGACAACAAGCATCGCCGCTCCGTCATTCAGGCCAGATGCATTTCCCGCCGTCACCGTTCCCGTTTGCGAAAACTGCGGCTTCAATCTGGCCAGTCCTTCCAGCGTCGAGTCAGGGCGTGGTTGTTCATCCTGCATGACTCCATTCACGGGAACAATCTCGTCCTGAAAACGCCCTGCCTGATGTGCGGCGGTATAACGTTGCTGACTGGCGAGAGCAAACTGATCCTGCGCCTCGCGGGAAATCTGATACATCCCGGCAACCCGTTCTGCCGTCAGGGCCATATGCTCTCGATCAAACGGATCGGTCAATCCGTCGCAGAGAAGAGAATCGACCAGTTCCGCATGACCGAACTTCAGGCCAGTCCGAACCCGATTCATCAGGTAGGGAGATCGAGACATTGATTCGGTCCCGCCGCAAAGCACCATGCGGGAATTGCCTGACCGGATCTCCTGTGCGGCCAGCATGACCGCCTGTAAGCCGGACAAACACATCATGTTGACGGTATAGGCCGGAGTCGTGATTGGTAGTCCCAGAAAAACCCCCACCTGCCGGGCAACGTTCATTCCCAGACCGGCTCCAAGGACATTTCCGACAATCACACTTTCCACGAGCGTTGGGGCGATCCCCTGCAATGCCGCACGTCCAGCAGTGACCGCCAGATCCACTGCAGATTGCTGCGACAGGCCCCCCAGAAAGCGTCCCTGAGGAGTTCGTTTAGCGCCGACAATCCAGATCGGTTTTGTCATGATTGACCGGAATAAAGGGACTGGCATTGCGACCGTCAGTCTCCCCAGGCAGCCTTCTGGGTGAATTGACGGTCGTTTCTTTAAAAGATACGATGTTTCCTGTGAACGAACATATCATTGGAATCAATATTCGTCAATTGCGTACGGCCGCCGGCATCACACTGACCGCGCTGGCCCGGAAAGCGGAATTGACGAAATCGACTTTATCCAAAATCGAGACGGGCCAGGTCTCCGCTCCGATCTCCACCTTTATCCGGATTGCCGATGCCCTCGGAGTTCGCGTTGCCGACTTTTTCATGGAGTCGGAAGCCGCTCCCCCCTATGTGTTGACACGCAAAGGGAAAGGAAAAGTCATCACACGCGACGGATCCAAGTTTGGATATGCCTACGAAGCCCTCGGCCTGGAAATGCGCCATAAGCAGTTCGAACCGTTTCTGTTAACCGTTCACCCCGGAGATGAAGGCCCTTCCTTTCGGCATTCCGGACAGGAGTTCATTTACATCCTGTCCGGCAGAATCGAGTTCACAGTGGGGAGCGATGCCATGACTCTTCGACCGGGAGATTCACTGTTGTTCGACCCGATGAATGAGCATCGGGTCAAAGTGCTTGGACGAACCCCCGCGAGCTTCCTGGCGATTTTCACTCAGGACAACGTTCCCGTCACACCGGCAGCTATTTCGACACAAGGAAGATCATGATTCAGAACGTCTTTATTGCCGGGGCAGGACTGATGGGACAGGGAATCGCACAAGTCACTCTCTGCGCCGGACGACAAGTCGTGTTGTTCGATCTCAATGCCGCAGTATTGCAGTCGGCCATTGATCAAATTGGATGGTCTCTGGAAAAGCTCCATTCAAAAGGACGCATTCAGGAATCACCGAATACCATTCTCGCACGCCTGAAGACAACAACCGATCTCTCCGCAGCAAGCAACACAGACCTGGTGATTGAAGCGATCCCGGAACAGGAACTCCTGAAGCGGAATCTCTTCTCACAACTGGATCAACTCGTTCCGGGTCATGTCCCGTTTGCGTCCAATACATCCGCCATTCCGATCACGATTCTCGCTTCGGCAACCTCCTGCCCCGAACGTTTTTGTGGGCTGCATTTTTTTAATCCCGTTCCATTAATGCCACTCGTTGAAATCGTTCGGGGAGAAAAAACGAATGAAGAAACCCTCTCCCTCATGACCAGCTTTGCGGAGGAGATTGGGAAACAGCCCGTTCAGGTCAAAGGGGAACAACCGGGATTCATCGTGAACCGCATTCTGGGAGCGGCCATGATGGAAGCAATCCGCATTCTTGAAGCAGGACAGGCGAGCGCGGCAGACATCGACAAAGCGATGCGACTGGGATGCGGCTGGAAAATGGGACCTCTGGAAACAGCCGATTTAGCAGGGCTCGATATTGTCATGCACATGTGCGATGTGATGCAGAAAGAAAATTCAGAACAAGTGTTCTCCCCTCCCCCAGCACTCCGTGAACGGGTCTCAGCCGGTCACCTCGGGCGCAAAACCGGGCAAGGTTTTTATACCTATCGACCAGAATCAGGAGAGACTGAACCTGCCTAATCCCGGTAAAACACCGCCAGCCAGATCGTCACTTCATCAGGAGTCGTCCAC
>DATMFC010000334.1:0-2380 GCA_035556335.1 Planctomicrobium sp. | reverse complement strand
CGGAGCCCGCCGACAGACAGTCTTCTCCATCATTCTGCTGGAGTCACTGTTGCTGTGTGTTCTCGGCGGACTGGTAGGAATGGCAATCGGTCATGGACTCGTCTTCATCGCCGCCCCGATCATTGAAGCCCGAAGTGGATTACTGATTGATCCATTCCAGTTTGATCTGATGGAACTGGTCGTGATTCCCGTCTTGATCGGCATGGCGATGCTGGTTGGCCTGCTGCCAGGAATGTCGGCTTACAACACCGATGTGGCCGAAGCACTGCAATCGTAATCGGACAAGTTCGAGTCAGTTCACAGGTTTGATTGGCCGACTGGTCAGTGCTCTTGTTTGTTTCCAAATGGGGTGCTTCCGGGAGGGCGAAGCTCCTGCTGAGCCGGATAGAAGATGACGCGATCTCTTTGGTTGCGGCTCGGCGTGAGCCTCGCTCTCCCGAGTCATTTTCAACAGAGCGAAAGCTCTGTCGGCCAGTTGCGTACAGCTCTCAACTCAAGTCCAGGCACTATTGCGGAGTACGTTGAGCGTGCGGGTGGGAGGATTCGTAGGTTTCCCGCATCCGGCGCGTGCTGACGTGGGTGTAGATTTGCGTTGTCGTCAGACTTTTGTGTCCTAACAGTTCCTGCACACTTCTGAGATCGGCCCCGCCATCCAGCAGGTGCGTCGCAAAACTGTGACGCAATGTATGCGGACTGGTAATCGATGCCAGCCCCGTTTCTTTAAGGTACTTATCAAGCATGCGCCCGATGCTGCGCGTGGTCAGACGTCGACCGAATCGATTGAGAAACAGGGCATCGTGCTCATCGGCGGGAGCGGAGATGTCGACCGATCGAACGTCGAGCCAGCGGTCCAGTGCTTTCGAGGCGTAGGAACCAATCGGAGCGATTCGTTCTTTGGCTCCTTTTCCGAAGACCCGCAGGATGTTGGCCGGGCGATCCCAATCGGAGATATTCAGACCGACCAGTTCCGCCACACGAAGTCCGGCCGAGTAGAATGTTTCCAGAATGGCCCGATCGCGCAATCCCATTGGCTCATTGGCCGGAGGAGCTTCCAGCAGCGTGGCAACCTGTTCGGTCGTCAGGAAGTGCGGCAACTTCCGACCAGTTCGGGGAGTTCTCAACGCCTGTGCGGGGTTCGAGGAGGTCAATTCCTCACGCGTAGTATAACGGAAAAAACTTCGGAGCGCCGCGAGCCGCCGCGCAATGGTGGTTCTGGCGTACTGACATTCGTGCAGATAAGAGACGTAACCGCGGAGAATCTGAATCGTCACCTGATCTGGTGAGGAGATTCCGCCAATCCGATCCTCCAGATAATCAAAAAAGCTGGCGAAATCATCACCGTAGGATTTGATTGTCAGATCGGACGAATTCAGTTCCAGTTTCAAATGCCGGAGAAACTGTTGAATGGCACTTTGCATGGAGATAACCGAAGAAAAATTCGAAATTCAAAATCGGAAATTCGAAGCCAGTAGGTCATGCATTGCATGACGCCATTTGTCCGGTTGGTACACCGAATCACATCAGTGTCAGGCAATGCCTGACCTACTCCGTCTTGTTTCTTTTTTGGTTCTTAGAATTTCGAATTTTGTTCTTTTCTTTAAGCGCTTCTTCGAAACGGTTGCGGAGCGGGAGACGGATCAGGCTGTTCCGATTGTAGGCGTCGAATTTTCTGGCTGAGAACGGCCGCGTCGTACCAGGTAAAATTCAGTTCCGGGTCGGCCGCATAACGCCCTAATGTCTGCAAC
Source organism: Planctomicrobium sp. (assembly GCA_035556335.1). Taxonomy (GTDB): domain Bacteria; phylum Planctomycetota; class Planctomycetia; order Planctomycetales; family Planctomycetaceae; genus Planctomicrobium. The sequence goes on along the minus strand of DATMFC010000334.1, from coordinate 635 downwards.
AGAGTGGCAACACTGGAGTCGTCGTAGAGAAAGACGTATCTTTCTCCATCTTTCACCAGAGCAATGACATTGACGTTTCGGTCCATCCTGCGCACCCTGAAGTTCAGCCCCCTGTCCATTCCGCTGTAAAGCGTTATCGTCGAGAGTGGTTTCAGGCATCTGGAGGAAAATGAGGTTTCGCACGGAGTTCGAAAAATTTACGGACAATCGGTGATCGATCTGGTACCACCGGACTTTTGCACGTGTCCTGATAGAAATTCTTATTTTTTGTGATATATGAGACTGAACGACAACAGGATGTCCAATGACTGCTGACAAAACGCTTCCTCTCGGATTTCAAACCGCCGGTGTCACTTGTGGAATCAAGGAATCGGGAAAGCCGGACCTGGCCCTCTTTGTTTCTGATGTGCCGGTTCGAGCGGCTGGGGTGTTTACCCAGAATCAGGTGGTCGGCGCCCCCGTCATCGTTTCACGGTCGCGACTTCCTTCCGAAACCGTTCGGGCCGTCGTGATCAATTCCGGAAACTCCAACGCCTGTACCGGCGAACGGGGAATTACGGACGCACGACAGATGACGTCACTCCTTGCAGAACGCATTGGTGCCGGGGAAGAGGATGTGCTGGTCTGTTCAACCG
>DATMFC010000333.1:0-2954 GCA_035556335.1 Planctomicrobium sp. | reverse complement strand
GCCCGTTCGCGCGACGCTACACTCTGCTTCGGTTGGGCAACAACCGGTTCGTCGAGTGAATCAGTAGCAGGCACGGGAATGTCCGGGCCATGAATTTCCGGCAGAGTTTCTGACACAATGGTGGTCTCTGTGACACCACCGGTTACATCCTTGGGAACTCCATCAAAGGATGTTTCAAGCGAAGCTGAAGACATCGGAGTGGCTTTCTGTTTAAATGAAGAGTGGCGCTGGCCACATGCTTTGTTCAGGCATCCATGACGCTTTGCCTCATCCCGAAATCAGGTGGATGGCCTGTGTCATGAGTGTTTTTGTAACACAATTTTCGACGATTCTGTGTCAGGGGGAGGGAAAACTTCAGTCAAACTTCTGCCAGTTCTGTCAAAGTTCTGTCAGCAGCAGAACCATGAATCGAAGTGCTTTCCTTGAAATGGCTTACGTGGGTCAATTGCCATTCTGGAACGGGTTTTCCTACCATAATTCAGAGCTGAAGAAAACCGTTTGTCATCACGAGACTGAGGAGGAACATCATGAAAACCATGACATTATTCTGCCTGGGACTGACGCTCCTGATTGTGTCAGGGATTCTGGTAAATGCCTCTCGGGCCGAGAAAACGCCAGCGGGACTGCTGAGACATGTTGTTTTGTTCACCTTCAAGCCTGAAGCGACTCCAGCACAGATTCAGGAACTGATCATCGCCTTCGGGAAACTGCCGTCGCAGATCAGCCAGATCAAAGACTTTGAATGGGGAACCGACAACAGCCCTGAGGGACTGCAAAAGGAGCATACCCATTGCTTTCTGGTCACCTTTGCCAGCGAAGAAGACCGCGACGCTTATCTACCGCATCCCGCACATCAGGCATTCGTTGACAAGCTGAAACCATTGCTGGCAGACGTCACCGTCGTCGACTATTGGGCAAAGAAGTGATCTCCCCCACTGTCTTTTCCTCTTTTGATTTTATGGCGGGAGGGCGAAGCTCCTGCTGAGCCGCATGAAAGATCACGCTTTCTATCGCCTGCGGCTCGGCAGGAGCCTCGCCCTCCCGGGCATCACTTGTTTGAAAAACGAAAGCCCTGTCATGTCACACGAAACATTCGATCATTCTGGAAGTCAGGCCGCTTTTGAACGGGCTCAAAAGATCATTCCCGGGGGAGTGAACAGCCCTGCCAGAGCCTTTGGGGGAGTAGGCGGGACACCTGTTTTTATCGCTCGAGGAGAGGGTCCGTACCTGTATGATCTCGACGGAAACCAGTACCTCGACTACGTCGGATCGTGGGGACCTCATATTCTCGGTCACTGCCATCCGGAAGTGATCAGCGCGTTGCAGAACGCCTTGGAGTATGGCACCAGCTTCGGAGCGCCGACGGAATCGGAATCGGTCCTCGCCGAGAAAATCATTGATGCCGTACCGTCGATCGAGAAGGTACGCATGGTCAATTCCGGAACGGAAGCAACCATGAGTGCATTACGGGTCGCCCGAGGATTTACCGGTCGAGACAAAATCATCAAGTTCGCCGGCTGTTATCACGGGCACGTTGACAGTCTTCTCGTTCAGGCGGGAAGCGGTGCGCTCACACTGGGAACCCCCTCCAGCCCCGGGATTCCTGCGGGAGCAACACAGGATACCCTCATTCTGGAATACAATGACGTCGCCGATCTGGAAACTGTGTTTCAGCAGCACGGAGACGAACTGGCGGCCCTGATTCTGGAACCGGTCGTCGGTAATATGGGAGTCGTTGTTCCCACTCAGGAGTTTCTGCAGGCGTGTCGTGATCTCTGCACCCGACATGGAACCGTCCTGATTTTCGACGAAGTGATGACCGGTTTCCGCGTGGCGTTTGGTGGAGCACAGGAATACTTCGGGATCACTCCGGACATGACGACACTCGGCAAAATCGTCGGCGGCGGACTTCCAGTGGGAGCTTACGGCGGTCGTGCAGAGATTATGAATTGCGTGTCACCCGTCGGGCCGGTGTATCAGGCAGGAACCCTGTCCGGGAACCCCCTCGCCATGGCCTGCGGAATCGCCACGTTAGATGTTCTAAAGAAAACGAATCCGTACCCGCAACTGGAAAGCCGGTCAAATCGACTCTGTTCCGGACTGAGTGAATTGTGTCAGCGTTACTCGATTCCGCACTCAGTCGCTCGGGTCGGGAGCATGTTTACTCTCTTCTTCAATCCGGAACCGGTGACAAGTTACCGTATATCAGCAAAGAACGACACTCAGCGATTTTCTCGATACTTCCACGCCATGCTCGATCGTGGTGTCTATCTTCCGTGCAGCCAGTTCGAGGCGAACTTTGTCAGTGCGGCTCATACGGACGAACAGATCGAAAAAACTCTTCAGGCCGCTGGTGATGTGTTGGGGAACCTGAATTCCTGACCCCTCCCCCAGGAAAACAAACCATCATGCGGAGACAATACGCGAAAACCAGTGTTTTGACTGGTCAATCGCGTATTGTGAGGTGAAGTGATCGAGAAGGTCACTCTGAAATCGGGAGATCCACCGGCAGTTTTTGCAAGAAATGCAAAACGAAAATTCTTCTGTCGGCAGTTGACTCCTCCATCTTGACCCTTTTTTTTGATTCTAATAAAAGTCCCGCTCCACGAACGCGGCGAACTGAACTTCGTGTGACGTCCGGCTCCAATCAACTGGTCCTCCTCTGAAATCAGAAGAGGTCAATTGAAACGGATTCGGAAGTGACACCTGACTCCTCTCACAGTTCCCGTTCTGTCACCTATCGAATCAGCTCACCTCCTCAATCCCATTATTTTTCAGGAAGAGTTCAGATGTTCGCAATCCGCACTCGGGCCTTGACTGGACTGGCCTTGTTCGCCACCGCTTGCGGCATGAATAGCCCGGTCCATGCCCAATTGTTTCCCTGGTTAAATCCGTGTGGGGTCTGCCCTGCACCAGTGGTTGCTCAGCCGCAATTTGTGGCAGCTCCAGTGATG
>DATMFC010000332.1:0-8502 GCA_035556335.1 Planctomicrobium sp. | reverse complement strand
CGCCAGAAGGAAGGGCTCTCGTACGGAGTCGGTTCGTTTGTGAATTCCTCCGCGAAAGATGAGCGAACAACCTTCCTGGCTTACGCCATTACGAACCCCGGCAACATGGCTAAGGTCGACACTGCCATCCGTGAGGAAATCACCCTGCTTCTGAATAAGGGGATTTCTCAAACGGAACTGGACGAAGCCCGAAAAGGATACCTGGAGTCTCTCATCGTCGATCGGTCGGATGATAAACAATTGGCCGCGATTTTGAGTTCAACCTCGTATCTGAACCGGACGATGCAGCATTACATCGACCGGGAACAGGCGATTAATGCATTGACGATCGAAGGGGTTCAGACCTCACTTCAGAAATGGCTCAGCCTGGATCGACTGATTGCGATCGAATCGGGCGACTTTGCCAAAAAGACCACATCAACTTCAACCGGTGATGCAGCCGCATCCGCCGATTCCGCCAAGAAAGCAGAACCTGTCATGACGAAACCAGACGCTGAAGGAACCGGATTCAAGACCACTGAATCGGGTTTAAAATACAAAATTCTTACCGAGGGAACCGGCAAGCAGCCGTCGGCCACCAGTCTGGTCACCTGCCATTACCGTGGCTGGCTTGATGGAGGTAAGGAGTTCGACAGTTCTCTCGGAGGAGAGCCAATCGAGTTCCCGTTGAATCGAGTGATTGCCGGTTGGACCGAAGGGTTGCAGCTGATCAAAGAAGGGGGCAAGATCGAGCTGGAGATTCCTTCCAATCTCGGATACGGCAAACGTGGGGCTCCTCCAGTGATCCCGGCGGATGCCACGCTCCACTTTGAAGTCGAACTCATCAAGGTGAAATAAGGAACTGGGAATCATTTGTTTCCTGGAATCTGGGAAAAAGAGGAGCTAGGAATTAGGAGGTAGGATTTAGGAAAAGACAAAGATCAGCCTAATTCCTGGCTCCTAACCCCTCTCATGGAAATTATTGTTTCTAAGCGTCTCTATTATTCTATTCGGTATCACAAAAACTGTGACTTCTATCAGGAAAGCTGGTGTATGACTCGTTCTCGATTCTGCAATCGCTCCAATTTGTCCCGTACTCTCTCCTCTGCACCGGGAATGTTGTCCTGTTCCCTGCTGGTGCTGGGGTGTCTGAGTCTGGGATGTGTTGTCGGTCCTGAAGAAGTCGCGGCGGAGAAGGAAGCAAAGTCTTCTGAATCCATCGCTGCGGCGACGGAACAAGAGGAAGAAGAGTCCGTTGTCAAAACCGTCAGTGACTCCAAAGCGGCTCCCAGCAGCGAAGGATTCACGACGACCGGCAACGGTTTGAAATACAAGATCATCGAACCGGGGTCCGGTAAGAAGCCAACGGCGACGTCACGGGTCACCTGTCACTATCGAGGATGGCTCGATAACGGCAAAGAGTTCGACAGCTCCTACAAGCGGAACGAGCCCACCGAATTCCCGTTGAACGGAGTGATTGCGGGCTGGACCGAAGGATTGCAGTTGATCGGTGAAGGGGGAAAAATCGAACTTCAGATTCCGAGTCGTCTCGGATATGGAGAACGTGGAATGCCCGGCGCGATTCCTCCCAATTCCCGACTGAACTTCACGATTGAGTTGATCAAGGTCCACTAACAGTCCTCAGGGGAAATCCGGAGTGCCACGGCTCTGTGAGCCGTGTCGCTCGATTGGGAAGAGCCATTCCTTACGGTATTGACACCACTGCTCTGAAGCGAGTTTGTAAGAGTCCATGAGAAGAATCGGAAACCTGTCGACTGCTTCCGCTGCCGAGCGGTTTCATCGTTATCTCTCTCATCGGGGCATCGACAATCGTGTCGATGCAGAGAAAGAGCAATGGGACATCTGGGTCTATGACGAGACTCACATTGCCGATGCCAAAGAGGCGCTGGTCGAATTTGAGCAGAATCCTAAATCCGCCAAATTCGATGCTCCCGTTGTCGCCGCTCCGAAGAAGGAAGTTGTTCCCAAACGGCGGGAAGTGCGAGAGCTTCGCGACCCCGCTGCAAGCAACCTTCCCATCACCATTATGACGGCAGTCCTCTGCCTGTGGTTAACTCTGTCCACCGGATTTGGAAGCAAAACCGAACTGCTCGCAGACCTGCAGATCGCCACTCCCGGCAGTACGCATTTGACACAGGTGCAGCAGGGGGAAGTCTGGCGTCTGGTCACTCCGATTTATCTGCACTTCTCTGTGATGCACATCGGATTCAATCTGTATATCTTCTGGATGCTCGGAGGAGTGATTGAACGGGTAAAAGGATCCCGTTCTCTGCTATTCCTCATTCTCTCCATCGCCATCTTTTCGAACCTTGTTCAGTTCTACGCATCAGGCCCGGGATTCGGTGGACTTTCCGGGGTTGTGTATGGTCTCTTCGGCTTCCTGTGGATGCGATCGGTTCTGCTTCCCAGCGACGGCTTCTTCATGCCGCAATCGATCGTAACGCAGATGATTCTCTGGGCCGTGATCTGCGTTATCGCACGGGATTATATTCCAGTCGCGAACGGAGCCCATTTCGGTGGACTGGTCGCCGGAATGGCATTAGGAGCCGCTCCCCGACTCTGGAGACGGTGAGTTTAGGAGCCGCGAAAGAATCAGTGATTCTTTCGCGGCCCTGACTCGAACGCCTTACCCCAATCGTTTCAAAAGCGTCACTCGTCCACTGGAAACCCATTCTGTGACGAAGATGTTTCCGTGTTGATCGAAACAGGCGTCGTGAGGATGCACGAATTTCCCCTCCTGCCACATCTCAGGCGACGTCCGCATTTTGAACTTATCAGCGAGTGCCTGAGCGGTCCATTCTTCGCTGAAGCCCAGGTTCGAAACAAGTTCATTCTTCCCATTGAGCACCAGCACCCGGGCGTGAAGATCGGCAATCAACAGAGATTCTCCCTGTGAGTCCACGCTGGCCGGAAAGCTGATCCCGTAAAAGGAGGTGACTGGAACCGTCTTGCCGTCCTCAGTTTTCAATTCGCTGCGAACTCCATGCTGTTCCGGATCTTTGACACCTTGCAGGATCTGAACAGGTTCTCCATCGAGAGTGAGCCATTGCAGTCGCACATTGGCCCGATCGGCCACAACGATGAGCGGACGATCCGGTTGCCGGGTATCCAGCCATTGTCCATGAGGAGTTTTGAATTGCCCCGCCTGCGCACCGGGACCTCCCCAACTGCGAACATAGGAACCATCCTTGTCGTACTGATGCAGATAATGTGAACCGTAACCGTCACCGACGAACAACTCTCCCTGAGGACCAAAACAGACATTGGTCGGGCTATAGGCATGTTTACTGTCGTAGATTCCCGCCTTGTCCGGGGCCGTTTGCTTCCAGACAACATTCCCTTGTTTGTCACATTTCACGACAAAACGATGGGGAGCGTTGATCGAGAGATACAGGTACTCGGTCCCTCCTTCGTCGCGGATATCGATCCCGTGTCCTCCTCCGGCATATTCCTTGCCGAAAGAGCGTACGAACTTTCCCTGAGGATCGAATACGACAACGGTATCGCTGTCGGTGTTTCCGCGATGGCTGATGTAGATCAGTCCTTCTTTATCGACGGCAACTCCGTGTGTATCCCTCCACTGGATGTGGTCAGGGACTTCTCCCCAGTTGTGATGACATTCAAACTTCCAGTCACCTGATCCGATCACAGCCGGGCGATTTCCAGACTTGCTTTCCGCATGAACAAAAGCAGGGGCCAGACCCGATGCGAGGATGGAAGTGCCAGCCACTTTGAGAAACGTCCGTCGGGAGGGATGCGATGACATACAGTGCCTTTGTGGAAAGAACAGGACGACCGAGTGCATCTACCGTAGTTGATCCATTACCGCTCTACCAGAGTACCGTCCCCTCGGGTTGCATGAGCGATTGAGGAACCACGAATTGAACGAATTTTACGAATGAAATTGTGGTGAGATACCTGAACAAGAAATTCGTAAGATTCGCTTCATTCGTGGTTTCTTCTTATGAACCCCTGACAAAACTTTTCGAGATCCGCTGGGTGGCCCGGCCAGTCGTGGCCGGGTGCCGCAGGCACAAGAAGCTTTCCCCCTGAGGCATCCACTGTCTTCACCGACCGTACATTGTCGATCGGTCATCGAACCGAAGAATGAGGTCGTTCTTTGAAATCAAATGCTGAGGGTGAAGCATCTTGTCGCTGCGCGACCCGGCCACATTGGCCGGGCCACCCGAGAGCAATCGGGGCCACTCTGAAAAGGCATCTGCCGTTGATCACTCCTGCGTCGTTTCATTCATCCGATACAGAGGAAGATACCGGTAGTAGACTTCCAGACTGAGTGTCGCAATGGCGGTGGAATACATCCGACCGCCGTAGCTTCCCCAGACGTCAAGTGGATCCCAGCTTCCGGCCATCGGGCCGGTGCGGCGCTGTTCCGCAACCAGCATGTTCCGGACGGCGGTGTTCCATTGTTCCCATTCCGGGCCCCCATGTTGATAGAGGGCCAGTGTCCCGTAATACCAGTAGTAATAGTTCAGTGTGGAACGTCGGGGGAGATTCGAAACGATGATCCGGACCGCATCATCGATCACGTCCGGAGCATTGGTCATGCCAAGCATCTGGCGGCAGTAGAGTGTCTCGGCAGCAGCAGAGGCTCCGGCCGCTTCTCGGGGACGGAATCCTGCCAGTCCGCCGGAAGATCCGATCCGCTGTTCAACCAGAAAACGCCGCATCATGGCCAGTCGGCGTTCTTCAACAGGAATGCCCGCCGCCTGCGCACTCTTCAAGGCCATTAACTGCCAGCCGAAGATGCTCATGTCTCCTTCTCGCTGACCTTTCACATAGCGCCAGCCACCATCGACATTCTGTGTATCAAGAATGAAGTTGACCGCTTTTTGTAATGGAGCATGCAGCCATTGAGCCTCGGGGGAATTGCGGGACATCGCGTAGGCCTCGGCCAGAGCGAATGTCGCCATGGCATGGCAATACATCGCTTCAAATTCCGAAGCGTTCCCACCGAGATAGCCGTCGGTACTTCCCCAGCCTTCTCCCCAATGCCGTCGCGTCTGTTGAGATACGATCCATCGCAGTGCCTGATTCACGACGGGCGAATAGATCCCTTCGTCCACCGTATTCAGCTTTCCTAAGAACGCCAGAACCGCCAGCGACGTAATCCCCACATCCGGTCGTTGACTCTGGTCACCGGTCCCGGAATCGTTCTCAGACGTTTCCCCATAACCTCCGGCATGCCAGAACCCGGCCGGATCCTGTACGGAGGCCATCCAGTGAAGACTCCGATCGACTGCATCTTCCGTTTCCTGTGAACCGCCGAACTTCATCACCGCCTTGCCTCGTTCCTCATCAGAACGAAGACGATAAACCGAAGGGACCCGATTTCCTCCCGGTTGTGGCTGAAACGGATTCTCCACCCGACTCAGTTGCGGCTGTTCTGATGGCAGGTTCATCGCAAGACCACTCTCCGAAATCGATGTCGGTGTCACAGGAATCACCGAGTCAGATGCTGGTAATTCACGCGGCCGCATTCGCCCGATTCCCATCACATTGTCGGGAGAGTCCGGAGACCGGGTCTGTAAACGTCCCCGTTCTGGAGTCGGAGTGACTGGTTCTTCCTTCGGAGTTGCCTGACCAATCATTCGGGGAGTCGGTCCGGCAGGAGCGGGTGTATCACTTCGGGTGATCAACTGGTCGGGTGTCTGTAATGTCGCTTCCACATCATCGACAACCATCGATTCGCTTGGCGAACGATCCGTCGACAACTCGGTCACCGCCCGATCCGACATTCCTGTTTCCGGACGGCTTAATGACTGTGAATCACTTGCCGGGGCGGCAGGCAGCGAACTGCGTTCAATCGTCGCGAGCATTCCTTCACCCTGACGGGACTGTTGTGGAAGCGACTGGACTTCAGGCTCTGCGGCGAGAGCTTGAGGATCGGTATTGGGTTTGGTCTCCGCCGGCATGGCCTGTTGCGGTTCCGGATTGGCGACTTCCGGCTGTTGTGGGCGATCCTGTGCCAGTTCCGGTTCCTGTGGGATCGGTTCGTTCGGCTTGAGGAGCGGTTCCGCCTGCGGCATCAGTTCAGGTGTTGACAGCAGCCGTTCACGTTCGCTGGGAAGTGCGGAAGGGACGGCGTTGAATGTCGTTGTCGACAAGTCGAAACCGGGGGCGTTGTCGCCGGTTTCTGTTGGATTATAGGTATTGCCTTGTGGCACGGTGACTCGAATCGGCTCCAGTTCTCTGGCTGCCAGATTCAGCAGTTCCGCAGCCCGATATTCAGGAATCATCGCAATCAGCGCCCCCACCATCAGCAGGTGCATGGCGACAGAGAAGAACATGGATTTCGACGTGACCCGATGATCTCCCCAACGGGTGACGATCATCGTCAACAAATGCCCCAGTGCAATCACCAGGCCGACAATCAGAAGCAGCACCAGCAACGGCTGGATCAATGAAATCACCAGCCGGACCAGATGCCAGACCTCGGCATTGAGATCAATTGCCGCAAGAATCAACATCATCCGCCTCCTTCTGAATCGAGGCGATTGGCCAGCTGGATATTCCGAATGCCGGATCGTTTGCAAAGATTCAGAATCGTCATCACATTCTGATAGCGGCCATCACCGTCTCCACGGATCACGACGACCTGTTCGGCATAGCGCTCCCGCGCCGCAAGAACTTCCGCCTCCAGTTGTTCGAGAGTTTTCTGTTCCGTCCCGACATAGAGATCTCCCCGATCAGTGACATTGATGACAAATTCATCAGGAAGTGCGGTGAGCGGTCGGGCTTCGGTCACCCGAGGCAACTGGATTTCATACTGATTCTCCCGACGGCGGAATTCGGTGCTGACCATGAAAAAGATCATGATCAACATCACGATATCCACCATCGGTGTTAAAATCAGAGTCGGTTCTTCCAGTGCTTCGGTCTTGATCGGCATGGGGGATGATCAGAATGGCAAACGTCCGTGGTCTATTTCTAAAGAAGGCGGTTTCAGTTTCCTGAAGACTCGCGGTTCTCTTATTGACTATCATATCGGCATTACGCGTCGGACAGCAGCCCAATTTGATCATCCCGCCGCCGGAAACCGATGGAGGATGTTAAAATGGGGAATTTTGTATCATCCGAGAGAAATCACACGCGATCGGGCTTCTGAGAGTGATCGGCATCGTCGGTATAGGGGGCATGATGAAACACCAATTGTCTTCCAATGATGAACGGATTGCCATTGTACTGAATGCCGCTGTATTGCCTTGTTTAGTGTTATTGGTGTTTCCGGCGGCGGTCGCGTACCTCTACCTCAACATCAATGATCAGCCGAATCTTGCGATCTTGTCGTCGGTTTACGCATTGACAGCCAGTTATCTCCTGACCTACTTACTGGCACTCTATTTGAATATACCGGTGGCCTGGGGACACCTTGCTTTCGTCGGGTTGCTGATTCACCTCATTTTCAGTGGATTCGTGACCTGGGTCTATTTGTGGGGGGTGCCGGAAAGACCGATTCTATCCCCCGTCGTCCTGTTTCTTTTGTTTGTGACTGAAAGTGAAGCAATCCGGAGACTTCGGGCTTCCGCAGAGCAATCCATCACGTCGTAATCACATCGAAAAACTGGCATTGGAACATGGTGAATTCAGCAACGTTGCAAACCCTTTCCGAGAACGCGATCTCTCTGGATGAGACCGGGGAATGGCCGTTTCGGCAATTTGAGTTGCTGGCTCAGGAGGGAATTCTGCGCTGGGGAATTCCGGAAGAATTCGGCGGGCAACCGATTCTTCAACGGGAACTGCTCGAAGGATACGAACAACTTGCCGCCGCGTGCATGACCACAACGTTCATTCTGACCCAGAGAATGGGAGCCTGTCAGAGAATTGCCGCTTCCGAAAATCAACTGGCCCGAGAACGCCTGCTCCCGGATCTGGCCGTCGGAAGAACATTCGCGACAGTGGGAATCTCTCACCTGACCACGTCTCGACAGCATGTCAAAACGCCTGCCGTTCAGGTGGAACTTCAAGGGGACCAGATCTCGTTGAACGGAATGATTCCCTGGGTCACCGGGGCTCCGCACGCCGACACCATCGTCACCGGCGGGACCTGTTCCGATGGTCGTCAGGTGCTGATTGCACTCCCCACACGGCAGGCGGGTGTCTCCGTTCAGCCTCACGCCCGTCTGATGGCGTTGACAGCCTCTCACACGGCAACAATACAGTTACAGAAAGTTCAACTCTCCACCGACGATCTTCTGGCAGGACCAGTAGACTCGGTGATGACGACCGGCCCCGGAAGCGGAACCGGTTCTCTCACCACATCCGTTCTGGCCCTGGGACTGTCACAACGTGTCGCGAGATTCATCCGCGAGCAGGCCAAAGTGCGACCAGATCTGACGGAAGTCTCCCAACGCTTCGATGCCGAACTGATCTCCCTTCACAACGACCTTTACCAATCCGCCACCAACCCCGAACCGACCGCACAGACACTGAACTCCGCGTCCATCCGACAACGGGCAAACTCACTCGCATTACGAATTTCGC
>DATMFC010000331.1:0-7768 GCA_035556335.1 Planctomicrobium sp. | reverse complement strand
CGGATTCAACAATCTACGCAACTGGGGTGTCCTGCTGGCCCGTCCCGCGGCTCCATTCGACTTGATGGGTGTCTCACCGGCTCCCGCATTGATTGTCTTTGGCGTTGTCCTGTTGACGGCGTTTCTCGGATGGTCGCGTCGCCGTGTTTCCCGTAAGCGAACCCCGCTGATCGCACTCGAGGTCGCCGATTCCCCGTTGGAATGGATGACGGTGATCTCGCTCTTCATGATCGTCGGGATGGAGGGGGCGATCAATTTCTCGGTCCCGCTCTATATCCAGATCGTCCAGGGAAGCCCTGCCTTTCAGACGTCGATTGCGATGATGCCGTTCATGCTCACCGTATTCTTTACAGCCATTCTGATTGTCCGTCTGTACAAGCGTTTCACGTCGCGACAGATCGCCACCGCTGCCTTTCTGCTGGTCGCGGCTGGAACGGCGTGGCTTGCCTTCGTCATCCGCAACGACTGGAGCACGGCCCCGGTGATCGTCGGCCTGATCACGATCGGCCTGGGACAAGGGGCTCTGGTGACGCTGTTGTTCAACGTGCTGGTCACCGCCTCCCCCAAAGAGCTGGCAGGTGACGTCGGTTCACTGCGCGGTGTGACTCAGAATCTGGCCGCCGCGGTCGGGACGTCGCTGGTGGGAGCATTGCTGGTCGGCGTCTTAAGCATGTCTATTATCACCAACGCGACTAACAATCCGGTGATTACGGCTGAGTTGAAGGACGAGGTCAACCTGACCAATCTGAACTTCTTCAGCGACAGTCAACTGCAAGAACGACTTTCAGGAACGTCCGCCACGCCGGAGCAAATGGCGGAAGCACTGCGGATCAACGCGGAGGCCCGCACTCAGGCATTGAAGACCGGCTTTCTGATCCTGTCGGCACTGTCGCTGCTGGCGCTGGTTCCCTGTCGCTGGCTGCCCGATTACAGGCCCGGCGAAATCCCAAGCGATCCGCCGCCCCACGGGAAGGAGCCGAGCTAAGAAACAGTCCCGAAAAGAAACAGTCCCGAAATAACTTCCCATTTTTGCGAGGGTTCTCACACCAGTCCGAATGAGAAATCGCAGGTGCGTGAAATCACGCATTGGCTCGAAGGCAACGGTTTCGACTCGCAGCAGGTTCGCTGGTACATCGACAAGGAATCGGGTGATTCGCTCGAACGTTCCCAGCTTGAGCGATTGCAGAAAGACATTTTCAGCGGTCATGTTGGAACCGTTGTCGTCTGGAAGCTGGACCGCTTGAGCCACAAACTGATTGACGGCCTGAACGTGCTGTGCCAGTGGTGTGACAAGGGACTGCGAATCGTCTCGGTCACGCAGCAGATCGATTTCAGCGGGACTGTCGGAAAGATGATCGCGGCTGTTCTGCTGGGTGTTGCTGAGATGGAGCAAGAGACTCGCAGAGAGCGTCAGAGAGCGGGTATTGACGCTGCTCGTTCTCGGGGTGTCTATCGAGGCAGAACACACGGCAGCACGAAGGCTGACACTCACAGGGCGGTGGAATTGAGAGCGAAAGGTCTCAAAGATCACGAGATTGCCAGTTCCTTGGGCATCTCCCGGGCGACTGTTCAGAGGGATCTGAAAATCGCATCGGAATGAATCTGACTTGGCCAGGAGCAGGACTGTCTCCCCGTTTGGATTGCGCCTCGTCCGGATTGGCGCTACGCTGAATTGGTCAGTTGTTCATTGCGAGCAACTGTGAATCCAATTCAGCCAGCAGGAACAAGCAAATGGCCACGAAATCAAAACCAACAGCATCCACTCCTCTGAACTGTCCATCATGGGCGGAAGCGGATCCAGATGATGGTCTGTGACAACGGGCGGATTGGTGCTGGTGCTGTGCACCGCATGGGCCGTCTTCAAGTGCATTTCCATGGGAGCCAGAGGAGCGCCATGGTGAGCGTCAATGAGCAAGGCTGTTGTCAGGTCGTAGCCGATGTCGGATTGGTGAGTCAGCTGTTCGCGTATGCCGCCTTATACCTCGAAGAAACGCCCCAAAAACCTTGCGGCAAGTTCTGCTGATTTTGTTTTTTTGGCGAGAAACTTGGGGTCTTAAAAAAACGGTGGACCATCTTCGTGATGGTCTTCTCGGTTTCCAGAACTGCGTTGCACCCCTGCTGCACCCCAAGAGGCCGAAAAGAGAGTTTTCGGGGGTGTACAAAAGAAAACAGCCGCAACATAAGTCACGGCTATTGTTTAAGTTCGTATTGGCCAAGGCGGGGATCGAACCCGCACGTCCAGTGATGGACACAGGATTTTAAGTCAATACTTAGCATTAGCAGTAATCCTTGGCGGCTTTGCGTGAGTTCCTCTCCCTGTTAAACATCAAACGTGATCGTCACCGTCTTCATTGCCCCGGAACTGGTTTTCATCTTGAACTTCAGGTTGCTGCCCGATTCATCAATCCAGATGTTCACTATTCAAACGCCACAACCTTCACGACTCCGCTTACGTCTTTCCAGCAGAGTTTCCCACTGTGCTCCGAGCCGCGAAACAGGGAGTTGTTTTCGGCGTCAGAGTCGGCGAGCAATGCCAACACTAAGCTACGGCCCAGGGTGCAAGAATTGATCGTAAACTCTGCGACTTGCGTGCCTGTCGTCGTGGTACCATTGCCGGCGGCCCAGATGCGCACATGTGTCGCCGCATTCGCCACGCCGGACGATCCCCCGATATTCACAAAACTGCTAGACGCAGACGAATCGATAAAAATTCCGGCAACGGGTTCTTCTGCGTTATTATAATGTGCACAACTCAATCGCCCCAGCTTTTGTGAATTATTAGAAACACTATGTTGCAATAATAATCCCGAAGAAGAAAGTGCCGCTTTTCTGCTACCTGCGACTGTAAACCCAAGTGTATTTGTACTGTCTTCAAACAGTCCCATCTCGCTACTTCCGACTTTAACCGGCGGAGCAGCAGCGGAACCGGCACCAAGCAAGGCACGAGTTGCGGTGATGTTTCCGTTTACAGTCAGTTTCTCTGTCGGTACTGTGTTTGACCCAATGGCAACATTACCAGTAGTCATATTCAGGTAAGAATTGCCATTGCAGTTGAGGATGTGCTCAAGGTCTGACGTACCATTCCCCCGATACAACTGTAATTGACGAGCACCTGTCGTGTTTGTTTGCCGAAAGAGACGAACATCACTACTACTTGTTCCGTCAAGCGGAGTAGATGATATGTCTAGCGTGGCCGTGCCAGTTTGGGTTGCTTTTGAAATAATTGCATAAGCTGCCGTAACGTCTTTTAACGACAGATAATTTGTCGTGCTACCGCCCTCAGCCACCCTCAGTTCGGGATCAGACGAACCAGTTACAGACACGAGATTCGTCTGAAACGTCTGATTCGCCGTAAACACGTTCGCCGCCGACAGACCCGGCTTGCCGTCGAGTGCAGATTGCAGGCCAGTCGTGTCGCTGATCGCATGTGAATGCACTGACGACGCTTTGCCCTCCAGCGCGTCTGTCAGCCCGGAAATGTCTGAGACATCAAGTTCATCAATCAGCGTTTCCAGAGCAGAGAGAGCAGACGCCAAATCTGTCACGTCACCGATCGTGTGATTGTGGCTGGCTGCAGCCGCTCCCACGTCGGAATAGCTCAGGACGATCGCACCGGTCTGATTGTTGACAGACAAAACTGGAGAGGCGGGCGTTGTGATCTGTTGCCAGCTTTCGACTTGAGTTGGATCGTCGTCGACCAGGAAGAACGCGAGTTGTTCATCAGATCGAATGCACCAGTCTCCACGCTGACCGTCCAGTTCGAGCATCTCTTCTTCGCTCGTGACAGAGCCGAGAAATTCGACGATCGCCAGAGCGGGAAGTTGAGACGTCGCCAGCTTGCCGCCAACCAGGTCGGCCTTGGAAGCGAGCGTTGAAGTGAGATCGTCAACCCCCTCAATTGTGTGACGATGACCGACAACAGAATACCCCGACAGGTCCTGATCACCGGTATTCACCCCCGACGTCAGGCCGAGCACCGACAGAAATGCATCCGTGACATAGCGTCGATTTGAACTGTCGGCAATGTCCGCAGTGGTAGCGTCGGCTCCACCGGTCACCAGACCTTTGCTGTCATAAGTGACCTTAGTTTTTGTGCCTCCGGTGATGGGATCGTTTGCCGAAATCTTGCCATCGATCACTGACGCAAGTGCTTCCATAGCGTCCTTCAGCCCCGTGACGGCTGCCAGATTGAGATCACTGTAAACATGCTTTCCCGATTCTGCGTCCCAGCGCAGAATTCGAGTGTCGGCGAGACCGGTCGGATTCACATCGGTCAGATCGGAAAGGAGTGGTCGGCGGTAACCCATGATTCACCTTCGTAGCAGGAAATTTCAGCGTTTACCCACTGACAAAACGTTGCGCTCACTGTGATTCCGGCTTGCTCGACCAGTCCATCGTCGCGGTCACGGTATCGGCCACCGGCAGACGGAGAACTTCCCGTCAGTCCAGCTTTGGATTCGGAAGCAGAAACTCTTTGTTGACTGGCCCCTGAATTTGACGATAATGAATTCGAGACGGTTGATGAGACGATGTTTGATGACTTGCTCGAATTGATCCCGCCCGCTTTTCTCTCCACTGCGTTAGTTTTTTCCATGATGATTTCAGGCCGGTTCCCTGTGAATTCCGTTGTTTGGAAGGGGATGCGCCTCCCTGAAGTCATACTCTTTTCTCTGCTGCTGTGCGGATCCATAAGCTCATCGGCGTTCGCGGAAATTCAAAATTCAACGGGCTCACCGGATCGGAAATTTTTCCAACAGCACTGCGTCGATTGCCACGAGGGAGCGGATGCAGAGGGTGGTCTGGATTTTTCGAAACTTTCCTTTGATCTTTCTGTTCCTGGAAGCGAACAACGATGGGTCAGTATTTACGACCGCATCCAAACAGGGGAAATGCCCCCTCCGGACTCAGGGAAACTTCCTGGTGAGGCCACTCAACCGCTACTGGAATCTTTGAGTCACTGGATCGTGCGACACCAGCAGCAGCGTCAGGCAACCGAAGGAAGAATTCAAGGGAGAAAGCTCACTCAGCGGGAACTGGAAAGAACTCTTCAGGATCTCCTTGGAATCGATATTCCGCTGCTTCAGTATTTTCCAGAAGAGTCGAAAGCAGCCGAGTTCTCCACCATGCCGAGTGGGCAATCCATTTCCCACTTTGATGTCGAAAGGCATCTCGCGGTTGTGGACATCGCGCTGGATGAAGCATTTCGCAGGGCACTAGAACCACAATCACCGTATCGTCGGCACTTCGCCGTCAAGGATATCATTCGCAAAAACCCGAAGGCCAGAAATCGTGAACCGGAGCTTCGTGAAGGGAAAGCAGTCATCTGGTCTTCCGGACTGATTTATTATGGAAGAACCCCCGTCACCATTGCACCGCAAGATGGCTGGTATCGCTTTCAGGTGAAGATCGCCGGATTGAGACTTCCATCGACAGGTGGAGTCTGGACCACGGTCTACACGGGTCTGTGTGTCTCAAGTGCTCCCATTCTCAACTGGGTCACCGCATTTGAAGTGACGGAAGAGCCGAAGGTCGTGGAGTTCGAAGCATGGATCCCCAAAGGGCACATGCTGGAAATCCGGCCGGGGGATATCACTCTTAAAAAAGCGGGTTTTGCCGGCGGGCAAGTTGGGGCCGGAGAAGGGGAGCCGCAGAACGTTCCCGGAATCGCCATGGACTGGATCAAAATGGAACGAATCCATCGCGGTCCTGATGACAAGGAGATCCGCCGTCGACTGTTCAATGATCTCCCGATCGGTTCCGGAAGGAATTCTGAGCACGGAAATCCCACGGAAAAAACGGGACCGGTCAGCGATACCATCACAGAGGATCAGATGGACCAGTTGATGGTCTCTTTCGCGAGTCGGGCCTTCCGGCGTCCCGTCGTCAAAGAGGATATTCACTCCTATTGCGAGCAGGTTCGGGCCGCTCTGAGCAAGCAGCAGGATCCCGTTTCCGCATTGCGTTTAGGGTATCGAGCGTTACTTTGCTCTCCACGATTCCTGTATCTCACTGAACCCTCGGGGGAACTGGACTCGTTTTCGCTTGCCTCACGGCTCAGCTATATGTTGACCGGAAGTTTGCCGGACAAAGATCTCTTCAATCTGGCCGTCGAAGACAAATTGCGGAATCCGGCAATCATTCATCAACAGGTGGAACGGTTGCTCTCCGGGGCAGGCGGACGTCGCTTCGTGGAAGATTTTGCGGAAGAATGGCTGGATCTGAATGAGATCGAATTCACGGAACCAGACCGAAGTCTCGTTCCGGATTTCGACAAGATCGTGCAACATGCGATGCTGGATGAGACACGAACGTTTCTTGATACAATGTTGCAGGAGAACGCCAGCGTCCGTCGACTGATTGATGCTGACGAAACCTTTCTGAACAGTCGTCTGGCCCGTTATTATGGGATTCCCGGGATCAAAGGGGATGAATTACGACGGGTGACACTTCTTCCGGAAATGCACCGCGCTGGCCTGATGACGCAGGGAGCCATTCTGAAGGTGACTGCCAATGGTTCAGAAACCTCTCCCGTCGTTCGCGGAGTCTGGGTTGCGGAACGGATTCTGGGAGAGCCGATTCCTCCCCCTCCTGAGAATATTCCCGCCGTCGAACCAGACATTCGGGGATCAAAGACCATTCGGGAGTTGCTTGAGAAGCACCGCGCCGATCCTTCGTGCGCTCGTTGTCATGTCAAAATCGATCCGCCTGGATTCGCCTTGGAAAACTACGATCCCGGCGGGAAATGGCGCGAACGTTATCCCGGCCCGTCAAAACGTCAACAGGGACCGGTGATCGACGCCAGTTCCGTCTTAACGGACGGAAGGACGTTTCAGAATCTTTCCGAATTCCAGGCCCTCGTCGCCACCCGACCTGAAGCATTGGCTCGCAATCTTGCAGAAAAACTGATTGCCTTTGGAACCGGTGCTCCGGTTTCCTTTGTCGACCGGGAGGAAGTGGAACGGATTGTCACTCAGGTCGCCAAAGAGGACTATGGTTTCCGTTCGATTGTTCATGCCGTCACCACCAGCCCTCTGTTTCTTCAAAAATAGAGCAGATCAATCCAAACAGAATACAACGGGAGATCTCATGACCAGCTCCATTCATTTCAATTTTCGGCAGAAGCTGAATCGACGAACATTTCTGCGAGGAGCTGGAACTGCGATGGCGCTTCCCTGGCTGAGTGCCATGTCACCGGCATTTGCCGGAACGCCGTCGACGCCTCCACGCCGTTTCGTCGCGATGACGTTAAGTCTGGGGCTCCACGGCGAAAATCTCTTCCCCAAGAAGAATGGGAAAAGCTACGAGTCGACCCCGTATCTTGGTCAGTTGCAGGATCTGCGCGACCAGTTCACGGTGATTTCCGGCACCTCTCACCCGGGAGTGAAGGGAGGACATCGTGCTGAAGCCAGCCTGCTGACAGCGGCTCCCATGAGTGCCGCAGCGCAGTCGAGAAACACCATTTCAATCGATCAGCTGATGGCCAAGCATCTGGGAAATCAGACTCGGTTTCCATCCCTCGTGCTCGGGCTGACCGGAAGTAATAGCCCTTCATACACGGAAAATGGGGCCATGATTCCGTCGCTGACATCTCCTTCACGGCTATTTTCTCAGTTGTTCGTTGATGATTCTCCGAAGCAACGGGAACAGCAGGCCTTGCGCGCGCACGAAGGACAAAGCATTATGGATCTCGTGGCCGACGACGCGAAGTCCCTGCAGCGCCGATTGGGGGCTGGAGACCGTGATCGACTGGATGCTTACTTTACCAGCG
>DATMFC010000330.1:0-3151 GCA_035556335.1 Planctomicrobium sp. | reverse complement strand
TTCGAATACTCAAAAAAGGGTTTTGTTAGGCGTTCTTAGGATCGTCCTGAAAATAACATTTCGGGTAGCCCGGCCAGAATTGGCCGGGTCGCGCAGCGACAAGAAGTCTGCCACTCAGCTTGCGATTCCACAGAAGATCTCATTCTCTGATTCAACGGCCGAGAGACAATTCACGGTCATTGGGAAATAAGGATCCTGAAGGAAAAGCTTCTTGTGCCTACGGCACCCGGCCAATTCTGGCCGGGCCACCCAAGCTTGCCAACGACTTTTAAAATCGGACAGTTATTTTCAGGACGATCCTTAGTTCGACTTTCGCACTTTTTGTTTCAAGAAGAAGAGGCATCTCATTCCCTGAACATCGTCAGGAGTCAGGAATTCTCAACTCATTTCGGGTAACAGTTTAGCGTTCAGAAGTTGAGCTGATCCGGGTGGCCGCGATTGCTCGCAATCGGGGTGGCGCAGCCATAGGAGGCCATTGCTCAGACTTTGCGGACTCCTGATCGGTCTGAAACACAGATGAGGAATCGTTCTGATTTGAGAGAGGCTCTGGGGGAGAGACTTCACGTGTGCGGCCTCTCACGGCTTCGCCGCCCCGATTGCAAGCAATCGCGGCCACCCCTGTGGCAACGTGGTTCCCCTGAATGATGATTCGGGTGAGCACACAACGCCTGTGGAATATCGAAAAGAGAAGAGGCTGTCAGGCATTGATCGCGTGAAATGTCAAGTCGCTTCGGCCCGTAATTTCCGGCTGTGACAAGAGTTCGGCGAATCGACCGTCCGGGGCTTTTAAACGCCCGGCGTCAGCAATAGAATTCTCCAGATGAGATGGCGCAGGGCAACTGTCTGATTTCGCTTTGCATCATCGACAACTGAAGGTACGGGGCAGAGCGAACGATTCAACAGGAACATTGAGTTCCCGTTCCCTTCTGTCGGGTTCTTTTTCGGTAAATGAATGTCAAACGCGACAACAAACATCCCACTGGCTCATACTGACGAAGCCCGTTTATTGTTCGGCCCAGGGGATGCGCATCTGAGAAAGATTCGCGAAACGCTGGGAACAAGCGTCGTCCTTCGTGGGGAATCGATCGTCATTGAGGGGATCGATGATGCGGTCAAGAAGACGGTCGCCGTCTTTGACCGACTTCGCGAAATCGTCCGTCGTGACGGTGTCGTGCACGACGACATGCTCTCACGAATCCTCGAAGGAAACGCTCCCAAACCGGTCAACGGTGGGGCCGGGGAGATTGATCTGTTCGAAAAGGCGAAGAAAATTCGTCCCCGAACAGCCGGTCAGCAACGGTATGTCGATGCGATTCGACAAAACGATCTGATCTTTTGTGCCGGCCCGGCCGGATGTGGAAAAACCTATCTTGCCGTCGCCATGGCAGTGAATGCGTTGCGATCAGAACAGGTGCGCCGGATTGTTCTGGTCCGACCGGCTGTTGAAGCGGGTGAGAAACTGGGATTCCTTCCCGGTGACCTTCTGGCCAAAGTCAATCCGTTTCTTCGCCCGCTGCTGGATGCCATGAACGATATGCTCAACTTCGAGCAGGTGCGGCTGTATATGGAGAACGACGTCGTTGAAATTGTCCCGCTGGCATTCATGCGCGGACGCACTCTGAACGACACGTTCATCATCCTGGATGAAGCCCAGAACACAACAATCACCCAGATGAAGATGTTCCTCACCCGTATGGGAGAAGGTTCAAGGATTGTGGTCACCGGGGATCCGACCCAGTCCGATCTTCCTCTGGATGTTCCTTCAGGATTCAATGACGCCATCGATCGGCTCCATGGAATTCAGGGGGTTACTCTGGTGGAACTGGGGGGAGAAGATATTGTCCGGCACCGCCTCGTCCGGGAGATCGTCAAAGCCTACGATCAGCCGGATGCCAGCCGTCCCAAGTGAAGTGAATATGATAGCGTTGTGTCCTTCAAGACCCAGCGCAGCGCATTGGGCGATCATTCAGAATTTCAGCGTGACATTGGATGGCGCTCCACAGATGCTGGATTTCGCATTCACTCAATGCCAGCCTGCAACTGAATGACATAATTTCAAATCCTTCTCCCCTCAGGGGAGAAGGTGGCCGAAGGCCGGATGAGGGGGCGAGCGTTGCCAGTGGACACATTTCTCACCAGTCAGCCCCCTCACCCCACCCTCTTCCTTCACGGGAGAGGGAGAACACTGTGATGAAATGGTCTAAAGCAGAGGAGCAACTCGTCCCGTGATCGGGAGGAGTGAACGCAATTCATGTTTGGAATCGGTCAGAAACGCAATCGTGTTCCACGTTCGGTCGCCCTGCGGCGCCCGAGAACCGTCTGGACACGCTTGTACGATCTCTATCAGAACCGCAGTCTGCAGGTGCGACTGGGCGTGGTCTTCGTCGCAGCAATGCTGCTGGTCGCGGCACTGCAAAGCTGGCGCGCGCCGTTCGCGTTTCGCTTGGGAGATTATGTCCCTCACGGAATCAGTTCCAAAATCCAGTTTGAACGGGTCGACCGGGAAGAAACCGCCCGGGCACGCGATCGCGCCGAAGAAGGGGTCGCCCTCATCTTTCGGAACAATCCGACTCCGCTGCAATCACTTCCCGCAGAATTACGGGCGGGTCTGGGAGACATCGCTCAGGCGGATGCGATCAATAAACTGAGTTCCGAGACGATTGACGATTTCGGTCTGCATAACATCGTTCCTCAAACGGAAAAAGCCCGCGAAGCCGCCGAGCGATACGGAGCCAAGTCTCCTGAAGACCGCTTTCAAAAGCTGCGTGCGGCGATTGTCGGGCCGGATCAGAGCATGGCTCAGGAACGAATCGACCGCATGGTTGAAGAGTTCGCCCAGTTTATTGATCCGTTGTTCGATATCGGAATCATCGACCCGAAAGATCTCCGACAGGGGATCACAGAAAGCAAATCGATTCTGGTCGTTGATGAGAATCAACCGGACAAAACAGGACGGGACGCCCTGCTCCCACAAGTCCGATTGCAGGACCAGTTGAACGAGGCGGGACAATTAGGCCGCTCGTGGAGTAAATATCCCAGCCTGACAAAGGAGATTCAGCCGGCGCTGTCGTACTGGTTGTTCCGCAGGGCACAGCCGACATTGCGTTATGATCAGGCGGCCACCAAAGCGGCGATCATGAAAACCCGCGAC
>DATMFC010000329.1:0-3130 GCA_035556335.1 Planctomicrobium sp. | reverse complement strand
CGAGGGATGATTTTTACCGCAAAGACGCCAAGATCGCGAAGGGGTTGGAAATCATGAGTGAGTCATCTCCTCCAACCAGTCTGTCTGGTCAAAATGGCCTGAATTACGTGTGGAAGAAACCACGAATCGAACGAATCACACGAATGAATCAGAGTGAGATTCCTGACAAAAGATTCGTCGGATTCGGCTTATTCGTGGTTCGCTCTTTCTTGGTGTCCTTCGCGTCTTTGCGGTAAAAATCTCTTTGCAATTTGAACAGACTTCATTCCGCTAAAATGTTACCGATTCGTAAAAAAATCGCTTTCTGGACCTGAAGGCTTCAGGTGACTCGTCTTAATGTCTTTGGGTTTATTTGTTTGCGGAGAATCGTGAAGATTCGCAAACCATTAAAAAACAAAGCGACCTGGGAGAATGACCTCCGAGGTCGCCTTATTTATATAAATCAGCATCGACTTGAATCCCGGTCGATCAATGCCCTCAAAAAGGGATTCCGACCGAAGACTTTCGATTCAATGCTTACTTTTCTGCGCTGCCGCCTTCAGGTTTATCAGCTGGTTTTTCTTCAGCTGGCTTTTCTTCAGCTTTCACTTCTTCCTTCTTTTCGCCAGCAGCTTCAGTCTGAGCAGGAGCTTCTGGAGCTGGTGCCGGTGCTGGCTCTTTTGGGGCGCCGCAACCAACAGTCCAGCTGCACATCAAAGCAACAGTCAATACCGCAAACAGATTCTTCATCGAAACATTCTCCTCACGAGGTCACAGGAAGGCAAAACGTTCTGAGTACACGTTCACAATATGCACGTTCTCAGTGCGATGCACTCAGATCAGAATACCGGAGCCGCTTGGCCCATCTTCATAAAACACACGGTATTGCATTCTCCGGCAAATTGCGACCGCTGTGAAGTCTGATGAACCGGCAGTTTTCGCCAGATTTCCCAATGAAGGGAAAATCGGTTCCGAATAGAAAAGATGGGTAATCTCGAATGCCTGCGCTGATGTCGTAAAAAATCGAATAATCGTTATTTCTTTCCACCGTCGGTTTTCTTTTGAACTCTCCCCCCCGCGCAGACCGATCCTTCAGGATAACCGTCATTGTCGACAGGATCGTCACGTACTGATTCTGCCCGGCGGGACCGGTTTGTTCCGGTCGCAACCGAAGTCATTCACGTCGTTCGACATTCTCTCACATTGAGAGAGTCTGGAACGTGGGTAATGCCGGAGTGACGGGAGAGCGCCGCTCAGCGGAACTGGGCAGTGTTGAAGTCCTTCCCCCTCGAGAGAGAGATTGTCAGCAGGATGCTGGAGCAATCGATGAAACACGCACGTAAGCGCTGGCTGTCCATGGTTGCAGTTTGTCTGGGATTGGCATCGCCAACCCGGGCGGAACTGTTTGTCGTACCGGGAGGTTCCCCGTTCGACGAAGAGAGCCGGTATGGACAATTTGAAATCTCTGGGGACGCCGGATCGGCTCGTCTGGGGGGAAGTGCCTCCGGAAGTGTCAGATCAATACCGGAGAGCCAGTATCGACCTGAGATCCAGCAGGCGCAGGCGGAATTCTCGCCTCCACCAATGGGGGCCAATCCCCTGGATCCCAGTTACTTCGCATCACCACCGTCCAGTCCAGGTGGGGTCGGATTCGCCAGCATGGCATCCGAAAACAAGCAGCCGTTCTGGCGCTTGGGACGAACGAACCTTGATCAATACGGATACGACGGGGGATATACCAATTTCAACGTCCTCGTTCCGCTGCTTGGGTCTCCGGACGATGCGCTGACCTGGATCAACCCCAGAATCAACGTGACCGATTACGGGGTCGCTGCTGCAAACATCGGGGCAGGGATCCGAAAATACAACGCCGACCGCGATCGGGTCTACGGGGCCTCGATCTGGTGGGATTGGGACGACGGACACGTCCGGGCTTTCAATCAGGTGGGGGGAAGTTTCGAATCGATCGGAAACTACTATAGCCTGCGAGGAAACTTCGGGATTCCAGTTGGGGAAACAGAGGGATTTTCCCATGCAACAGTTGGAACACCTGACTTTGTCGGTCACAACATCGCGGCACAGGTGACGCGCTATTTCGATAACGCAATGAAATCATTCGATATCGAGATGGCCACACCGATGCCAGGGATCGGGAAATACGGCTTCGAATGGGGGCTCGGAGTCTATCATCTCACTGGTGAGAACATTGACACCACCGGGGGAAGTGCCCGTCTTCAGGCCCAGATCTCCGAAAATCTCTGGATGAACGGAATCTATACCTATGACGACATGTTCCAGTCGCTGTTCTCGCTGAACTTCGAGTACACGTTCGGAAAAGGACTCCCCCGACGGTTCTTCCGTCGTGCTCCGGTACAGTCGTACATGACACAATCGGTCCAGCGGCGTTATCGCATCCCGGTAGGGAAGACTTCCTCCAATTCGTACCAGAATGCTCAGGACCCCAATGGTGTTGAAATCACCATTGCCTACATTGATCCAAATGCCGGAGGTGGAGCAGGTGGGGACGGAACGATTGAAAATCCGTACCAGTCTCTGGACGCCTATGAGACTTCCGGACGGTCAGATGAATTCCAGATCATCTTTGTTTATCGGGAAGACGGCTCGACGACTGGTCGGCTTGACACAGGAATCACACTGGTCGACGGACCTGCAGGAAGCTACACCGGTCAGCGTCTGTTCGGTGAAGTGGATCTGCCGGCAGCCCAGCTTCCTCTCACGGAAGCCTGGTTCCCGGGATATGACGCTCCTCTGGCGGTCAACATTATCGATCGCCTGAGAACCACCAGCGGCCTCGGCGGCGCACGGCCGACTCTCTCGAACAGTGCCGGAGTTGGTGGCAACGAAGATGTCATCAAGATCGCCGGCAACAGTAACGAGGTCTTCGGATTCACGATCGACGGATCGGATTCCGGCAGCGGGATCGTGATGGCTCCCGGGACGGCCTCCACGAACGGCTTCTACATTCACGGTAATAATTTCCAGAATGTCGTGAACGGGATTGATCTGGTCAGTGATACCTCTGGTCCACTGGGACTGGCATTTGACGGCCTGGGAGTGATTGCCGGTAATAATATTACTGCCGGAACCGCCGGGGATTATGGAATCCGGATCCAGCACATCAATGGAGACG
>DATMFC010000328.1:0-7865 GCA_035556335.1 Planctomicrobium sp. | reverse complement strand
CTGACACTGGAAGGAAATGAGATTGTTCTCGCTCCGGAAGATGTGATGGTGAGCGTACAGCAGGCAAGTGACTGGGCCAGCGCCGACGATTCCGGAATTCAGATCGCACTGGCAACAAAACTGACGCCGGAACTGATTCAGGAAGGAATGGCCCGAGACCTGATTCGTCACATTCAGCAGCAACGCAAAGACGCCAATCTCGAAGAGAATCAACGGATTGCCGTTGAATGGAATGCTGGGGAATCACAGGAACCGGTACTGGGGGCGATTGCCGCATGGAAGACAACCGTTCTGACGGAAACCCGGGCCGACTCCATTGAATCCGTAGCAACTCCACCGGAAGCAGCGAAGATTGTCTCATTGGGAGACGTGTCGATTTCCCTGTCGATTCGGACTGTGTGATGGTCCAGTGAGATGAAGTTGAGGGTGGCCCGGCCAATGTGGCCGGGTGCCGCAGGCACAAGACGTTCTTACCCTCAGGCATCCACTGTCTTCACCGACCATTAAATTGTTGATTGGCCACCGAACCGAGGAAAGAGGTCTTTCTCTGAAATCGAACACTGAGGGGCATGCATCTTGTCGCTACGCGACCCGGCCACACTGGCCGGGCCACCCGGGAACTGATTTCAGGACTGTTCGTTAGTGTGACCGCGAACCATTTATGAAGCTGGAAATCCTGCAACGACGTGCCCGACTGTTGACCGAACTTCGGGCATGTTTTGTTTCACATGGTTATTTTGAAGTTCAGACGCCAGTGCTGTCGCGAGATTGCTGCGTTGATGCCTGGATTGAGCCGTTCGTTGTCCCGCTAAACGCCGGCGAAGTCGGGTATCTGCAAACGTCTCCCGAGTTCGCGTTGAAACGTTTACTCTGCGCCAGAGCCGACAAGATCTTCGAGGTCGCACGGGTTTTTCGAAAAGAAGAATCGGGCCCGAGACACAATCCGGAATTCACGATGATTGAATGGTATCAATGCCATGTCGATCATCATGTTCAGATGGATTTCGTAGAGCAACTCGTCTCACACTTGGCGGCGTTTTCATTTGAGAACGGCTGGAATGCGGAACTTACCAAAGCGGTCAGAATCCATCGTCTGAGCTATCAGGAGGCGTTTCAACGATTCGCCGGAATCTGTCCGTTTGCGGCCACACTGGAAGAACTGGCTGACGTTGCAGGGAAGACAACCGCAACTCTCCCGAATGGAATTGAAACCGACCGGGATGGGTTGTTGAACCTCATTCTGGCCGATCAGACAGAACCCGGCCTGAAGTCGTTAGGGGCTGTTTTCTTATATGACTATCCAGCCAGCCAGGCCGCATTGGCGAAGATTCGCAATGACAGGTTCCCCGTTGCCGAACGATTCGAGTTGTACCTGAACGGAGTCGAGATCTGTAATGGGTATCATGAACTGACCGATCCGATCGAACTGAAATCCCGCATGCAGCAGCAAAATCAGAAACGTCTTGCAGCCGGGTTGCCGGAAATTCGGTCAGAGAGCCGATTGCAGCAGACAATGTCGACGTTTCCGTTGCCCCCCAGTTCAGGGGTCGCTCTGGGATGGGACCGGCTTGTCATGTGGTGCCTGAGCTGTGACACCATTCAGGAGGTGATTGCGTTCCCGTTTGAAGAGGCATGAGTCTAAAATTCATAAGAACCAAATTCTAAGAACCAAAAAGATTGCCATTCCTTGTTCCCAAGCTCCTGCTTGGAAACACACTCGACGCCAAGCTCCTGCTTGGCGAGTCTCCTGACCTTCTCCTGTCTTCTTCTTCCGAGGGGAAAATTGAACCTGTCTGGAGTGATTTATCAGAAATGCGAAGCAGAGCTTCGTGGTGAGTGCGTTCCCAAGCTGGAGCTTGGGAACGAGGAGATACGAGATTATTTTTCCCGACGTTACTGGAATTGCCAGCCGTAGCTTGCCAGTTCCAGCGCCAGGAAGACGATTCCGGTCAACAGGGCACCGACGGCAACGAACAACAACCCGACATAGATGTCTGGAACAGGATCACTAGATGCGGAGCTTCGTCGTGACATTGTCACCTCCCTTAATAATGCCATTCTTGGATGGCAGAATGACTTCACCAACGGCCCAGTCTGGTCCGAGGTCGACAATCCGGATACGGCCCAGCCACTCAGAACGATCCTGGCCGATCACCCGGATGACATCCATCTCGTTCCCTTTGACAAGACCGTCATCACTCCCGAGGGAGATTTCCACAAATTCCACTCGATTCGCTCGATTCGTGCGAATCCGAGTCACCAGTCCATCGACTGGCGGAGCAGGAGCAGCCTGTTTGGCAACCACTTCAGGATTGGTTTCCAGTCCTGCTTTTGAAACCACCTGCGTCAAAAACGCTAACCGGGCCAGACCACTTTCATACGTTCTGTTGAGAACGCGGTAGGCTTCCTCTTTAACGAACAAGGTGTCTCTCAGTTCGCGATTCTCTCCGGCCAACTCGTCGAGTCGGGTTTGCATCTTGGAATTTTCGACTCGTTGCTTCTCAGCTTCCTGCTGACGGAACATGGCTTCCTGTGCTTTGGATTCCGCAAGACCGGTCTGAGTCGCCTGTTGCTGTTGCAGTTGTTCGTTCTGGGACGTGAGTTGTGTCACCTGAACTTCCAGCGTTTTATTCCGGGCGTCGAGTGTCCCTGCTTTCTGGATTTCTTCTGCAAGCTTTGTTTCGAACTCACGCCGTGCGTTCACCAGCTCTTCATGGAAATTATTCAATTCCCCCCGGGTCGAATCGAGAGTTTTGGAGAGTTGATCGTGCTTGGCGCGCCAGTTCTGGTGCACAGTGAACACGGCTCCGGCAAACGTCATAAACAGCAGGCTCAGCACCAGCTGAATGACGACCAGAATTTTACCGACGTAGGACATGTCTTGCTCCGCACAGGCGGGTTTCAATGAATCGTAAGGAGAGCAGTTTGCTCTACCGTCTGCAGTCGTTTGAAGGCGTTTCGGCACACGAAAGCCTCACATGACCACTGCGGAACACTGTTCAAAGTTACTCTCGATACCAGTTCTGTCACACGAAACAGGCATCAGTCATGCTGATCACTGCAATTGCTCTTTCAGAGAGTTCTGACGTGCTTTCGCCCGATCGGCATCTCCCTGAAACTGAATCAGGATACTGTCAAGTTGCTTGCGAATTTCTTCCAGACGGAAGTGATCCGCCCGAATCTCGGCCACGGTCTGCTGGAGACGCAACACGTCTTCCCGTCGAACAGCCGTTTCATTTTCAAGTTTCTGGGCTTCGTTGGTTGCCGCAATGATTTTGGAGGAAAGGTCCGCTTCCTGTGCACGGGCCGTCGCAAGACGTTCTCTTAACCGTGCCTCGTAAGCATCCAGTCCGATGGCGTCTGCGGCTTTGGCTCGTTCCAGCGATTCGACCCGTGCCTGAAGATTCGGCTCCCGGTCTTTCAGTTCCTGGAGTTCCTGCTGATATTTCTGAGTGACTTCATCCAGAACTTTGGTAATGACTTCCGGCAGCCGCTTGGAAGTAGACACCTGAGCGCCGTCAATCAGCCGGGTGGCGGTCCAGATGTAATCCGGAGCCCCTCCACGGGTGAATTTGTAGTATTTCAGATATTCACGATTCGTCATCTGCTGCCAGTCGGGACCGCCAAAGACGGTGGCAATCGCGAATCCCGCGAACGCCAGACTGAAGGCGGCGACGAAGACTGCGAGAATTTTACCGATCTTGGTCATGACGATCGCAGACGGAAATGGTGACGGGAAACGAGAGCAATTTGCTCTACCATGTATCCGCACTGTGAGGATCTCAACTGTGAGAATTTCAGCAGTGCGGGTGTCGACAATTCAAACGCTCTGTCCGGAACTGTGTTCAATTCACGAACACAGTTCACGAAATTGAGCGGTTCTTCAATTCTGCTTCCGTCGACCGTGAAATGTCAACTTATTCCTGTGAGACAAATCCGGTAAGGCAAGAAGGAGAATTTACGGTCTCTTTCACAACGATGCGGGTTTATCCTAAGGCTGCCGTTTCTGCACTGTCAACAGGCGCACGAACGGACCAACAGAATTCCGCAAATCCTGCCCTGATCTTTCGGCATCTTCGCTACTGATCCAACCGTGGAACCTGACCCGATTCCGCCTGAGAAACGGCATTCTGTCGGACCGCATCAGGTGTAACGATTATACCGGATTCTTAAGAGCCGAGAACAAAACTTCTCAAACAATCAGAATTCCCTTTCCGCGAGCGGATCGGGGTCAGTTTTGTCAGGCGTTCTTACGGAGGATCGTATCCCCCCCGACAAAAGGGGTGACATCGGCAAATCCTCCAGATCCCCTGTCCTGCCCCCTGAATCGGCCCATGTTTCTTCACAGACTGAATGAAATACTCGCTGCACGACGGCTCAAACCGGCACCGCCCCCCTAAAATAAATCGAAACGTCATCCGATAAAGTTGGACCAAGCCAATCAACCCTCCGGCCATAATGTCCGAAAATCCCAGAACGATGCGTTGTCGCAGTGGTCGGGGAGCCAGATCCGGAAGCACCTCGATATTCGAGTCAGCAGGATGAGGACGGGGTGAGTCCGGTTCTTCGAGAATCGGCGAAGTCGGGTTAATGGCAGCCACAGCTTCCGCAGCCTCCTCCCTTCGATTCCTTTGGCAAGGTGACCAGTCCTTCGGCGCTGACAGGGAGAACGTCAACTGCTCCGAGTCCGGCGGCGGCCGCCTGAAGTGCCAGTTTTGTGCATTCCGGACCACGATCGTTCAGGACATACAGAATCAATCGGGATTCGTCGAGTGTCCATTCCAGATCGATCAGTTGCAGGTCGAGGTTCCAATCGGCAATCCTCTGGCACCAGACGGGATATTCAGACCGGCTCTGTTTCAGCAGCCGCTGAGATTGATCGATGTCGTCCGGAGTGGCCCGTCGTAATATGGAGAATGAGGAGGATTCGGTCTCTCCTCCCACCGAACGGGGACGGTATTCTTCCAGAACCGTCCCCAGAGTTTCTCCACGAGCGTTACGGATCACCACTTGAGAGCCGCGCACGAGTCGGTCTCTTTCGGCCCAGTCTCCCGGGATCACGTCAGGTATGGCGCCATAGCGAATCAGGTAGACTGTTGTCACAATTTCTGTTGAGATCATGTTCACTATCATACACGGTTTCTCCTCCATTTTCACCATGAAAATCATTTGACATGACTTCAACCGGCTCTGAATGGATCGCCAGTTTCAACGGCGAACTGATCCCGTTTGTTGATGCCCGACTTCCGGTTTTTGACCTGGGGGTCATGCAGGGAGCCACTGTCACTGAACGGATGCGAACAGTACGGCACCAGCCTTATCTTGTTCCGGAGCATCTGGAACGTCTGCAGAAGTCATTGCAGGCGATCGGAGTCTCGCTCCCGGCCAGTGGAGAATCACTCAGTCTGGAGTCTCTGGAGAGAACCATTCATGAAGTGGCGGCGCGAAACTGCCGTTTCCTTCACTCAGAGGATGACCTTGCTGTTGTCGTATTCGTCACCGCCGGACAATCGCTCGGTGATGCGAACGGACTGATTGAACAGAGTCGGCCGACGCTGTGTGTTTATTCCGCGCCGCTCCCCTGGAAGCTATGGAATACCTGGTTCGAACATGGCGTTTCGCTCCAGATTCCCGGTGTCCGACAAATTCCGACCGATTCCATTTCGCCGCACATCAAGCATCGCAGTCGCCTGAACTGGCATCTGGCAGATCAGGAAGTCAAAAAGATTGATGCCGGGGCTCAGGCCTTGTTGCTCGACTCCGAAGGATTCGTCACCGAAACCAGTTCTGGAAATCTGTTTGTTGTCCGAAACGGCACGTTATTCACTCCGAGTGCATCGACGACATTACCCGGGATTTCTCAGGCTTATGTCATCGAGCTGGCTCAACGGAATGGAGTGAAGTCCAAACGAGCCAACCTGACCCCCGAGGATGTCGCCAACGCAGACGAAGCGTTCCTGACCTCCTCCACGTATTGTCTGGTGCCAGTTTCCAGTATCAACGGAATCCCGATGAGATCGGCCGCCGCAGGAACGGTGAGCGGTCCAATGACTGCGAGATTGACTGATCTCTGGTCGAAAGAACTGGGGCTCTCTTTCGTGGAACAGGTTCACTCAATGCGGCACTTGCTGTAAGTCACCTTAATTCGACTTTCGCACATTTCTTGGACCGAGATTGCAGTCGAGCAGGTCAGGCATTCCTGACCCCAAACTGGCACTTTCAATCGCGATCCACTGGGAATTTCAATAAGTACAGCTTTAGTATTAGATATCCCTCAATGACAGAGGATTCCGTGTTCGTTTCCCTTCTGGATATCGGTGCAACTCCGGAAGCCTAGATTATTCATACTTCTGGTAGGGTGCCTGCAGCAACTCCTGAAGTGGCGGTGCATTGCGCACGAAGTTTTGTCCTGATGGAAACCACACACTGTTTTTGACGCGGAGTTGCGGAATGCACCCTTCTCCTGATTTCTTCGTGCTTCATGCACCCTACGAATAATCCGGGGAACAACGTATTGACAAAACGCCCCCAAATTTTGATCATGATTTTGTCAGGTTGATGGGTTCGTTCAACACCAAACAGAATAAGCACTTAGGGTGTTCGTATTCAGGTAAAACAACGACACATCGCCGTCACTCGGCTTTCTCTTGTTGAGAGGAGACTTTTCTTTTGTCAGGCAGTTGCTCATCTCACGGAGCCCATTCGCACCAACTGCCTCAATATGTCCCGAGACTCTGGGGAGTGATCCTGCTGGTGGCGGGTTATTGTGTGCTGGAAGTGGTGGGTGGACTCTGGACCGGTTCTCTCGCGCTTCTTGCTGACGCCGGGCACATGGCGTCGGATCTGATTTCACTTCTTGCGAGTCTGGGAGCGGCCTGGCTCGCGATGCGACGTCCATCAAAACACCAGACATTTGGGCTGCATCGTGCTGAGATTCTTGCGGCCCTGTTCAATGGTGTGCTGCTGTTTGTTGTTGCTGGCGGAATTTTGTGGGAAGCCGTGGAACGTTTACTCGTTCCGCAACCGATTTTGTCGGGAGCCATGCTGCTGATCGCCTGTGGCGGACTGGCTGTGAACTTGGCCAGTCTTTCCATACTGCATGGTGACCGCAACCACAATCTCAACATGCGCGGGGCCTGGCTGCATATCCTGGGAGATACACTGGGAAGTGTCGCCGTGATTTCTGCGGCATTGCTGATCTGGCTGTTCAACTGGAACTGGGCTGACCCAGTCGCCAGTGTTCTGGCCTGCATCATCATCCTGTATTCCGCAAAGAACCTTGTTCGAGATGCCGTGTGGATTCTTATGGAATACGCCCCACTCGACATCAGTATCGAAGATCTGCAACAGGAGATTCAAAGCGTTTCCGGGGTGGAGGAGATTCACCGGCTGCATTTCTGGACGATCACCAGCGGACGAAATGCCCTGACACTACACGTGACGCTGGCTCCGGATGCCTCCTTCGATACGGTCCTGAATGAACTCAACGGAAGACTACAGAACGGGTTTCATCTCGAACATCTCACCATGCAGGTGGAACCGGCCGGAAGCCGGCTTTGCTCTCAGGACAATCGTGATCATAGCCATGATCACGACCACGCTCATGACGCGGAGTGTCGTACCAATCCCGGAGTGACGTCAACATCCAACCCGGCAAGCTGATCAGCGTCGAGCAGTTCCCAGGCAATGGCTCCCATGGCTGCGTTATCGGTACAGAGAGAAAGTGGGGCAATGATGACATTGATGCCGTCGCGTTTGGCCACCACTTCAAGTTCTTCACGCAGACGGTGGTTCGCGGCGACCCCTCCTCCGATGCAGAGTGTCTTTCTTCCAAATTGCTTCAACGCCTGTCGACACTTGGCAAT
>DATMFC010000327.1:0-4070 GCA_035556335.1 Planctomicrobium sp. | reverse complement strand
ATGTCGGGATTGCCGGTTCTTATTTCAGCGGAGTGGACGGAACTTCTTTTCCAACGCCGCAGACAACTCACAGCTATGGTGGAGGGAGGTACAGTTACAACGGAGTGATTGTCTCGGTGAATTCCACGAATCCTCGTCCGATTCGGATGCGGGATTTGACTGATGGAACCAGTCAGACCTTGGCGATTGGGGAACAGTCTGATTTTTACAGGCCGAGCGGAGGAGGAACCTCTCAAGATTATCGGGCTTGCATTCATGCAGGTGGGCCGTGGGGAGGTGGTCCTGCCACTGGAACTCAGTGGGTCTCTAATCTGACGAGCGTTCGACATCCGATCAATTCCGGGGTGACCGGTGATTTGGGGCAAAAATTGGCCTATGGCGGAAATACCATCTTTTGCTCCCCACACTCAGGAGGAGCCCAGTTCATGGTGGCGGATGGTTCTGTTCGCATCGTTTCTGAAAGTATTGATTTCGGAATTCTGACCCGACTTTGCGACCGTTCAGACGGGCAGGTGATTGGCGAGTGGTAATGAAGAAAGGACGCGAAAGAGTTGTACTTTCGCGTCCTGGGAGTTGGGTTCACACTTCAAATTTGATCACACATCCACGTCGTCGGCTTCTCCGGCTTCGTCCATGATGATTCGGTAACGCTCGGATGCGTCTTTTCCCATTAACTGGGCGAAGATGGCGTCGGCTTCCACGGCGCTTTCAATTCCGACCTGTAACAGAGTTCGGGTCTTCGGATTGAGCGTCGTCTCTTTGAGCTGGTCGGCGTTCATCTCTCCCAGACCTTTGAAACGTTGTACGTCAACGGTTCGGTTGGCCGGAATTTTTGAGAGAATCTCTTCCTTGTCGACATCGTCACGAGCGTAGTGGCGCTCTTTCCCTACTTCGATTTTGTAGAGGGGAGGTTGAGCCAGGAAGATACGGCCTTGCTGAATCAGTTCCCGCATATGTCGGAAAAAGAAGGTCAGGAGCAACGTGCTGATGTGATAGCCGTCGCTGTCGGCATCCATCAGCAGGATGATGCGGTGATAGCGGAGTTTGTGGGGATCGAAGTGAGTCCCGATGCTGGTTCCCAGCGTTTCGACGAGATCCTTTACTTCCTGATTCTGCATGATTTTGCCGAGGGCGAGTGATTCTGTATTGAGAATCTTTCCCTTCAACGGCAACACCGCCTGAATTTTGGAATCCCGTCCACTGGCAGCCGTTCCGCCGGCGGACTGACCTTCCACGATAAAGAGTTCGCACTCTTCCGGTTTTTCAGAACGGCAGTCGAGAAGTTTTCCCGGCAGGTTGCTGCGTCGGGTGCCGGCCCCTTTTCGTTTGACCTCTTTAATTGCTTCCCGACTCGCTTCCCGGGCCCGGGCGGCGAGAATGATTCGACCGACAATCGCATCGGCGGTGGTGCGATTGTTGTTCAGCCAGGTTTCCAGGGCAGAACGGACCATGCCGTCGACCATGGAGGTCATTTCCGGATTATTCAAGCGATCTTTGGTCTGCCCCTGAAACATGGGGTCGTTGTGGAAGACGGAAATAATTCCGACAACCCCTTCACGAATATCATCCGGGGTGATGGTCAGCCCCTTGGTTTTGATGTCGTGAACATCCATGTAATTTTTGACCGCTTTGGCGATCCCGGCCCGATAGCCGGATTCATGGGTTCCCCCCCCGCGCGTGCGGATTCCGTTCACATAGCTGCGGATGTTTTCGTCGGTGGATTCGGTCCAGCGGAGAACGGTTTCGACCCGAATTTTTCCTTCGTCTTTATCAACACCGAACGCCTGATCGTGAATGCACTTGCGTTTGTCTTCCTGAATGATTTTCGTCAGGAAGTCGGCGATTCCGGCGGGGTGGTGGAGCAGGAATTTTTCGTTCTTGGCTTCATCGATGAACGTAATCTTCAACCCGCCATGAACATAGGAAATATCTTCCAGATGCTGGCGGATGGTGTCGGCGTTGAAATGGACGCGGCGAAAGATTTCGTCGTCCGGTTTGAAGAAGATGGCGGTTCCGTGTCCTCGAAATGGGCGGACTTTTTCCACTTTTGTGGTGGCGCGTCCCCGTTTGAAGCGTTGTCGCCATTCAAAACCATCACGCCAGACGGTCGCAATCAGTGTTTCCGACAGGGCGTTGACCGCCGAGGAGCCGATTCCGTGTAAGCCGCCGCTGCGAAGATAGTTCTTTTCCGAGAATTTTCCTCCGGCGTAGAGTGTGGTGAGAATGACTTCGAGGGCTGATTTTCCGGTTTTCTTATGCGTGTCGACCGGAATTCCGCGACCGTTGTCTTCCACAGTAATGGTGGCGCCATCCTTGTGGAGAGTGACCGAAATTTCGTTGCAGTGGCCAGCCAGGTATTCGTCGACGGAGTTGTCGACAATTTCCCAGATCAGGTGATGAAGTCCCCGAGAGTCGATTCCTCCGATATACATCGACGGTCTTTTGCGGACGTGCTCCAGACCTTCGAGAACTTCAATGTCGTCGGCGACGTAACTGTTTTCACTTTTTGCGGTAACGGCCATATTGATCTTTGGGGATTACAACAGGAGTGAAATGTTCAGAGAGTGTCAGGGTTGTTCCCGGACCTGAACCTGCAGGGCTCCGAGCATTTTGGTGATCTGTTCTTCTTTTCGGTTAATGAAGAACACGTTGTCGAGGACAATTGCCCGACGTTCCTGACTGGGGTGGAGAATCAGTCGACCGGAACGGAGCAGAACGAATTCGAAGACGTCGTTGATTTCTTTGTCCAGTCGCAGACTTGGTGAGGAGAACCGCTCCAGATCACTTAAAAAACCGTGATGGTGTAACAGTTCGTTCGGGCGGACTTCCCAGTAATCGAATTTAGCGGTGAGGTACACGGCCAGATAAATCAAACCCAATGCAAACGCAAACAGGAAGTAAAACGTGGAGTTGGCCATCGGATGCAGTGATTTCAGGGCGCTATGAACCCAGGGAAGCAGGTTCGGTTTGTAAACAACGACCAGCGAAAATCCCAGGACGGCACACACAATCACCGCAAAGAGAAGGAGTGATGTCGATCGGGGAAAGTCGAATGCCAGCACCACCAGATTCAAGGCAAGGACAACGACAAAAGTCCACCCCAATGCGATAGCGGCCGCTTCATTGAACCGTTCTGGGTTCGTTTCGTGCCCGAACAGGTAGAGATAGATTGCTGCCGCGATCGACACAAACCAGGCGGGATACAGGAACACAATTTTCGGATACGAAACCAGAACGACCCCTTTTTCAGTCGGAGGAGCCTTGGCGACTGTTTCCGGATCGACGGTGATGGTAGATCGTGTGTTCGTCATAGAATTTCTCGGGAACGGAAAAACTTCATTACCCCGTGAGCGGGTTGCAGACGATTTTATTCAGGGGGAATCAATTCGACTCTCGCACTTTTCAGACAACCCCTTCTCTCTGTGTCGAAAGAAGGATTTCACCGCGAAGACGCAAAGAACGCGAAGGAGCTTTTGTTTTCTCCGCGTTCTTTGTGTCTTCGCGGTAAAATTTTCTGTCTGAATTCTGTGTTTTTACTGACGAGCGCAAGTCAGATTTCATGGAGAAAAGTGACTTGCGCTGATTTTGAACCAATGGATTCTTTCAGGCCCCGAACTTTTCCAAGCGATCGGCATGAGCCAGAGCGAGTGGCATCAGGTATTTGGCTGGGAACTGGCCGAGTCCACCGAGTCGGCAGGCGGATTCTCCGAATTCGGTGCTTCCGTCAAACCGGCAACGGTCGGCAGCAATCAGAGTGGGGACCGGGTGCCAACTGTGTGATTTCATCTTGCTTGGGGTGCTGTGATCGCCGGTCACAATCAGCACGGTCGGATCGAGTGCGGTGATGGCCGGAATGGCGGCATCGAGTTCTTCGATCCGTTTGACTTTCGCGTCAAAATTGCCGTCTTCGCCGGTTGAATCGGTATATTTGAAGTGCATGAAGAAGAAATCGTAGTCATTCCAGGCTGCTTTCAGCCGGGCGCACTGGTCTTCCAGAGTTTGACCGGCATCCAGAACGTCCATGCTGACCAGTCGGGCCAGCCCCCGGTACATCGGGTAAACGGCGATTG
>DATMFC010000326.1:0-7185 GCA_035556335.1 Planctomicrobium sp. | reverse complement strand
CTGTTTCTCGCCGATGTTCCAGAGATCCCGAAATCGGAGAAGATCGAAACCCCTTCTTCACCGGCCTTGATCGGAACGGAAGAGAAAGAGACCAAAGAGGAAAGCTCCCGCGATCTGAAGGGATCGGTTCCTTCCGAAATGCCGACACCAGAGGAATTTTCCCAGATCGTTTTGACCCAGAATGCCGGAGCGGTCTTTTATCATGACGCGACGCCGCAAATCGGTTCCCCGTTGAAATTTCACCATGAATATTCGCTGTTGCAAGGGCAAATTGAAATTCTGTCCCCCCGGGGGGCACGAGTCATTTTCGATTCCCCGGCAGTTTTTCGACTCAGGTCGGAAGAGCAGGTTTTTGTGTCATATGGAAACTGCTCGGTCCATGCCCCTGAAGGGAGCGAAGGGTTCGAGGTTTTGACTCCCTATACGCAATTTATCGATCGGGGAACCCGGTTTGTGGTGAATGTCGACGAGCATGGGGAGAGCGAAGTTCATGTCGTCGAAGGGATTGTCGATGCCGTAACCTCCCAGGATCCGGGGCTGAAGCGTCTCCTGCAGGGAGAAAAACGGCGCTATTTGCGTTCCGGTTCAGAACCGTTGCTGGCGACGGATTCTTCGCTCTCCTCATATCGAGACAACTTGCCGGACCGCCTCGTACGTTACCACGGCCCCGAAAATGACCAGGGGGGAATCGAGCGTCTGGAGTCAGTAACGGTGATGCGCGGTGGACAACTTTATCAGTATTCATTTTCTGATCTCATCGGCGGAGATGTGACCTCATTCTGTGCCCAGGGACGAATTCCAACCGTGTATTTCATGCTTCCGGAAGGGAATTCCGGGAATCGTGAAGAACTCTTCCAACACGACGACAGCTTCCGGACAGGCGTTGTGAATCCCGGCGGTTCGAGCAATCCGTTTCGTGGTCGAGTGCTGACACCTGCGGAAACGGACGACCGTTCTCAATGGACTCCCGGCATGACCGTGACATTTCGTGAGCCGGTGACCAATTCTCCTGGCCCTGATATTCTCTTTTTTGAAGCTCATTCCGTGATTCAACCGCTTCAGGGAGACGACTTCCATATCCGGCCATTGGAACTTAAGCCAGGATACCGACCGGTCACGGTGACGAAATACGATCTGGGAATGCTTTCTCCAGAAATTCTGCCCTTGAATTCGTTCGAACTGTTGAGCGCAAGAACGGCTCCAGGATGTCTGGACGACCTGTTGAACGTAAAGATGCATGTCAGTGAAAGTGCGTTGAATTATCGGGTCATTGCCACCGGTATCGATCTCTCCGACATGGGGGTTCCAGAAGGGGAATCCATTTCCGCGGTCTTTCTTCAGGACACATCCGACGACTTTCATCGGATTGATCCCGTCATGATTGTCGGGCTTCCCATTCTTAATCCATAAAAAATAGTTTCCTTAGAATGATAAACGGCGATTCACGTTCGATATTTTGCCTTCTCTTTAATTCGCTTTGATCGGAGAAAGTTATGTTGAGAAAGCAGTCAGCACGGGCGGCATTCACCTTAATTGAGTTGCTGGTGGTCATTGCCATTATTGCAATTCTGGTGGCTCTGCTCCTTCCCGCTGTTCAGCAGGCCCGAGAAGCAGCGCGGCGTTCGCAATGTAAGAATAATCTTAAACAGATTGGCCTGGCTCTGCATAATTATCATGATACTGTTGGAGTTTTTCCATTGGCGACGGTTCCCTATGGAAACTCGTCCCCGAATGTCATCCGATCGTGTTCATGGATGGTCCGGATCCTGCCAATGCTGGATCAGGCGGCTGCCTATAACCAGCTTAACTTTACGTCCGATTTTTCCTCTCAGAATTCGATCGATCGAAACTGGAGTATTCGAGGAAGTTTGCGGGTGAGCTCTCTGAACTGTCCCTCCAGCCCGCTTCCCAAAGTTCGCACCGACACGTTGGCAACGGGTTCGGCTCCTGCAGGTGGCCCCACTTCCATTTCCGTTCAGATTTCCGACTATGCTGGAATCTCTGGATCATTTATCGATCCTTCGACAGACACATCTCCTGTGGAATCAGGCCGGACTAACAGTTACGGATTGAGTACTCATAACGGCATGATTGTTGGCAGCGTCGGTTGGAACCTGACTGGAGGCGTCATTGGTTCCGACCCGGGAATACCGGTTTCTGGAATTAAGATCAGCCATGTCACTGATGGAACATCCAACACTCTGATTGTCGCCGAGCAAAGCCGATTTGATCCCACCTGCTCACATACGGGAACCGTATCAGGAGATTGCCGGTCTTCTGCTTACAATGGCGGAATGTGGTCCGGTGGTAACGGCAGGGCGGATACGTGGTTGTGTGTAACATCTCCCGGTGCGTCGATTAATCAGCAAACAACATATAACGCCGGGTCTCAGCCTTATTTCCGGAGCACCAAAGTCATGTCCGCCCATGTTGGAGGGGCTCATGGATGCCTGTCCGACGGCAGTGTTCGATTCCTGTCGGAAAACATGAATTACAACACCTGGATGGCGCTATTAGCACGCAATGATGGTTACGTTCTGGGTGAATTTTAAATCAGTTTCCATGAGTTTATCTAACTGCACGAATTTCACCAAGCATCTCACGGACCATCTCCGGAAGATGCGTGACAGATTCATGTAACAAGGACTTCACTGAATGCTAAGACTTGCTTTAATTAAATGTCTAGGGATCTGTTGCTTTCTGACGTTGTCAGGTTGTGGCGGAACTCCACCACTGGATGCAGCCAGTGTGAAAGGAGTCGTGCTTGATGGTGATCGTCCCATCGCGAAGGCAGAAGTGAGCTTTATCTCAAAATCAGGACCCAAAGCAACCGGGACAACAGCAAGCGACGGTACGTTCGAGTTACTCCTTCCCAGCGGGCAGAAGGGGGCCATGATCGGAGAGAACGATGTCAGTCTTATTACTGGAATATCAGAACTGGTACAGCCTGCCGACGGCCAAAGCGAGGTTTCTCTCCGTCCGTCACCCCAGCCCTCTTTTAAATATTTATTCCCGGAACCAGTTTCGATTCAGAAGGGAATGAACCAGATCACTCTTGATGTCACAAAAGCCACCAAGTTGCCGAATTAACGGCGACCATAAATCTTCCCTCCCCCCGTGATCGCAGAAAGTGTTACGAAATGCCCTACCAGAAATTTTTGTGCTTTTCTCTCGCTTGGCTCCTGTTTGCCAGTTGTTGCCAGGACAGCATGGCAGAGTCGTCTCCTTCTTCACAAGAAAAAGTCTATGACGTTGTTGTTTATGGGGGAACGTCCGCTGGGATTATGGCCGCAGTACAGGCCCAGCGGATGGGAAAAACGGTCATTGTACTGGAACCGGGAGACAGGATTGGCGGGTTGACGACCGGAGGACTGGGCGCGACCGACATCGGGAATAAAGCGGCTATCGGGGGGCTGGCCCGTGAGTTCTATCGGGAGATTGCCACTTATTATTCCAATCCCGACAACTGGAAATGGCAACAACAGCCCGACCGGCTGAAAAGCCAAGGGAACTCTCCAGAAAAGACTGAGGACGCCATGTGGACCTTTGAGCCCTCTGTCGCATTAACGGTGTTGCAGTCCTTCGTGAAAAAGCATCCGTTTCCAGTGGTTTATCAGGCCCGGCTTGATCGTACTCCAGTTTCTCCCGGACGCCCCGAGGTTCGAGGGGTATTGAAAGACGGAGCGAAGATCACCGCCGTTCGTCTTGAAAATGGGGAAACCTATCGAGGCAAAGTCTTCATCGATGCCACTTATGAAGGAGACCTGCTGGCAGGAGCTGGGGTTTCTTACACCTATGGACGGGAAGCGAATGCAACATATAACGAAACATTAAGTGGCGTCCAGACGAAAAACGCGAAGTATCATATATTCGTCCCCAAAGTGGATCCTTATGTCTCACCGGGAAAACCGGAAAGCGGGCTCCTTCCAGGGATTGATCCAAATGGACCAGGAGAAGAAGGGGCCGGCGATCATCGTCTACAAGCGTATTGCTTCCGAATGTGCCTGACGGATCATCCTGAGAACCGGATTCCGTTTGCTAAACCGGACGATTACAACGAAGCCAATTACGAACTGCTCTTGAGAAACTACGAGGCGGGAGAAAAAGGCTTTCCGTGGATCAATTCCCGAATGCCCAATCGTAAAACGGATACGAATAACCGACTTGGCTTCTCCACCGATTTCATTGGTCAGAATTATGATTATCCCGAGGCAAGTTATGCTGAGCGGGAAAAAATTATTCAGCGACATCTGGATTATCAGAAAGGGCTCATGTGGACACTCGCATATCACCCGAGAATGGCCGAACATATTCGTAAAGAAGTGTCCCGCTGGGGAATGTCCCGTGACGAATTCCAGGAAGGAGACGGCTGGCAGGCACAACTCTATATCCGCGAAGCCAGACGGATGGTCAGTGATTACGTCATGACGCAACACAACTGCCAGGGAAAAGTCGTCGCGGAACGTCCAGTCGGATTAGGAGCTTATACTATGGACTCCCATCATGTTCAGCGCTATGTTACCGCTGATGGCTATGTCCAGAATGAAGGTGACGTTCAGGTTGGTGGCTTTTCCCCTTATCCGATTGATTACGGAGCGATTGTTCCGAAGCAGAAGGAATGTGAAAACCTGCTGGTTCCCGTCTGTTTAAGCAGTTCGCACATGGCGTTCGGATCGATTCGTATGGAACCAGTCTTTATGGTGCTGGGGGAATCCGCTGCAACTGCGGCAGCCATGGCCATCGACCTGAATGTTCCCGTTCAGCAGATTCCCTATGCGGAACTGGCCACAACACTGACACAGAATCATCAGGTGTTACAGTGGAATAAGAAGTAGCTATCCACGAATAGATTGCCCTGTCGATGTGTATCGGCAGAGCCCCATTTCTCGTAGGATGCCTGGCGAATCGGTGGCTCGCGCCGTGTTGGCAACGTCGAGGCGGACGCGGGAGTCCGTCTTTGAATCGTGTTCGGATTGAGTGACGCCGTGGCCTCTCCAGCCCCCTCATGGTTTTGTCGTGGCAATCGAAGGGCGTAGCGACCGGGCCATTGAGCGAATCCGTGCGGAATTGCACGACGTGATCATTCTCGATCTCAATCTGCCAGGTTCGGACGGATTCTCGGTATGCCGGACGGTGCGAGCCGATTTCACGGGCCCAATACTGATACTGACGACTCGCGGCGACGAGGTCGATGAAATCGTGGGGTTGGAAGTCGGTGCAGACGACTATCTGGCGAAGCCCGTTCGCCCGCGCGCCAGTTGACGGTCGATTTGGTGTCACGCACGGCTTGTTGGGGAAATCCGAGCATCGCAAATAATTCAGACTTCACCGTTTTCAACAACCATTTCCCTTTGACACCGTTTTCATTCCAATCAGAATGCTGTTCGAATAAGAGTTGAGAAGTCCCCCAATGATGTCCATGGGACACCGCAGACAGCATTTTATAGATGCTTCCATCACCGAGAACTGTTTGAATGAGGTCGGTCGCTGACGGCATCGGCTGCCCGGAGTTTGCCGGCACGTGGGTTGATAAAAGTACATCCGCGTGAAATCCACATGACAGTGTCCTGCAGTTCCATCGGGCGGCATGCAACTTTCGCAGTCCTCAAACCTGCTCACGAAACGCCTGGGGAGTGGTGCCGACCTCATGGGTAAAAACTCGAGTCAGGTGCGAATGATTGGCGAAGCCGCATTGTGCAGCAATCTCCGCCAGAGTCATGCTCTTTCCGAACTGGGTCATTAATTCTTTGGCACGGCGAATACGCAGTTCCAGGAGATGGTCGTAAACAGTCCTTCCCGTGACTCGTTTGAAAACCTTGACCAGATGGGAACGACTGACATGGGTCTCGGCCGCGATCTCCGACAAAGAGATTTTTGTCGAGAGATTTCCCTCAATGTAGTCCAGAGCTTTGGCAATGATAATGTTTCCATGACGTTCGTTGACTGAGTTCAAGCGCCGACCGGAATTCTCCAGCACCAGCAGACGACCGACAAAGGAAATAAATGCTCCTTCCAGCATGATCTCCTCGCCCAAAGACTGCTCATCCGAATGGGGCCAGAGTTGCAGCATCAATGACGTCAGGAATGGATCATTCAGGGAACGGACAGGAGGGTGACTCAGGACCTTCCCTGCATTCCCGGTAATCTCCTGAATTTCCGCTTCCGAAAATGCCAGGAATTGAAGTTGAAACGGGCCGGTGCAGTTTCCCCGAAAGCGACAGGTCGCATAAGGGGGAACAACCGTCAACGATCCTCGGTTGTAATAGCGACGAAACCACCCTCCACCGTAATCAACGTCCAGATACCGTCCCGGAAGATTGTTCAGGCACATAGAGACGTAATAAAACGGCATCGGCGGTCCGGGGAA
This sequence comes from Planctomicrobium sp., assembly GCA_035556335.1. GTDB lineage: Bacteria > Planctomycetota > Planctomycetia > Planctomycetales > Planctomycetaceae > Planctomicrobium. The sequence continues at coordinate 818 of DATMFC010000326.1, read as the reverse complement.
CGCCTGCGAAAGGGAGACGCGTCCCAGTTGCAGTGATCGACGGTTTTTCCGGCGGATCTCCGTGCCTTCGACGTTGGGAGCGCCCTGGGGACTTCGAAAGACATCATCATAAGTTGGACCAGGAGACGGAACTCTGGACTGGATCAACGACCTGTTCATAGCAACACCATTAGACAAGCATACTGACTTTGGATTTGCCCTCATCCTTCGAATTATCGATGCCCGTCAAGAGTCTTCTCTTTCTGTTTGACAAGATTCCACGTCAAGCCCGCTTCAAAACATCGCGTTGACAAGTCACCGATGCGGACATGCGGTGCTGATCAACCGCTGGCCGGAAAAGCTCATCGACCGATTTAGCAAACTCGTTTGCCTGAAATGATTCAACAGCTTTAACAAACAGTTGAAAAAGTCCATCAGGCACGCCTGAAAACTCCATTCTGCAAATCTGCTGTCCTGAAATAAGCCTGTTCCAGAAAATGTCCTGGAACTTGGTGGATCCATCTTTGAATTCCCTTCTCTTAGTGGCAAAATAGGACTGTCAATTAATAATCACGACTTAAATGGTAGTTGATTTAATGGCGGCAGTCAAGAGTCGCCTGTCAGTGTTGAATCCACGAATCCGTTTTGACGGAGTCAGTTGTGATTTTTGATCCACATGTGAATGAGGATTCCAGGGTTCCGGGGAAGATCCCCCTGCATCTCTCGTTCGTGAATTTCTCTCGTCCCTGGAAACAGCAAGATTGCAAGGAGCTGCCATGCACGGCAACACATTACCCCTTTCCCTTGGTTCACCTGAATTGGCGATCGGCGATTCCCCC
>DATMFC010000325.1:0-5996 GCA_035556335.1 Planctomicrobium sp. | reverse complement strand
GGCAGCGACGGGCAGCGACGGGCCGGGAAGCTGTTTGCTCAAAACAGCTCGCACCACTCGTTCAATGTCTTCACGAGCCAATCCAGCGAGGTCCACTGCCGCCATATGCTTACTCTCGATCAATTCTCAATCAAATTCGTTCTCTAAACTGGGTCTGCTTCTGCTCCGGGAGTGCTGATCACTTACACCGATGCCCCGACCCGTTCATATTCTTCTGCGATAATCAATTCAATTCCCGCTGACTGGATCTGCTGTCTCCACTCCGGAGACAAACCGGAATCCACTACGAGGCGATGCACGTTCTCCAATCCACACAGGCGGACAAGTTCGGAATGCCCAAACTTACTGCTGTCAGCAACTACGATGACTTCGTCGGCGGATGCCATCATCTGTCGCTCTGCTTCTACTAGCAGGGAATTCGCGTTGAAAATTCCTGCCGCCGTAACCCCCCCGACTCCCATAATCAGTCGCCTGGCGTGAATCTGCTTCAGTGCAGCAACCGTAAACTCCCCCAAGGCTACCCCGGTCTTGGGGTACAGGTACCCCCCCAGGAACACGACCTCAACCCCCGAAACCCCCACGAGATGATTGACGATCAACAGGGAATTCGTCACCACCTGCAAGGACTTTCCGGAAAGACAACGGGCCACCTCGAGAGTGGTTGTCCCTCCGTCCAGAATGATCGTCTCACCGGCACCGACAAGATCAGCCGCGGTTCTGCCGATCTTCTGTTTCTCCCGAATCGCCAGATTCCGACGATCGTCATAACCCGACAACGCCTCTCCAACGAACGCTGCTCCTCCTCGAGTCCGTCGAATCTGCCCTAAACTTTCAAGATATTCCAAATCGCGTCGCGCTGTCGACTCACTGATTTCAAGCTCGTCAATCACTTCTTTTAAGGACACAAATCCTTTTTTTTCAACGATTAACAGAATGCTGTGACGTCTTTGGTCTAAAAGCATTCCAGTTCCTCTGCTTTTTCAAGAATCCCCAAACCAGCTACAGCCTGCAGTATCTTAGCCCAGGCTTTCACTCAAAACAATCAAAAAGCTTCACAAAACTTCAAAACATTTCATTACAAATAGAGTTGGTTGTCGTGTCGCATACGGGTAAGATTCGATTCGGGTCAACTACGTCGTCGGCGGAAGGTGTGTCCTTTCCCGTATAGATTTCTCTGGAAACGGGCGTCTCACGTCAGTGGGGACGGTCAGAGTCTGAAAAGTCGCTACGAATGGAACAATCGTCGCGGTCGGGTCAGCTGTCTGCTCAGCCACCTCAGGGTGCGACACTGGGGCATTCCCCCTCTGTGGCTCGCTCCGAGATTTCTGCGCTGAAGCCCAAACTCCGTCGTCTGCAGCACAACTTATCCCGAATCATTCGCGGAAAAGAAGAGACGATCGACAGTCTGATTATCGGGTTACTGGCAGGTGGCTCCATCCTGATGGAAGACGTCCCGGGTGTTGGTAAAACGACACTGGCCAAGGCGCTGGCGTTGTCACTCGATGCCGATTTCCGCCGGGTCCAGTTTACTCCCGACCTGTTGCCGTCCGACATTCTGGGGGCATCGATCTATAATCCAGTCGACGGCTCCTTCACCTTCAAAAAAGGCCCGATTTTCAGCAGTATTGTGCTGGCGGATGAAATCAATCGGGCGTCCCCTCGAACTCAATCGGCACTGCTGGAGGCGATGAGCGAAGGACAGGCAACCATCGAGGGGGTTCGTTACCGGCTTCCGCAACCGTTTCTGGTGCTGGCGACCCAGAACCCGGTCGACTTCCACGGAACCTACCCGTTGCCTGAAGCACAGCTGGACCGCTTTTTGATTCAGTTGAAAATCGGTTATCCCGACCGCAACATGGAAGTGGAAATCCTCTACGACCGGGCGCTGACGACTGATCTGCAAGTGGAATCCGTTCTCACGATGGCCGAAATCGCTTTGTTGCAGGAGGAAGTCCGACAGGTTCGCATGGAGCGAACAATCGGAGAATATATTGTTGACTTGGTGGCACACACACGATTGCATCCGCTCCTCAAACTGGGGGTCAGTCCGCGAGGAGCGCAGATGTTTTTCCGTGCCGTGCAGGCGTGCGCGTTTCTGAATGGACGGGATTTCGTTATGCCGGATGACGTCCAGCGCATGGCAGTGAGCGTTCTGGCTCACCGTCTGGTCATGACTCCCAAGGCTCGCTATGGAAGTATTTCCAAGGAGCAAATCATCGAAGAGATTGTCAAACAGTTTCCGGTGCCTGCATGAAATCCCGTCAGAGTTGGCTGGTGAAGAAGATTCGGTATTTCTTTCAATACCGGCTTACACCGATCGGCCGGATGGCGGTTCTGTTGATGTTTATGAGCGCCACCGGGTTGATTACGGTCGAAATTCCGATCTATCAGCTCTTCTGTGGAATTGTATTGCTGTTTGGCGTGATCGAATTCGTCGGCAACATCTTTCGTCCTCGTCTGAAATTGACGGCAGCGTTTCCGGAACGGGTGGCCGCTGGAGAAACGGTTCTGGGAACCGTGACCATTCACAACCTCGGGTACTTTCCGGCGTGTGACCTCATGTGTGGTTGCTTTATGCTTCCGAATGAAATTCAGCATCTCAATGCCCGAGACATGGTCCCTGTGCTTGTCCGGGGAGACCACGCGACACTTCCCGTCAAGCTGGAAACGATCCGTCGCGGCCAATACGCGATCCCGGGAATCTGGGTTCACAGTACATTTCCGCTGAACTTCATGCGGATCGGGAATGTGCCGGTTCCGTTCAGCAAATTACTTGTTGTTCCGGCTTACCATCGTCTGGAACAACTTCACCTGCCGGTATCGCATCGTTTTCAGCATGGAGGAGTGTTGTCGGAATCCCGCTCCGGCAGCGCGGCGGAGTACAGTGGAAACCGGGAATACATCCCGGGGGAACCGACGAAGCGACTCGATTTTCGCGCCTGGGCTCGAGTCGGCAAACCTGTCGTGCGCGAGTATCAGGAAGAATACTGTTCGAGAGTGGCCATCGTACTGGACACTCAGGTCGACCAATTCTGGAAGTGGCCGACAAAACAGGCCCGCCAGGAACTGGAAGCGGCCATCAGTCTGACGGCCGCCATGGCCGATGCGCTGGATCATCAGGGAATGACGCTGGAACTGTTCGCCGCTGGCCCTGACCTCTTCTTCTTTGAAGCCAACAGTCTCAGTTCCACCTATGTCGATTCCATTCTGGAAATTCTGGCCAGTGTCGAGCCCACGTTCAATAATCCGTTCGACCAGCTCAGCCCTGCGATTCGTGAATCACTGGAATCCACGTCCGTGGTGATCTGTCTGTTTCTTGACTGGGATGAATCCCGTGAAGAACTGGTCAACCAGATTGTTCAAAGTGGCTGTGGATATCGTAACTTTCTGATTCGGGAACGCCCTGCGACGCGGCCATTCCCACAAGACGATTACCACGTCGTCCTCTCTCCCAAAGGGATCCTCGAGGGGGACACATGCCTGCTGTAAACAAGCCTGCTGCCCCAGGGAGAAAACAAGACTGGATTGGCATCGGACGCCTGCCGACGATGCAAAGAACCGCCGCTGTCGGGATGATTCTCGCTCAGAACCTGGCGTTAAAACTGCTGATGGAGCCCGTTTCCCTTCCTGTCGGGGCAATGACACTGGCAGGCTGGTTTGCTCCTCAGTTTGGATTGTTGCTCTGGCTGCCGATCCCGATCAGCTTTCTTCCGGTTGCCGCGTTTTTTGTGATCCAGGGGAGAAACAGCGAAAGCGACTTCTCATCCATGGGATTCATTGGAACAGAGATCGCATTCCAGATGGCTTCGTGCTGTCTCGCGATTCAGATCATGGTGCTGTTCCTCAAGCAGTATCAACGTCGACTTCCGATCTGGTTTCTTGGCCTTTCCGGATTGGGAATGGTCCTGGCCGGAGACGTGCGTGTTGCGGCCAGCAGTCGTGAATCCATGCTGCAGATCACGGCGCTGTTCCTGACCTGCTGGATCGTCTTTGCTGCGGCCAGCCGGGAATGGGTCGCCACAGGACGTCGCCGCGGACAATGGATTCGTACGATAATGTTAGTTCTGACGGTAATCGCTGGAATCGTTGCCGGACGAACGGTCGCAGTGGCGTTTCATCGGCACGAGAATCAGCTCGAACGTTTCATCAGTAGCCTGCTGTTCACACAGGAACCGCTCCAATATCGACATGGATTCTCGGGGGGAGGGGGACTGCAGGATATCGCCGAGATGAAGCATGGCGGAGGAGATGAAATCGCGTTCATCATCACCTCCACTGACCGGCCAGATTATCTGCGAGGGAAAGTCTTTGACCTGTTTCATCGCAACCACTGGCATACGACCGGTGGAGAAGGAACCCTGGTCACCTATTCCGGCCTGATCGAGTCTGATAAGGATGAACTTCTGATCAACCGTTTTGTGTTCAGAAACCCTGAACCGGAAGCGATCACGTCGTTCCAGATCAGCCCATCCGGACGAAAAAACCGCTCCCGGTGCTTCACCCCTCTTGATATGATCGCTTTGGAATGCCATTCCGATCTGCTGAAAATCGATTCGAACGGAATCCTCGAACGGACCGATTTCGACGGCAGTCTGGATTACACTATTCAAACCGGACCACCAGAACAGATCTCGATCGATCATGTGGATCCGAAGTATCTTCAGCTCCCCAGATATGCCAGTCCAGTCGCAACCGGGCTGGCAGCAACTCTCAGCCAGGGAATGTCGACGACGGAACAGAAGATCAATGCCGTAGCGCATTTTTTCCAGACCGAGTTTGAATACGAACTGGGCATTGAAATGCCACGTCGGGTGAATCGTCTGGATCACTTTCTGGCAAACCGCATTCCGGCCCATTGTGAATACTTTGCGACAGCCGCCACGATCCTCCTGCGACTTCAGGGAATCCCCGCCCGTTATGTCACCGGCTATGTGGTCAACGACAAGAATCGTTATGTCGACGAATGGGTGGTCCGCAACCGGGATGCACATGCCTGGGTCGAGGCCTATGACGCAGAGCGTCAACAATGGGTCACAGTCGAAGCAACTCCCGCCGCGGGAGTTCCCTCCGAGAAATCGCCTCCTCTTCTCGAAGAGATACGAGATGCCCTGAATTTTCAGTGGCGAAAATTCCTGGAATTCCTGATGGCGCCGAATTTGTGGTCACGATTCGGCGAACTGGTGAGTCAGAATATCACCAGACTGCTCGGGACCGCACTGGCAATTTCACTGCTGTATCACCTCTTCTGGAGATTGTTTCCACGGTTTCTGGAATCACGCCGTGCCATTCCCCTGGCCCGGGAACGACTTCAGATGGACCGATATCTTGCCCGGCGCGGGATGACTCGTCAGAAATCGGAAACCCTTCTGGATTTCGCCAGGCGGCTTGAAGAAAATCGACGACTGACGACTGCCGATGAGATGGCTAAATGGTATCGCGAATATGCCTGTGCACGATTCGATGTCACGGCGCTCCATGCTCATGACGAAGGCCGAGACACGGATCGCGACAACACGAATCGCCATGATGCCGAAGAGGCCCTGCTGGCCCGACTCCGGCAAAGGCGAAAGGAACTCATTCTCCAGACAAAGGTCGTCTCATGAAAGATTTGGACGGACTGACAGACCTGCTCGGGCAAGTGGTCGTATTGGATCTGGTCTCAACCTATGTGTATCTCGGATTGCTGGCCGGCGAAGATTCCCGGTACATCATTCTTGAAGATGCCGATGCGCATGACCTGCGAGATTCCAGCACAACGCGAGACCAGTACATCATTGAAGCCGTCCGTCACGGCATCAACATCAATCGCAGCACCGTCTATGTGCAGAAGTCACAGATCGTCGGAATCTCCCGACTGGATGACGTCGTCCCGTAATCGGCATGACGCACCCTACTGCCTTGTCAAAGCTTAATATTTGGGGTGGCCGGGGTTGGAGCGTACTCGCGAAACCCCGGGGCTTCCCTCGCTTCGCTCAGTCCAGCCCCGGCCACCCAAC
>DATMFC010000324.1:0-14362 GCA_035556335.1 Planctomicrobium sp. | reverse complement strand
ATCCTCAGCACGAGCTTCTATGATCTTCCGGCAGCCACCGTTCGATCGGAATCGGTCCCCCTGGATTCTCTCCCTGCCGATCTGAAATCGTCCGTCGCCGACCTGCGCGACCGTTTCCACGAATCGATGGATGACGACTTCAACACCGGCGGCGCCATCGGCATGCTGTTTGAACTCCGTCGGACGATCAATGCTTTCATCACTCAGAACAAACTGGAAGAAAAAGCCAGCGACGAACAGAAAGCTCAACTGACAACGCTGCTCGCTCTCATCAAGGAACTCTCCAACACACTGGGAGTCTTCCGTATTCCACAACAGAAAAACAGCGGCGCGGACGATGCCTTCGTCAACGGACTGATGGATTTGATTCTGGAAATCCGCAAAGAAGCCCGAGCGACCAAAAACTGGGCGGTTGCCGATAAAATCCGAGACAAGTTGACCGAACTGAAAGTCACCGTCGAAGACGGCAAAGAAGGAGTCCGCTGGTCCCGGTCATAGATGCCCCTTTCGACTCTTGATCAATGGGAGCGTTGCTGGAAATTCAAAATTCGAAGCACGAAAATCAAAACAAATTCGAAATTCAGTAACACATTCGCCAAGTGAAGTGGATTTCCCTTGTTCCCAAGCTCTGGCTTGGGAACACACTCGACGCCAAGCTCCAGCTTGGCCACTCAATGTTTGCTTTTCTTCTCTCTGAAAGAGGAGAGAGTTGTGAGTCAGGTTGTCTTCAATACGAATCTCGAAGCGGATCTTCTGGGCGAGTGCGTTCCCAAGCCGGAGCTTGGGAACGAGGAAAATTTCATTAAGCCTCGATCTGAATTCATCGCTTATACATAAAAGAGACACCAGAACACATTTGTGAGATTCGTTATATTCGTGGTTTCTGAATTTATTATTTATCTATTCACATTTACAAAATTCGCAAATACCCAAAAAGTATTATACTAAAACTCTTTGCGCCTTAGCGCCTTTGCGTGAGTCCCTCCTGACTTCCTTATCACAAGAGTGCGATGGAGATCACCCCCGTTAAATGTCGGCAGGCGGAACGTTCAGAATTGAAACGTCTGGCTGGACAGATCGAGCGCCGTAATGACGCCCGGGGATTCTTGCGCCGCACCTGGGTGATGTTCTCACTCGCGATCCTTGGACTTGGGGTCTGGGATTTTGCGTTCGTCCAGTTCCATCCGTTACGAACGTCTGTCATCGGAGTGGGGGCGATTCTGGCGTTCAGCCTGATGATGCTGACCTGGATCCACGAACGAGCCGATCAACATCAACTGAAGCAAGCCGAACTTCTTAACAAAGATGCCGAGTCCGGTGAGTACCACAAAATCCGGATTCCTTCCGTGACAAAAGCGCGGCGTGTCCGGAATGCCGAGGCCATTGTCGGCTATCTCATCCAGACGGAAACAGAAACCATCTATATCGGCGGACCGACCGTTCAGGATGCGCTCGACGAATACCATCACCGTCAGCTTCAGTCAGGAATCGAATCAAACATGACGATGGCATCCGAAATCCTGCTCGAACAATGGCCTCATTCCAGAAAGCTGCGGACCTTTGAATTCTCTGGACAAATGATCCCAAAACTGGACGGAGACCTTGAATGGGATCGATTGTCACCACATCTCCAGAATGGGGATGAAGAAGAATTTTTCGTCATCCCGCCCGGTCCCCTCGCATTAACGTGAGCCCCTTCTTTCTCCCACAATCCAGGTAGAGGGAACCTCTCACAGTTCAGACGCCAGTTGCGAGAGAGCATCCGCACAAGCTGCTTTCGAACGATTCTCTCCCAGCAACTGAGTTAACGACAGGATTTCCATCCCGGGCTGCTCACCGGATTCGTTCCATTCCATGGAGTTCAGTGCTTCCCGGGCGAGAAATTCACCGGCTCCCGAAACGAGAACCGATCGCGGAGGAGAATCCGATCTCCACGCTTTCAAAAGTGATCGACGAACCAGTTCCAGTTCTTTCTGTCGGAAAACCTGGGCCAGTTCGAGAAGGTCATCGTCGGACAGTTCTTCCCGATCGGTACAGAGCATCCGCGACAAACGGGTTCGTGCGGCGTCGATCGTCGTCGGGCGACCGTTGGCGGTATCGTGGCACGTTGCATCTTCCCGCAATTCCCCGAGAATGAGATGCACGTCGAGCGTCGTCGCGAACAGTTCTCTGGCTAATCCGATGATTGCTCCTTGAAATTCAATCTCCCCCACAAGACAGGCAAGAGGAGTCCGCTGAACGCCCAGATAAAGTAGCTCGCCATTTTCAAGACGGGTTCGATCCGTCAGTCCGATGGTTTCCGGCAGACCATCATGAATCGGGATGATGTCGGTGGTCGTAGAACCGATATCGATCAGCAACGACTCACCCAGCGGACGCATTCGTCCTGCCCAGGTGGCGAGTGCATGCCAGTTTGCCGCCGCGACGAGTTCCGGGAGATAGTGAGCGTCGTCGACAGAAACAAACTCACCCCCCGTTTGCCAGACAGAAATCGGCCGTCCCTGTCCTGCCACTTCAACGGCGTTGAGGATCTGGTGAACCCCTTCCGATTTCGTCTCAAAACAGTCGGCCAGTTCCCCGGTCATGGTGACAGCCAATGGAGCATCGGCAGGATAGTTTTTCAGTAATGATGCCAGCTCCTCCGCGAGTCGTTGTGGTTCTTTCCATAATGGAAACGGTTGAGAAATCGCAGTCACCCGATCGGACGCCTTCAGATTTGCCCCGCCAATATCTAATCCAATCGGGTTCATAAAATTGATTACTTTCGATCCAAAAAGGGGAAAAGACTCACGCAAAGGCGCTAAGACGCAAAGAAATTCATAGGAAATACTGTTTAGTGTGTTAGTGCGCCTGGGGTGATACTATAAATAATAAAACCACGAACAAATCGAATCTTACGAATAAATAAAATTAAAAATTGATAGATCGATACGAATTCTTTGCGTCTTAGCGCCTGCGTGAGTCCACTTCGCATTCAGTATTACTGGTTATCCACGCCCTGTGTCGATCTGTCCGGTGGATTGAAATTTCACTTCCCCCTGAAACGTCGGAGAAGTGTCATGGTCCGGGTCGACAATCCATGCTGCGAGATTATGTCGGGTGAGAGCCCGATAGCCAACATAGCTGGTCGTTAATCGCGGGTTCACTTCCACGAGTAATGGTTCATCAGAATTCGTATCCGGAAGAAGTAAGTCGAACCCGATCCATCCATGCAAACCGGGGATCGCATTCACCACTTGTTCAACCAGACGGTGAATCGCATTCTGGGGAATTCTACAAGGAGTACCGGAAGCCGGTATCTCGCCTCCGACATAGGCAAAACGATCCTCTTCCGAAAACAATTGTTCGCCAGCAAGAAAGAGTTGTTTCAATGTCCCGTGAGAAACAATTGCAGCGACGGAAAGAGAGCGTCCGACGATTTCCGGTTGCAGGAGAAACTTCATCCGGTCAGAGCGTGCCTGGAATTCCTGCCAGTCACCAGGAGTGACGAGACGCGACATCATCAAGCCTCCGGCACCGTCTCGCAATTTCACGACACAAGGAAGCCATGGCGGGTCGCCGTGACATTGGCTCGCTTCCAGTGTTTTGATTGTCGGAATGCGAAGAGACTGGCACAGGCGGAACGTTTCCAGTTTGTCGCTTGTGATCCGTAACGCCTCGGCCTCCGAGTTCAGAAGCCGGACTCCCGCTGTTCGCAGTTGTTCGCAACGGGTTTGAAGAATGCCGTCAAACTCCGGAGCAATGATCAACGCCCCGTCGAGTAGCGGAATCCAGCGTCCGATTGCGTCCTGTTCCTCTTTTAAAGAATTGACTGATTGAATTACGACATTGTCAAACGGCAGGAATGGAACATCCGCGAATCGGGTGTCCCATGTCGTGAAGAGGGTGGTTTGCGGAAGTCGTGATAAATCTTCCACCACGGCCAATAGCATCGCCCGACCTTCGGCCTGCAACGACGCCGGCATCTCCGCATCCGGCCAGCCCCCTCCGCAAACAAATTCGCTGACCAGAATGTTCATCATTCCGTGGAGTGCGTCGCGAGCACCATTGACCTTGTTGAAGTTGCCCACACCGGTGCGTTGCAACGCACCTTACCGTCAGGATTTTGTCTTCACGGGAAGATCATTGATTTTCGCCGCGACGATGAAATCATTCTCGGACAACCCGCCGATGGCATGTGTCGTCAGTTCAATCGTGACATGGCGATACCCGGTCAGATGCACGTCCGGGTGATGCTGCTCCTCTTCCGCCAGTTTGGCCACGGCGTTCAGGAAGTCCATCCCGGCGACAAAATGTTTAACGGTCCATTTCCGACGAATTGTCTTGCCGTCGGAAGTCAGTTCCCAGCCGTCGAGTTGCCGTACAAGATTTTCAGCCTGTGCCTGCTCGACTGGTGGAACTCCTCCCTCACAGGGGACACAATGTTTTGCCTTGAGCGTTTCCACGTTTGAAGCCGTCATTTCTGGTCCTCCTCCTGTTTCAGTCATCTCCTCGATGCAGACTGATCTGCCCTCTCTGTTGATTCTGACAGAGTGTAGAAGAGGAGATCAATGAACCTTCTTTGAAATGCCAAACTTTTCAAAAAACACAGGTTTCTGGCTGTGTGCCCTTCGAAGTCCTCTAAAATAGTAGTGCAATCACATTGTTTTGACGTTTTTTTGAGCGTCACCTGAGGGGAGCATCCCGAGGCGAATCCCTGTTATCTGATCTTGATCTTGTGACGGGTGTCTCGACGGGGTACAACTATTTGTCCACTTTTGTAGTGAGATGACCATCCTGTTGAGACAGGTTTGCTGGTCTCAGGTTGAAAGATTCTGTCGATTCATTCCCTTCCAATGGCTTGGGGGGGAATCCAACAAAGGCGACATCGGACACAAGCGAAAAAGGGAAAAGAAGGAGTTGGCATGAAGATGGCCTGCACTTTCACACCGGGCGATCCGGTCATTTATCGAATCACCAAGCACAGCGACTGTCCCGGACCTCGTGCCAAGGCCGTTTCTCCGTCCCCCAATGGTGATGACTACAAGTATCAGGTCGACAAATTCTGGGTGGTCGACAAAATATTGGACAATGGCCAACTGTTGATCCGTACCCGGCGCGGCAAAACTCGTGTCATCAATTCAGACGATTTGAATTTGCGTACCCCCCGCTGGTGGGAATACCTGCTGTACCGTCGACAGTTTCCGACACAGGAACTCCCGGTGCAGGAACGGAACAGGGAAACCGTTTCCCAGCCATCCAAGTGAAAAAACTCCAGTGAGTTACCACGCCCCGTCAGGGATGGAAGCGGGACGGAACCACAAATCGGAGCGAATCCGTTGGGAGTACACCTGACTCTAATGGATCAAGCGAACCAGGTCGGTCATCTTTCGCCCCGGAAGTAACGGCTGTCGTCAGGGATGGGAGTTCACGAACGATGAAGTTCCGGAAATGAACAACAGCCCCTTCGCTCTGTAGTCCGATGGCTCCGGATTTCGGTCGACACCCGGTCACTTCCCCGACTTTCTGCCCGTTCACCGTTACCACAAGAGTTCCATTCCGGCACAAAACATGACACCGGTTCCAGTGATTCACCGGTTTTGATAATGCCGGAACTTTCTGGATGACGTTCTCGGTCTGTGCGGCTCCGTGAGGAAATGTCTGCCCCGCTTCAGGCTGATAAAGCTGCACCTGAACCGACGTGGGCCAGATGTGATCTTCCCCATTAATGAACAGCAGAATGCCACTGTTTCCGTTGATATCCGTAGGATACCGCCATTCCAGTTCCAGTTCGAACTCCTCGTATGTCTGCTTCGTCAGCAGGTAACCGGTCGGTTCTCCTGTACAGACCAGTAATGATTTGTTGGATTCCGGATCGGTGCGAACACTCCATGTGCCATTGATCGGGGAATCTTTCTTCCCGGAAACATACCGCCAGGTTTCCCCGGGAAAGGATTTGGAGGCCGAAATGAGATCTGTTCCGACCGGAGCCTGAACAGTCGTTTCCGCAAAGGTGCGGGAAGAGAACAGAAACAGCACACCCAACATCACGGGCAGGCCGAAGCCAGTTGCTCGACGGATTTTAGAAGGGGTCATCCTGATCATCAAATTGAGATGTTCAATTCCGACTCCGTGCCCTGATGGTGATCATCTGGTGAAAAAACGGTGTCAGCGAATGAAGTATGCTACCCGGAACGATGCCATCCGGCAATTCCGACACAACCCCACCGGTGTACATGGAGACACGCCTTAGGTAAGAGAGGAAAATTCTAAATCCGAAATTCTAAGAACCAAACAAATTCAAAACGGCAAAAATCCCATCCCATCTTTTTTGCTCCCTCATTTTGGATTTAGAATTTTTTCAACTTCCCCTACTTTTGAGACGCGCCCGCTGCATATTTGTCACGCCGAAGCGGTCTGCTTGTTCCGAATGATCTGGTCCAGTTCCCCGCGAAGCTTGGGAAGGATTTCGTCGTACTTGAAGGCTCCGATGGCTTCCGGTCCCCGCTTCAGATTGACATGCGTCGGTCCACACCAGAGCCCGAGATCGGCGTCGTCAGTTTCTCCCGGACCGTTCACCCGGCACCCCATCACCGCAATGGTGATGGCATATTTCTGGGCATACGCGGTCATTTCCTTGACCTGTTGAGCCAATTCGATGAAGGCCTCGTTCTCTACTCGCGAACAACTGGGACAACTGATGATGTTCAGCGTGTTGGTCCCGAAGTCGACGACGGACCGCACCCGACCGGCCGCAATATCCGAGAGAATCTTGCGTCCCGCATCAATCTCTTCAAACTTGCGGGAATTCGGCACTGTCAGGGAGACCCGGATTGTGTCGCCGATTCCTTTACTGATGAGTTGCTCAAACGCCACCCGGGTTTTGATGATCCCGTCAGGAGGCATCCCCGCTTCGGTAACTCCAAGATGCAGCGGAACATCCGGTCGGGCCAGAGCAAATCGCTGATTGACTTCAATCACCTTCCGAGGATCGGAGTCTTTCAGAGAGACACAATATCGGGTGTAGTTGAGGGAATCGAGAAGGTCACAATGTTCGAGGGCACTTTCGAGCATTGGAGAGATGGAGTCGTCGTGTGCGTATTTCTCTTTCTTCTCCGGATCAACAGAACCGCAGTTCACTCCAATTCGCATGGCACAGTCGTGCTCGATGGCGACTTTGGCGAGGTATTCCACCTTTTCCTGCCAGGGCTTTGAGCGTTCGTGATGATACAGATGTCCGGGGTTGTAACGGATTTTGGAGACATGCGGAGCAATCACTTCCGCCAGCCGATAGTTCTCCTGCAGGTCGACGGAGAGATTCGCGTTGACCTGTTTTGAAATCTCGGCGAGTGCTTCCGCATCTTTTTTGCTGTCGATGGCAACCCGAATGATGTCAGCTCCCGCATCGATCAGACTTTGAATCTGCTCGACCGTGGCATCGATATTCTGAGTATGAGTCGCCGTCATGCTTTGTACGGCGATCGGGTGCGAACCACCAATCGTCACACTGCCGATGCGGACCGGTCGAGTCGGATTTCGGGGAAGAGTACGTTGTTCCACTGAGAGCATCCTTGAGTTCACCCCATCATAATGCCTGATCGGCATCATCGCAGCATTGAATTCTGGAAACCAGGGTTTTGCCTGTTTCAAAACAGATCGATTCCGGGAGGGCGATTTTCAACACAGCAAAAACTCTGTCATGCTTACAACGCATCCAGAATCTGCAACGTCGCTTCGGACCGGTTCATGACGTAAAAGTGAATCCCGGGGATTCCTTCTTCCACCAGATTCCGGCACTGTTGAATCGTGTAGTTTATCCCGATATCAAACTGAGCCTGCTTGTCCTCCTGAATTTCTTCCAGAGAAGAGAGCAATTCTGCCGGGATTGCCGTTCCGGACAGGCTGACGATTTTCTTCACCCGGGCAAACTCAGTGATCGGCATAATCCCGGGAATGATAGGAATTGTGACGCCTGCTTTTTCCGCCCGATCACGGAACCGGAAAAAGTGATCATTGATGTAGAACAATTGAGTGAACACCGCGTCGGCTCCGGCATCCACTTTTCGTTTCAGGTTCTCAATATCCACATCCAGACTCGGGGCTTCCGGGTGTTTTTCCGGATAACCAGCGACACCGATTCCAAAATCGGCGAACTGATCTCGAATCAGTTCGACCAGATAATTTGCATACTGAATTCCCCCTTCGACCGCTTTGAACTCCGTTTGCCCGACAGGCGCGTCCCCTCGCAATGCCATGATATTTCGAATGCCCGCCCCCTCGGCCGATTTCAACCATTCGACCAATTCAAGCCGTGTCGCACCGACACAGGTGAAGTGAGCGGTTGCCGGAACATCCCAGCGTTCCTGAATCATCCGGCATAGTTCAATCGTCCGGCTTTGCGTGCTTCCTCCGGCGCCGTAAGTACACGACACAAATGCCGGAGCGCGAATGAGCAGCTTTTCCAGATGTTCGACAAGGGCAGCATCCCCCTGATCCGACCTGGGAGGGAAGATTTCAAACGAAATCCCGAAGCCGTTTGTGTAGGCGTCTTTGATACTCATCTCTGGTTGTTTTCAGAATCGTTTCGCCTGATCAACTGGAAAGAGGACAACCGAGACCGTTCGGAACTCTTCGTTGAGACAGGACTTTCATTGTAATGCAATTGGCGACGACTGTATGGTCTCGCCGCGCAAACGTGCAAGATCATTCAATGAAGGAACTCGCGATCACTCAGAGGGGATTGATCGCAGAGGCGCGGAGACGCCGGGTGGCCCGGCGTGATTTCTTTTCTTCATCACGACGACGGCAGAATCGTCAATGAGGCCGGCTTTGATTCCGTTGCTGTTTGTGGAAGTGAATTCTCTTCCAGCAATTCGTAGTAAACGTTCCGCTGTCGGGGAGTGTACCCGGCATCCGAGATACAGCGTCGAATCGATTCCAGTGTCAGATGAAAGATGGTTCCGGCTTTGGAGACGACGTTCTCTTCAATCATCAGGCTCCCCATGTCATTGGCCCCGAAGAAGAGAGCGAGTTGTCCGATTTTTTCTCCCTGAGTCACCCACGAAGACTGAATGTTCGGGATGTTGTCGAGATACAACCGTGCGACTGCCTGGGTTTTCAGGTATTCAAAGGCTCCCGCCGGAGGAAGTTGCGACATGTCGACGCCCCCTTTTCGCCCCTGTTCGGCATCACGACCGAACCACGGTGCCTCATGCGGTGGCTGATGTGTCCAACAGATGAATGCGGTAAATCCGCCTGATTCGTCCTGCTGCGTTCGTAGACGATCGAGATGTTCAATTCGTTCTTCGAGTGTTTCGACATGCCCGAACATCATCGTGCAGGTGCTTTTTCCGCCGATTTCATGCCAGACCCGATTCACTTCGAGCCAGCCGTCTGTCAGAACCTTGCCCCGTGTGATCTGTTTGCGAACGCGGTCGACGAGAATTTCTCCTCCCCCCCCCGGCAAGCTCCCGAGGCCGGCCTCTTTGAGCCGTTCCAGAACCGTTTTCAGTGGCAATTTGCTCACTTTGTGAAAATGCCATAACTCCGGTGGACTGAAGCCGTGGACGTTCACCATCGGGAAATTCTTCCGCATTCCCCGCAGCAGATCTTCATACCATTCCAGCGGCAGTTGGGGATGCAGCCCTCCCTGCAGGAGAATCTGATCCCCTCCCAGGTCCACGGTTTCCTGAATCTTCTGATACAGGGCCTCTTCAGTGAGGACATAGGCTTCGGCATGTCCGACAGGCCGGTAGAACGCACAAAAATCGCAGACCGCCGCACAGACATTCGAATAGTTGATATTCCGGTCGATGTTGTAGGTGCGGATCGGTTCCGGATGCAGGCGTCGCGTCACCGCATCGGCCGCCTGACCGAGAGCCGTCAAATCGTGCGATTGCAGCAGCGCCACCCCCTCTTCCGACGACAGCCGCTCTCCGGCAACCGCTTTCTCAAGAATACGGGAGACATCATTCACAACGGGGGAAATCATTGCTTTAACCAATTGCTCAAACACAAGATCAACCTTTGCGTCTTTGCGGTAAAAAATTTCTCACCGCGAAGACGCGAAGGACGCAAAGAAATAGAAAGCACGTTGCCTCTAAGACAGCGTTGACTGCGGTCCCATAGTATCGATTCGGTGACCGGACCGGAATCTCAAGACCCGTACCTCCAGGGCTTTTGCTTGTTTGAAGATGGGCAATTTCCGGGAGGGCGAAGCTCCCGAGCCATTTTCAATAAAGCGAAAGCCCTGCTGTACCTCAACGTTGACGAAGCAGGGGATGGGGTGGGGTTCCTTCGATGAGTCTCCTCAAAAGCGTTTCGTTCACGTCTCCCCGAAATCGCAATTTGCCGTCAATCTCGACGACAGGCACGGACTGACCATAACGTTCTTCCAGATCCGGATCGTCATCGATCTGTACTTCGACCGGAGAGGGGATCCAGCGGTGGTAGCGGGTCAGTGTTTCCAACGCCTCTTCACATAATGGACAGTCAGACCGGGTATAAACCACAACTGATTGAAAACGGCGCCCCGGTAAAGAGGGGGTCCAGCGAGGGAATTCGTCTTCTTTCGCTCTCCAAAGCTGACGGATACCAAAGAAGACCAGTGCTGCTGAGCCCAGGCACCACATCGGAGCATTGCCTTGAATGGTCCGCTGCCAGCGAAACGGAAGGGCGTCCATCCCCGAGACGACAAGCAGCACAAAACCCAATACCCCTAACCCCATCAGAATTGAGCCGATCAGACTATTGGGGTCCTCGCGATTCACAGAAAGACTCTCTCTTCGTCAACAACGGTTTCCGATCCACTCCACCACAAGAGGAAGGATAAACCGGAACATGTTGATTCTTCAATGCGTTGTCCAGTAAATCACAAGCGGCGGTCAGAACCTGCCGTCTTAAATGAGGATGCAGCGATTGCGAAGACTGGGCGACAACCAGGCTTTCCAATGTCGCCGAGACCACATCGGAGAGAATTCCAGGGTTTCGCTTCAATCGTGACATCGTGAATGTAGAGAATCTCAGGTAACAAAGAGGAACAGCGTCTTTTCGAATATCGTCGTCGCATCCCCCTTGGCCGACTCCAATCCGATTTGCCGATACGGTCTGCCTGACCGGTAAACTCGGTACCCGGCTATCAATTTGAAACGCACAATCCGGTCACTGGTTTCCGATGGAGGAACCTGCCAGAATTCTGAGAGAATCATGACGAAATCTTCGATTGACCGAACAGAATGACCTGAGATCTTGTCCTGATCTGGTCGCGACCGTTCAGAGTTCCGCTATCCATCCTCTAAAAAGTTTCTGCAATGTCCCTGTTTCGACCCGATGTTCAAAAACTGCATGGCTACGTTCCCGGAGAACAGCCTCAAGAGACCGACTGGGTCAAGCTGAACACCAACGAAAACCCGTATCTCCCTTCTCCATCTGTTGTCGAGGCCGTCACCCGGGTGGCCCGCGACCGTCTTCATGTTTACCCCGATCCGTTGGGACGGGCCTTCTGTCGGGCCGCCGGAGACGTGCTCGGAGTCGATCCGGACTGGATCTTCCCTGCCAACGGAAGTGATGAAAATCTCACCATTCTGGTCAGAACGTTCGCGGACAAGAATGATCTGATCTCATACCCCTATCCGAGTTATATCCTTTACGAAACGCTCGCCGAAATTCAGGGAACCCGGCACGCCCGACTCCGACTGAATGCCGACTGGTCGTGGAACCGGAAATTGAATCGGGCATTGATCGAGCAGTCTAAACTGCTTTTCGTCCCGAATCCAAACTCTCCTTCCGGGAATCGCTGGGACAACGACACGATTCTCTCCATCGTTCCCCCGAACGGTGTGCTGGTACTGGATGAAGCGTATGGAGACTTCGCCGACGAGCCTCACAAACTGGAACTGCTGCGAAGTGAATTGGGATCAAAGATCATTGTGACCCGAACGTTCAGCAAGTCCTACAGCCTGGCCGGACTGCGGTTCGGGTTCGCCGTCGCCCATCCGGACAACATCGCCGGAATGCGAAAAGTCAAAGACAGCTACAACTGCGATGCCCTGTCACTCGCGGCGGCCGAAGCGGCGATTCGTGATCAGGCATGGATGCTGGAGAATCGACGAAAGATCGTTGCCACCCGATCCCGATTGCAAACCCAACTCGTTGAACTCGGCTTTGACATTGTTCCCAGTCAGGCCAATTTTGTCTGGTGTACTCATCCCCAGAAGAACCACAAAGACCTGTACGAGTCATTGAAGTCCAGAAAAATCCTGGTCCGATACATGACGTTTCCCGGCGCAGTCGATTCCAGCGAACAAAATCCCGAAGGCCTGCTGGATGGCCTGCGCATCACAATCGGAACGGACGCCCAAATTGATACACTGCTGACCGCACTCCGGTCTCTGGTTTAATTAAAACTTCATCTCATTGGGATACTCTCCCCATCTGTATCATCTGAAACGAAGACGATTATGGCCACTCCCCGAACAGCAACAATCGACCGGACCACCGGCGAGACGAAAATTTCGCTCACCCTGAATCTGGACGGAACCGGACAACCGGACATCAACACCGGTGTCGGATTCTTCGATCATATGTTGACCCTGTTCGCCCGACATGGCTTGATCGACTTGCAGATCCGGGCCGAAGGAGACCTGGAAGTCGACCATCACCACACCGTGGAAGACACCGGAATTGTTCTCGGTCAGGCGATTCGTCAGGCGATTGGGGACAAAGCAGGAATCGTGCGATATGGCTCGATGACGCTGCCGATGGAAGACACTCTCGTCACATCCGCACTCGACCTGAGCGGTCGCTACTGGTTCGTTGACAACTTCAAATTCCCGACCGAGAAAATTGGAGAATTTGACACTCAACTGGTCGAAGTCTTCTGGCAGGCGGTGGCCGCGAATGCCCTGATGAACCTGCATGTCGTCCTGCACCACGGCCATAACAGTCATCACATTTCAGAAGCCATCTTCAAAGCAACGGCCCGGGCATTGTGTCAGGCGATTGCTGTTGATCCCCGACAAACCGGGGTCCCTTCCTCCAAAGGGGTTTTGTGACAGGAACGGATCCATACGCACCGGCACTGACATCTCGTCGGCTTGATCGCTCAAACAGGAACACCTCATGCCGCCGTTGACGTTTCCCCGACGAGTGGCGATCGCTCTGGGAGTCCTGTTGCTGGTCTGCTTTCTCACATCACCACTCTTACTGTGGTGGTGGGGAGGAACTCTGACGGCACTGATCCTGCAAATCGGCACGGCGTGGATGCTGAAAAACTGGCTCTGCCGCAACGTCCACGAGAACTGTCAGGACTTTCAGCATGTCTTTGAAGATCTGCGGAGAAACCTGACAACAGGGGAACGGGGACGACTTCTGAAAAGCCTGCGATCCGACGATGCGTTTGGAAAACTGGCACAAGAGATCAACGAACTCGTGGAACAGGCCGCAACTCAGGTTTCCCTGCAGTTGCAAACAATTCAGGAACTCGAACAGAATAAGGCGCTCTTCAAGTCCATTCTGGGAACGATGGCCGAAGGGGTACTGGTACTCGATTCCCAGAGACAGGTGCTGTATTTCAATGAGACAGCACGCAAGATGCTTGATTGCTCGACTCGAAATTTCGTTGGGCGACCGGTCTGGGAAGTGGTTCGAACACCAGCGCTGATGTCAATTGTCGACTCGGCTTTCGCCTCAGATCAGCCTCTTCGCCGAGAGCTTGAGC
The DNA here is from genome assembly GCA_035556335.1 of Planctomicrobium sp. Lineage (GTDB taxonomy): Bacteria > Planctomycetota > Planctomycetia > Planctomycetales > Planctomycetaceae > Planctomicrobium. Next base: position 666 of record DATMFC010000324.1, on the reverse strand, counting down.
TGTCACGGAGCAAAAGCTGCGTCGATGTTTCCGCGTCACGTCTTCGGTTGCATGCCAGCCCCGGTGTCCTCCTCGTCCTGCATGACGTGACAGAAGTTCGACGGCTCGAACAAATGCGGCGCGAGTTCGTTTCCAATGTGTCACACGAACTCAAAACCCCGTTGACGTCGATTCAACTCTATGCAGATACCCTGATGGACGACATTGGGGAGAATGATGAAAATGTCCGATTGTTTCTCTCCAGAATCCTGGGTCAGACAGAACGGCTGCAGGAACTGATTCAGGACATGCTGCGACTTGCCCGAATCGAGTCCCATTCGGATGCGTTTGAACTGACTCCGGTTTCAATTCAGAGCGTTCTGGCTGCGGCCGTTGAATCCAGAAAAACGCTGGCGGCATCCAAGCAGATTGAACTGGTGCTGAACCAGTTGACCAGTGATTGCGAAGTGATTGCCGATACTGACGGGTTACAGACCGCATTCGAAAACCTGGTCGGAAACGCCATTCTGTATACTCCGGAGAAGGGGACTGTACGAATTCGCGCCAGACAAACGGAGGAGCAAATCGAAATCAGCGTCGAAGACAACGGCATCGGAATCGCCGCAGAGCATCTCGGTCGTATCTTTGAACGATTTTATCGGGTCGACAAAGCCCGCACCGGTGGAC
>DATMFC010000323.1:0-2922 GCA_035556335.1 Planctomicrobium sp. | reverse complement strand
AACCAGGTGAACAGGGCGACGCAAATGATGCCGAGGATGTTTAACAGAAGTCCGTACGCCAGCATCGAACGAACGGGAACCTTACCTGTCGCGATGACCAGTGCGTTCGGCGGGGTTCCGACCGGCATCATGAAGCCGTAGCTCGCGGAGACCGTAGCCGGAATCAGCAGGAGTCGCGGATCCATCTGCAACTGGAGTGCGACCGCCGAAAGAACCGGCATCAGCATGTTGGCCGTCGCGGTGTTGCTGGTGAATTCCGTAAGAGTCGTCACCAGAGTACAGACCATAAAGGTGACGGCCAGTTGGGAATGGCCTTCGATCCAGCCGGCAAAGTTTCCGCCGAGCCATGTCGACAGTTCGGTCGTCCAGAAGGCGTCCGCCATGGCAAACCCTCCGCCGAACAGCAGCAGCATTCCCCACGGGATCCCCCGTTCGGCTTCCTGCCAGCTGAGAAGTCGTGGTCGGGTGAGTGCCGGTCCGTTCCCAGGGAGCACAAACAACAGCGACGCCATGAACACCGCAATCGTCGAGTCTCCGATATTCTTCGGAAGATGAGACCAGTCTAATCCCAGCCAGCCTCCGACATTCACCAGCATGATCGGCCAGCCCACAACCAGTGTTCGACCATCAATCACAAACGATTCCCGAAACACCCATAGCATCGCGGTGATCGCGAACAGAATTCCAACACGTTTTTCCGCAGTGGTCATCTTCCCCAGTTCCTGCAACTGGGTTCTGAAGAAATCTCGAGTGAGCTTGTCGGCATTGGGAAGCGGCTTCAGATTCCATGTCATCACCACTCCGCAGATCGCCATCATGACGAAGCTCATGGGAGTGAAGACGATCATCCATTCTGCGAACGTGACGTCGGGGTATCCTTGCGGAACAAACTGTTGTCCCCAAAATCCTCGAAAGACCATGTTTGTCGGCGTTCCGACATACGTGGAAACTCCGGTTGCGTTCGCGGTATATGCGATACTGAGCAACAGGGGTATGGAAAGGTTCCGCATCGCTTTGTCGACTTCGTTCGGTGACGTCTTTTCAAGTGAATCCCGTAAAGTAGTGAGAAGTGCCAGCCCGATCGGGAGCATCATCAGCACAGTGGCTGTATTGCTGATCCACATCGACAGCATGGCGGTCGCCAGCATGAACCCGAAGATGATCCGTCGAGGACTCGTTCCGACACGGCTTAAAACATGCAATGCGATACGACGATGGAGATTCCAGCGTTCAATTCCGAGTGCCAGCAGAAAGCCCCCGAGAAACAGAAAGATCGTCGGGTCACCATATGCCCGACTGACCTGTCCGACGGGAAGAATGTTGAGCAGCGGATAAAGCCCCAGCGGAAGCAGACTGGTCGCGGCAATCGGCATTGCTTCCGTAATCCAGCAGGTCCCCATGAGAACTGTGATGGCCAGGAGACGCTGGGCTTCCGGGGTGAGTCCCTCCGGAGTCGGCAACAGCAGGACGATCAGGAATAACACCAGCGCAAGACCGAGGTTGAACCGTCTCCAGAAGCGGCCGGAATCAGAGCCATTCATCTCATCGAGATTGTCATTCATGCACGAAGTGTCCGTTTGCCGGGCAATTGAAACAGGTCCAGTGAGAAAGAATTTCTCAGGATGATCATTCGTCTGGCAGCGACTGCACGAACTCGGCCCAACCGGGTGATGGCGTCACCACAGGAGTTCCCTGCGGGTTGAGCTGCACAAAGAGTCCGACAGTCTCCGGGAACTGTTTGAGAACTTCAAACCCTTTTTCCGGCCCCAGAACGCTCACCACGGTAGCGAGTGCATCGGTCTGCGTACAGTTTGTGGAGATGATGGTGACGCTCCCGGGAGTGGTCAAACCAATCCCGATTTTCGGGTCGACAATATGAGAATAGCGCACTCCATCCAGCTCAAGAAACTGGTAAGTGTCCCCTGACGTTGAAACGGCCTGTTGACGCAAGATCAGGACAAGTGGACGGTGGTCCGGGGGAGGATTGCGTCCGCGGTCTTCGATTTCGACCTTCCATCCCGATCGACCCGGCGGAGGATCTCCTGCACGAATCTCTCCGGCAACGGCCACGAGAGAGGTGGAAAGGCCATGTTCCAGAAGTACCTTAAAAGCCTCGTCAGCGGCATAACCCTTCGCGATGCCACCGAAATCGAGTTGCATTCCTGGCTTGAGGAGAGTGGCGGTTTTGCGGCTTGGGTCGAGTTTGACGAACTGATATCCCACCGAATTCATCGCGTTTTTCAGGCGTTCCGGATCGGGAAGTGCTTTCTTTCGTCGAGCAACACGCCAGAGTTTGATCACCGGGCCAATAGTGGCATCAAACGCTCCATCTGATTTGCAGGAATAGAATTGAGACAATTCCAGCATTTTCCAGAGGTCATCACTGACGGCCACCGGCTCGCCGTGAGGATGCTGGCAAAGGTGATTCAGTTCGCTCTCAGGATTGTAATCGCTCAGAGAGCGGTCCAGATCTTTAATTCGCGCGTAAGCGGCATCTGTGGCTTGAATTGCGAGAGACGACTCCGAGGCGTACACTGTCATTCGGACAGGCACACCCATTCGAATTTGCACAAATTCAAAGCGTTTGAGTGGAGAATCCTCTCCCTTTGCTGGTGACATTGATAATAATGTTACCGACAGGATTGCTGCTGTCACGAAGACCAGCATCGAGCCGATGTGGAATCGTCCCACCCCTGACTCTCGGTGAATGAATCGTTTCAACGTGTTCTCCGAGACAAGTGCATTGTGACAGTCAAAATTTCGGGTTGAAAAATCGCAACGGGAGCGGCCAACGAGCTGCGGAATTGCTCGAACAACCGGAATTCTAAGCCGTCACACGGCGCAAGTCGTTTAATCTACTGTTCCATTAGACTACGGTTTCATCAGCGAGTTGACACATTATGACAGTCCGTCTTTCAAATT
>DATMFC010000322.1:0-10737 GCA_035556335.1 Planctomicrobium sp. | reverse complement strand
AGAGGCAATTAATGAAAGAGCCTGATCGTAATACTCGTTTAGCTTATAATCTTTCACGGCCCGATCGATCTCCGGCATTCCGGCATTGACGACATCGAGAAGCTTGGCCCGACGTTGCATCCGTTCCCCATAAATGTCGGCCCGCATCTCGAGATCAGATGCGTTAATGCTGTTCATCTTGGTCATATTCATATCGTCACCCGCGGGATACAGGGTGTACGGATCATATGCTTTGCCAAGAAATCCAGCAGTTCCTCCTTTGCCGACAACATTGCTCTCCTGCAAAGGACGTGGCAACATCACAAATGGCAGCATCGGTTCCTGTGGTGGACGGAGACGGATGATGTTCGAACCGAAGTTCGGGAAGTCTTTAGGATTGGGAGGTTCGAGCTGGCCGGAAGGACTGACCTTATCTGTCGTGTACCCAGTCATCATCTGATAAATGGCAGCAGTGTGATTAAATAACCCGTTCGGGGTATAACTCATCGACCGGATCAATGTTGCCTTATCAACGACTTGTGCCAGTTGTGGCAGCAGTTCGGTGAAGTGGACGCCGGGGATGGCTGTCGGGATGTTTTTGAAGACAGACTTCACATTTTCCGGCACGTTTTCTTTGGGATCCCACAGGTCGAGATGACTGGGGCCTCCTTGAAGATAAACGAGAATAATGCTTTTCGCACGAGGCTCATGAACGTTGTTTTTCGCCGCGTTTGCAGCCTTCAGTTCGAGCATGGAACCTAAAGAGAGTCCTAACATGCCGCTTCCGCCGACACGGAGAATGTCACGGCGCGTGACTCCCAGATGGCTGTCGCACAAATCCTTACCGGGTTGTCCGGCGACACGAATAATCATGGGGGGAATCCTTGTGAGGGGTTAGGAGGTAGGAATTAGGATTTAGGGAAGAAGGAAATTGCAGTCTTTCCCGATTCTTATCTCCTCATTCCTGTCTCCTCATTTATTATCGATTGAACAAAAACGCCGGGCTGTTAATTAAGGCCCAGGCGAGGTCCTGTACTGCGGTTAATCGGGCGTTCTGAAGTTGTCCTTCCCCCAGTTGCACCGCACGTTCCAGTCGGACCAGTTGAGGATCGGCCGGGAGCGGTTTCTGGTAATCTGAAAGACGTCCTTTTAACTCTGTGAGGTGCGGTTCTTCCGGGACCGGTTTTTCCGCATCTGTCAGCGCCTTGTTCAGGTCAGCCAGCTTTGTATCGATCCGGTTGACGTAGTCTCCGAGGGCCTGCTTCTGTTCTTCTGTCCGTTCTTCAACGGCAACAGCAAGGGCATTGGAAACGGCTGCAGGAAGACCGAAGTTGACCGGACCGGCTTTATCAGTGAAGGAAACCCGGAATTTTCCGAGACTGTGAGTTGCATCTGTGTATTGTTGATCCATGGTCACCTGAAACACGAACTCCTGTGCGGAGGTGACTGGTTCGGCCAGTTCGAATGTGGCGAAGTGGTCTTTTCCAACTTCCGGTGACACAGCCCATCCGTTGCCAGAAGCAGGGGATTTCCCGTCAATGGCTGTCTCGATTGCATAGCCGTTCTGACTAAAATCTGCCTGAGCGTTTTGAAGTTTCGCGACTTTCTTCTCATCAGGTTTGTTGATCGGCCAGTATTCAACGGTCAGCTCCGACAAGACGAAATTTCCTCCAGCAGACCGGCCTGGTCCTTTGCCGGGGAGTTGGGGATCACTCAACGCTTCCAGTCGCAACGCAGCCACCTGATCCAGCGTCACGGACGTTTGGAGAATGTAGGCTCCTTTTCCGTTCTTGCCTTTGACCATGATCACCTGATCGTCTTCCTGCTTCAGGTTGGCGCCGTTCGTGGCCTTTCGGTCTTTGAAGCTGAGCGGACTCCACGGAGTTGGATTTTCAGGGGCTGTCTTTTCCCATTCGGCGACCCGTGCGTCGGTCGTCGCCAGGAAATCGTCCCGTTTCTTTTGTGCTTCGGCGATCGCTTTCAACCGGGCTGCTTCGTCGGCATCGACTTTGGGTTGAATCTCAATCTTGTACTCTTCAATTGCTTTCTCGGTCAGAGCGACCGCTTGAAGGCGTCGTTTTTCCTTTTCTTCCTGTACGGGACGACTCAGTTCACGATAGGCGTTCAACTCCGTCACCAGTTCCGCGTGTTGCGACTGGAGGTCATTCATCAGCAGAATGGTTGCCTGAATCTCTTCAGGGCGGGCGTGGCGGTTGAGGATGTTGAGAAAAACCTGATCGACGAGTCGGTTCATATCTGTTTCACTGGAAGCGAGTTTGTCGAGTCGGTTTCCGGACTGTGAGATCGCGTCACTGACGGTCGTTCCATTCATCAGGGCCATGACTGGACCAAGCTGCAAATCGGCCGAACGTTCGCATTCGCAAGCCGACTCCCGGACGGGACGTCCCAGGTTCGCGAGGAAGCCGTCGGCCAGATTGATCTGGACGTCGGGCAATGCCGCAGCGCGTGTTCCTTCAGGGACTCCCGGGATTCTCATCTTCGAACCGGTGGCAGTGTAGACTGCGTCATACAGCACTTCAGCGGGGAGACGTTTCGGCACAGCGTGTGAATAATTGGACCGGTCGTCTTCATTCCATTGATTCGTGCCGACTTCCAACTGGTAGACACGACTCTTGCAGATCATTCGCATCAGTTCACGAACGTTGAAATCCGTTTCCACAAACTGCGTTGTCAGGAGATCCAGCAGTTCCGGATTCGTGGGAGGATTACCGGCCCGAATGTCGTCGAGCGGTTCGATCAGGCCGATTCCCATCATATAACCCCACACCCGATTCGCATAACTCCGGGCGAAGTAGTCGTTGCCGGGATCGGTGATCCATGCGGCCAGTTGCTCTCGTCGGCTTTTTCCGTCTGTTTTGATTTCCAGTTCCCGATTGTAGGGAGCCAGGGGAGCGGTGACGGCTTTGGTCCGATCGTGCAGAATTTCCCCTTCGTTCTTGTCGAAGATTTCTTCCCAGAGCGGTTTGGCTCCTTCGACCGCACTGCCGCCGATGTTGCCGTTGGCGTTTTTGGGATCCCGTTTCATGTCGACTTGAGCGAAGAACGCTGTCGTCTGGTAATACTGATCCTGAGTCCAGCGTTCGAACGGGTGATCGTGGCACTTATTGCAGTTGAACCGGACTCCCAGAAACAGGTGCGTCGTGTTCTCCATGGTCTCTGTCGGTTCACGGAGGATTTTATAGTACGAGGCTGGCGGGTTCTCTTTGTTCGATCCCGTCGCGGTCAGGATGTCGTAGCAGAATTCATCGTACCGTCGGTTCTCGGCTACATTTTTTCGAATCCACTGACGGAAAAGTGTCGCCCCTTCCCCTCCGAGGAATTTGCTGTTCACCTGCAGCAGATCGGCCCATTTGTTGGTCCAGTATTCGACAAACGCTTCCGACCCGATCAATCGGTCAATGACAGCGTCACGCTTTTCGCGGGTCGGACGGGTGTCTTGCAGGAACTGCACGACTTCGTCGGAAGACGGAGGGAGACCGGTCAAATCGAGGTAGACACGTCGCAGGAAATCTTCATCTCTGGCGAGGCCGGAAGGAAGAATTTTCATACGTTCCCATTTTCGGGCGACCAGTTCATCGATGGGGCTCCAGATTTCCGGTTCCTGCCAGACAAAACCCCCGCGATCTCCCATGACAGTCAGGGTGGTGGCGGCATAGCTTCCTTCAAACCGGGCGAGAATCGGAGCTTCGCCACGACGCAGGGCCGTGATCACACCTGCTCGATTGCTTTCGGCGACTTCCGTGTTTCCGCTTTCCAGATAGGCGTCTCCAGTGACGTCACGTTCGATGCCGTCGGAATAAGTGGCGATGACCCGAAGTTGCTGCCGGGCACCAATCTGTTGAACGACCGAATTCTGAGGTTCAATGCTAATACTGGTGACACGGGGAGATTCCAGGTCCAGCGTGGCTCCTTCGGCAATCCAGCGTCGAATGATCTCGTAATAAGCTTCCCCGGGACGAGTAAGTTGACCTCCCATGTGAGGAACCGTTCCCGAGGCTTTCAATAACATCAGACTCTGGTCAGGAGAGGCAACATTGGTGCGGCGTCCTTTCAGATCGTCAGTGAAGGAACGGACATCAAACAGGGGATCGTAACCTCGCAGAGAGAGCTTGAATCCCGCTTTTCCGTCCTGTGCTCCATGACAGGTTCCCTGATTGCAGCCGAGTCGGGTGAGAACCGGATTCACATCACGAATAAAACGAAGTGGATCCTGCGAGTCAAACTGCTCCACTGAGATTGGAACGGTGATCTTCTGATCCCCGAAAGAGACAGTGAGCTGAGAGGTTCCGTTCTTTTGGGGGTATATTCGTCCCAGTTGAGAAAGAGTGGCGGCATCTCCCTGAAGATTCAGTTTGGCCAGCCGTGTCAGGTCGATCCGATCTCCGGTGGCCAGAACGCCGGTCACCAGGACCTGAGTGCTGTCATAAGGACTCCTCAGAGTCACATTTTCCGGGGAGACTTCCAGTTTCGTCACCTGAGCATCGGCTGGGAGCGATTCCGTTCCAGAAAGAGGCTCCTGATTGACAATGGCCAGTGGTTTGGATTCCTGTTTCTTGTGGTCATTCGCTTCCGGGACGATCGGGAACGGCTGTACTTCCTGTTGCTGTTCTGCTGTTTTCGCATCAAGGAACCGAATCAACCCGTCACCGCCGGCAACGGCCAGACGTTCTCCCTGAGGATGATAGGTCAGGGCAAAGACAGGAGTTGACAGAGTCAGGCTGGCAAGTTGGCTAGCGTCTTTGGTGACGTATTCTTCCAGCTTGGCTTTTTCTTCAGGGGATTGGGAAGAGGCCACTTTTTCGACGATCTTCTTGATTTCCTCCGGCATTTCGAAAGCGACGTCACAAGTATAGATGGCAACATGCCCCTGACCATCCAGACTCGACGCACAGGCAAAGGTCTTTCCATCGGGATGATAGGCCACGGCGGTAATGCGTCCGGGAATTCCGGGATAGCGCCGGATCAGGTTGGCATCGTCGCCGATTCTTCGGGTAGAAACCCGTTCCATCCGATAGATTCGAGGAACACCATCTGAACCGCCGACGAGGATTTCGTCCCGTTCAGGACGTTTCGCCACTGCGGAGATTCCCCCTTTGAGGGCTCCCGGAGTGATGGAGGTGACGTTATCGATGAATCGTTCCGTCGGAACATTGTAGAGCTTGGTCGACATGTCGCGGCCGACCGAGACCAGCAACGAACCATCTGTCGAGAAGACGGTATCGAGCGGCCAGTCGTCATGGGCTCCGTTGTAGAAGACCTGTTTTCCGGTGGTGGTATCAAAGCCACGGACAGCGGTGTCGGAGCAACCGACTGCGACCATTTTGCCGTCTGGAGACCACGAGACCCCATATACGGTGTCGAAGGTGGTGGGAATCGAAAGATCGAGCTTGCCGGTTTCGATATTCCAGATTTGGACTTCTCCCTGTCGTGAGGGGAGCCCGCCGGCAATGGCCAGGCGTTTTCCGTCGGGAGAAAACGAGACCGATTCCACCCGTTCTGATATTCCGATCAAGCGGGTCGCCAGTTGTTGTGTTTCGTTCGACAGGAGAATCGCTTCATGAAACCCGGAAACAGCCAGAAGGTTGCCGTCTGGGGAATATTCCAATGAGGTGACAACCGGGGGACGCTGGTAGACAGGTGGGTTTGCCTGATTGATCTGATCGTCGAGATTGGCCGGGGAATCATCCTTGGCCCCCTGTTCGATCCATTGCCGGATCAGAGAGATTTCTGCAGCCGACAACGGGGGGCGTTCCGGAGGCATCGATGCACTGCCATCCACAGGAGTGATCATCGTCAGCAGTGCGCTTTCGTCCGGCTTACCGGGAACGACTGGGGCGTCTCCACTTTCACCCGGACGGGTAAACTGCGTAAAGCTGGTCAGGACATAGCCTCCCGACGCCTTGGCCGGTTGATGGCATCCCTGGCAATGCGCCTGAAGAAGAGGGCGAATCTGCTTGTGAAAACTGACCGCAGGGGATGCGGAATCGGCGGGACTTTGCGGATTGTCGAACGCCATGACCGAAGTCGTCAGGGAAATCAGACACCCGAAAGTGATCAAGGGGCTGCGCATGGGTTTCCAAACTCACTTGTTGGATTGATCGATGCGGGACGCATAAATCCTTCCGTTCGGAGAAAACACCCAGGTGTCATGAAGAGGTGGGCATTCGATGCGGTGAATGCTTGCCCCGGGATCCGGCACGGAGGCTGCCATCGGCGGAAACATCATTCAAGGAACGAAACTTCACGAAAGGAACGGCAATTTCCTTTCTGCGCCAACTACTTTTATATCTTCGGGAGAAGACAAATGCAAGAAGATTTATATCGGTCCTTCCCAGAATCTTTTGGCAAAAAAATCGGGCGTGCCCCGGTATTTCCGGACCGGACCCTGATTCCCCCTCTCCGTCTCAGATCAACCGTTCCCACACGAACGCGATAAAAATCAGTCTCAACGCAGGGCGTTTGCTGGTTTGAAGATGGGCCAATTCCGGGAGGGCGAAGCTCCTGCTGAGCCGCAAGCAAGAGAACGCTTTCCATGGTGTGCGGCTCGGCGGGAGCCTTGCCCTCCCGAGCCATTTTTCAATAAAGCGAAAGCCTTGATCTCGACGGCCCTTATCATTTCAGCTTTGATCCCTGAATAGCTACGATACTTGGGCACGAGTCAAGTGTCACTCCGGATGAAGTTTGAATCTGGATCGAGACTCCAGGTGCCGGGTCTTTAAGGCCTTGTTTTTACCCACATTTTTTGACAGGCAGTTTTCCAGTCCTTATGGGTGCTCCGACTGTTTTACCCCGAAGGGGTTTTAACAGCACAGCCCAGGGTCGATCACGAAGTGAGCGCACCCTGGGTGGAAGAGCCCGTGTTGACAACCAACCCCGAAGGGGTTGCACATAGGGAGTCTGATTGTGCAACCCCTTCGGGGTAGACCTGAAATGGGGTCTCCATTACCCCAGGGTGCGCTCACTTCGTGATCGACCCTGGGCTCTGTTGTGAAGCCCTTTCAGGGCATTTGTTTGCGAAGTCCGCTCTTCATCATTGTGATGAGGGTTAACGAGAAAAATGTGGGTAAAGACAACAAGTCTTTAAGGCTTCGGTCTACTTTTATTGCGACGTTATATTACGAGAAGAGACAACGGATGTTGTGGGAAATCGAAATTCACCCCGTTCCAGGTTCGGTCGATCGGGAAGCAGAACGCGTTCTGGGAGAAGCCCACTCACGGGGATTGAATTCCATTCAATCCGTGCGGTCGGCCCGATCGTATCTTGTGGAAGGGGAGTTGAATTCGAATCAACTCGATCAGATCGCCCGATTCGTCAGTGACGGACTGGTCGAAACCGTTCATATCAATTCATTACCGGCAACTAATGGAAATGGAAACGGTTCTCTGCTGAACGTCCTGTTCAAAGCGGGCGTGACCGACAACACCGGATTGACGGCACTCAATGCCCTGCAGTCACTAAACCTGCCGGTGACGGGGGTTTCGACCACTCGCAAGTATTGGGTGAATGAATCGGCGAGTGAAGAAGACGTGAACCGGTTCGGTCGTCGGGTTCTTTCGAACGATTCCATTGAACGGGTGATCGACGGTCCGTTGCCATTAAAAAGCCTGTCCCTCGGTTCCGAATACGTATTCGAACTGAAGCATGTCTCTATTCGAGAGATGGACGACGCCGCGCTGCAGCGATTGAGCAAGGAAGGGCAACTCTATCTGCAACCGGCCGAGATGCGGCAGATCCAGAATCACTTCCGTGAACTGGGACGGGAGCCGACCGATATCGAACTGGAAACAGTCGCTCAAACCTGGAGCGAACACTGTTCCCACAAAACCCTCGGCGGTCGCATTGCCTACCGGGATGAGAACGGAGAACGTCGCTTTGAGAACATGCTCAAAGAAACAGTCTTTGCCGCCACTCAAACCATTCGAAAATCTCTCGGAGAGGAAGACTGGTGTGTCAGTGTTTTCAAAGACAACGCAGGCATTGTGACGTTCGACGAGAAGCAGGATGTCTGTATTAAAGTCGAAACTCACAATCACCCGTCGGCTCTTGAACCTTACGGAGGAGCCAACACCGGACTGGGGGGCGTCATTCGCGATCCTCTCGGAACCGGCATGGGAGCACGCCCGGTCTGTAACACCGACGTCTTCTGTTTCGCTCCGCCAGACACCCCGTACGACACTCTGCCACAAGGATTGCTGCATCCGAAAACAATCATGAAGGGAGTCGTTTCCGGGGTTCGGGATTACGGAAACCGGATGGGGATTCCGACCGTCAACGGGGCGGTGTACTTTGATGACCGGTATCTCGGGAATCCGCTGGTTTATTGCGGCAATGTCGCGATGATTCCGCGCGGCATGAGTGAAAAGGAAGTTCACGTTGGAGACTACATTGTCTCGGTCGGCGGTCGAACCGGTCGCGACGGTATCCACGGGGCGACCTTCTCTTCGGCAGAACTGACTCATGAGAGTGAAGAACTTTCTGGTGGGGCCGTGCAGATCGGGAACGCCATCACTGAGAAAATGATGATGGACGTCATTCTCGCCGCTCGTGACAAGGGACTCTTCAACGCCATCACCGACTGCGGAGCCGGGGGCTTCAGCAGTGCCGTGGGGGAAATGGGAGAAGAGACCGGGGCCGAAGTCTGGCTCGACAAAGCTCCTCTGAAATACAGCGGACTCTCCTACACCGAAGTCTGGATCAGCGAAGCTCAGGAACGGATGGTCCTTGCTGTTTCCGAAGAACAATGGCAGGCGTTTCACGACCTCTGTGCATCCGAGGGAGTGGAAGCGACTCGAATCGGAAAGTTCACCGGAACCGGTCGACTTGTTCTGAAGTATGGGGACAACATTGTCGGAGATGTGACAATGTCGTTCCTGCATGACGGGCGTCCCCCGGTCGTTCGCGAGGCGAATTATCAGCCTCCCGCAACGACTCCGTTCCAGCCCTCTACTTCGGATTTCAACGACACGCTGAAGAAGATCCTGTCTTCACTCAATGTCTGTTCGAAAGAAAGCATCATCCGGCAGTACGATCACGAGGTTCAGGCCGGAAGTGTTGTGAAACCACTGGTCGGAGTTCAGAACGACGGTCCGTCTGACGCAGCTGTTATTCGTCCGGATCTGGAATCAGATCGGGGTCTCGTCATCGCCTGCGGAATGAACCCGCACTTCGGGGACTATGACCCGTACTGGATGGCCGCTTCCGCGATTGATGAGTCCTTGCGAAACTGTGTTGCCGTCGGTGCCGACCCGTCACGCATCGCGATTCTCGACAACTTCTGCTGGGGGAATACTGAACGTCCTGAAACACTTGGTTCACTCGTCCGCGCCGCACTCGGCTGTCACGATGTCGCCATTGCGTTCGGAACTCCGTTCGTCTCCGGAAAAGACTCCTTGAACAATGAATTCTCCCACGAAGTGAACGGCGAAAAACAGACGATCACCATTCCGTCATCCCTGTTAATCACCGCACTCGGCCAGATTGATCATGTCGAGCGCAGCGTGACAATGGACCTGAAATCGGCAGGCAACGTGTTGCTGCTGGTGGGGTCGACACACGAGGAAATGGGGGGAAGTCACTTCAATCTGGTGACCGGATCTACTGGTGGAAGCGTTCCGAAAGTCGATTTGAAGTCAGCTCCCAAAGTCTTCACGGCCTTGCATCAGGCGATTTCCAGCGGAGCCATCCGCAGTTGCCACGATCTGAGCGAAGGGGGACTTGCCACCGCTCTCGCCGAAATGGCGTTTGCCGGAGGATTAGGAGTGACCGCCAATTTGGATTCAGTGACATCGTCCGCATCGTCCGGGATCAGCGACGCCGTGGCCCTCTTCTCGGAGAGTAACACTCGATTTGTGATTGAAGTGAAAGAATCAAACGTCACCGCGGTGCAGGAATTCTTCAAAGCCCAGGGAGTTCTGGAACCGGTTCAGATTGGAGAAGTGAATTCTTCAGAACGCCTTGTCGTTACCGGGACAAACAACACAATTCTCATTGACAACTCATTAAGCGAACTGAAAAAAGCCTGGCAGGAACCGTTGTCTAAGTTTTAAACAACCCCGGCAGGAGCCACGCTCTCCCGGTTAAAAAGCCCTTATCCGGGAGTCCCCATGCTTGATACCGAAGTGCGTCAACTGGAACTTCTCTCTTCGATTGATGCCTTACGGCAGCGGGTCGATCATTGGATGAAGCAGCCAGCCGACTGGGAACCGGTTCGCAACAGCCAGTTGCTGTTACGCCGTGTGATCGATCGGGTGGAAACCCTTCGTATTCGACTCGAAGCTCCGTTGGTGGTCGCCACATTCGGCGGCACCGGAACCGGGAAGAGTACGCTGGTCAATGCTCTTGTCGGGGAAGAGGTGACTCGATCCGGTCGACAACGGCCGACGACAAAACGCCCGGTACTCATCACCCATCTTCGTACTGATCCGACGACACTGGGGATCCCCCTCGACGAGATCGACATCATCCAGCGTGACGCCGATTTGCTGAGAGACATCGTTCTCCTCGATTGCCCTGATCCCGACTCCGGTGAAGGAGACGGATCTGTCGGGAATCTGGAACGATTGCGATCGCTTCTTCCATATTGTGATGTGTTGCTGTATGTGTCGACCCAGCAGAAGTACCGCTCGGCCCGCATTGCCGATGAATTGAAAACCGCTGCGTCCGGATGCCGAATTCTGTTTCTTCAGACTCATGCCGATCTGGATTCCGATATCCGGGACGACTGGAAGCAGACGCTC
>DATMFC010000321.1:0-3992 GCA_035556335.1 Planctomicrobium sp. | reverse complement strand
CCAGTTGCTGCCGGGATGACCTGACCAATACATGTGTTTCGTCACGGAACCGTTGGATGCCGTAACGGGTCAGGAAGTCAATCGCTGAGGGAACCGCCAGCGCTCCGGTGGGATCATACGTCCCCGGCCAGTGGAATTCGTCCTTCCAGTGAGGCGGTTCTCCATTCAGACTGCGGCCCCAGCTGGTCACTGTGGGGCGGAGTCCCTGTTTGAATTTGGAACGGACATATAGGAACCCGGTTCCAAATGGACCGCACAGCCATTTATGACAACTGGCGGTATAAAAGTCGGCGTTGATCGCTTTCAGATCGACCGGTACCTGAGCGGGAGCATGTGGACCGTCCACACAGGTGAGAATCCCTTGCTGACGTGCTCGCTCGCAGATTTGCTGGATCGGAAAAATCATTCCGGTAGGGGACGTGACATGGCTGACAACCAGGACCCGCGTGCGCGGTGTCACCTGCTGGAACAGAGTATCGATCAACTCTTCCGTTGACGTGATTGGAAACGGAAGGCGGGCCAGAACGGTTCTGGCTCCCGTCGTCTGACAGGCCTGTCCCCAGATGCGGATGACGGCTCCATATTCATGATCGGTCAGCAGCACTTCATCTTCCTTTGAAAGTGGAAGATTGGCGGCGACAACATTCATTCCGACCGTCGCGTTCGGTACGAAGACCAGATTGTCTGATGGTGCATTCAGGAAGTGTCCTAATTTCTGCAGAGAATCATTCAGCAGATCCGGCAACCTGCGAATCAGAAAATCCATTGGATTGGATTCGTGTTCACGGATCCAGCGTTCACGTTCTGACTGGACTGCAACGGGGGACGGCCCGAATGATCCATGATTGAGATACGTCACCCCGGGGGCGAGGTGCCAGTCTGTCTGAGGAGATTCAGGCGGCCCAGATCGGCTTACGGGAACAGTATTCATAATATTACGGGAGGTATGGAGATATGAGGAGCAGGACAAGTCGGAAGAGGGGGCGGCCTCTTTATTATTCCGAATTGTTCGCCACGGAAAAGACGAAAATGACGGAAATGAGACTAAACAAATGAGTTGTGACAGTACTTCCAAGTTTGTTCGTGATGGAAAGCAAGGGGTCAGGATTCAGGGACCAGGGGTCAGAAAAATCTGGAAAAGCCTGCGTTTTCTATCCACAATTTCCTACCCACTACCCACTTCTCTCTCCATTGGGGCAAACTTGGAACGACTGTGTGAAGAATTCCGGTGACTTTCAAAGAGGACAGTCCGTTTTTTCTATTGTGAGATCACCTTTTTGTTTCCGTTATTTCCGTCTTTTCCGTGGTTCCTCTGCGTTTCCCGGGGTAGAGAATCAGTGAGATAGATAATTTAGGTCGAGTGGAATGTTCTATCTCAGCAACGGAACGGGCGGATTTTGCCGTGAGGCGGTTCTCAAGTGGGAACCGAAAGGGGCCAGTCTCTTGTTGGCATCTGGTCTCCGTTTCCGCCTGATTTTCGGCAATTTCGAGAACGTGACGGTGGTGCGGGGAAGGAAATCTGGTTGCCGGGACTCTCCTGTTCACGCGAGATTCCTGTTTCGTTTCTCCAATTGAATCGTGTATCTCACTTTCCGGTCAACCTGCTGTTCTTTTTGTGTCGATTATAAAAAGAACAGCATTTGTATCGGGAATTTGGAGGGAGGGTTCGCGTGCAGAATCTGCATCTATCCTGTTTTTCCCAATCTGCCTGCAACTGAAAATTGATACGAACATGGATGTTTGCATCTCGAATCTGATGGAGCAGCGGAGTCGCGCGTGAGAAAACGCCCCCCTTCGGCTGCGATGTCTCTGTTTTCCTATCTGGACGGTCTCGTCTGTACGATGGGGGCGCTCATTTTGTTGCTTCTGCTGACCGCACAACACGTTCGGGATCAGGTTCTGGAAGAACATCAATCCGCTTCCAGCCCATCGACGGCACTGCTCATTCCTGAAGAAATCCCACTGAAACTGCCCGAACCGGAGGTGATGGAACCGATTCCCCTTCCTGGACCTTCCGATGCGGAAATTGAAGCACGCAATCGGGAAATTGCCCGACTTCAGGCAGAGAACGAAGAAAAATTGAGCCGGCATCAGGAAACCGCGAAAGCCCGATTCGAGGAATGGCGGCAGAAGCTGAGATCGCTCGATCAGATGAACGACACTCTGGCCGACGAGTTGAAGCAGTCCCAATCCCGGGTGGCGAGCACTCAAACGACGGTTGCCAAGCTCTCTGAAGAGGCCGCACAGCTACAAGCAATGATGTCTCAAACCGGAGCGAAGGCGAATCTGGTTGAGCAGACAGAAGAAGATTTCAAGAAACTGGCAGAAGAATTACTGCGTCAGCGCGAAGAGAGTCTGAAAAAACTGGAAGCGGCGAAGGTGCAGAAAGCACTGCGAAATCCGGTCTTCGAGATTGAAGCCCGGGAAAGCCATTCCGGGACGACGCGGCGTCCAATCCTGATCGAATGCACCGCCGACAGTGTTATTTTCTGTTCGGAAGGAATCCGCATTTCCGCTGAAACACTGGGAGAGTTCACGCCGGAATTCAATCCGTTGCTGGCGGGGACAGAAGCATTGATGAAATACTGGAAACAGGTCGACAGCAGCCAGCATCCCAACAGGCCTGCTCCCTATGTGTTGATGATCGTTCGGCCTGGTGGAACCGTCGGGTTCTATGTGGCCAGAACCTATCTTGAGAAACTGGGTTCCGACTTCGGATATGAACTGGTCACTGCCACCGCTGAGTTCAAATGGCCGCAGACCGATCCTCAGGCGGTTGAAGCGTGCCAGACTGCCATCAACGAGATGCTCAATCGGTCCCGTCCTCAGGTCCGGGGATTCGGTTCCGGGTTCGGACGTTCCAATAGCGGCGGAGGAACTGAAGGTGGTGGCAACCGGACGGGTGGCGGAAATGGTGCTTCTTCCCGATTTGGCTCCGAGGGGATCGTCGGGGAAAACGGAGAATTCAATCTGGCGGAAGTCGATCAACTTCGAAACTCCCGTCCATCCGACTCCATCAACATGCTCGGTCCAGAGTGGAGTAAACCACAGCAAAGACGATTAGGAACCGTTCCCCAAGGCTCCGGCAATCAGGGCTCAGGTCATCCCGGAACTGGAAGTCCCGGGACAGGAAGTCAGGGCTTCAATGGTTCTGGTGCCAGGGATCAGGGATTTGGGAACACCGGAGAGACGGACAGCAATGGCACCCCAGGCAGCGGGAACATGGGGAGCGGAAACATGGGCAGTGGGAACGTGGGGGATGTTAACCCCGGTGGTGAACCGACACTGTTGCGCGAGATTGATGAACAGATGAGATCCGGCCAGAACTCTGGAATTCAAATGAATCCGGCTCCCAGCGGAGCACCTCCAGGATGGAATCGATCGCGCGGAGTTCCACCCGCCCCCGATTCCACGCCGAATTCTCCACGAATTTCCCCACGACAACTTCCACCCCCTCCACTAACCCAATCACCGAGCAACCCCGGGAAATGGAAGGATGATGGGGGCGTCCAACGAAAATGGGGACAAGGTCAATCCAACGGAGCCATCGGCATCGAACGGGCCGTCACAATTCATTTGAAGACGGATCGCTTCGAGATCAGCAAAGGTCCGCAAAGTGGAATTCCACTCGAAATGACCCGGCACGAATTTCAGGATCTCGTTGCGGCATTGATCGATAACCACGCCCGAACCTGGGGAAGCCCTCCGGCCAATTATTTCTGGCGTCCGACTTTTGAAATCAAGATTCACCCCGGCGGCAACGTCCATTACCCGCAACTCAAGGAACTCATGGAATACTGGGGCTTGAGTTACAAAATCGATTTTGTTTCCGAGTAATTCATCGGTGTGATTGAACAGAACAAGTCGGTGCGATGAGACGCCCCCTACGACTGCGGAATTAAGACACCACATTACGACACGACGGCTTACCACACTACGGCATTGAACCTGTCCCATGCGTCAGCATCGCGAAGAAGTTGAATTCGGTTCCG
>DATMFC010000320.1:0-23620 GCA_035556335.1 Planctomicrobium sp. | reverse complement strand
CATCCACATTCTGAGCAGTATATGGCAGCCAGTCCGAGACCCAGGTGCCGCTCTCTCCATATTGTTTCCAGCTTCGCTTCGACCCAAGCAGCGGAGCATGAAACTCTCCCATTGCTGTAATGACCGTTCCGAAACTCTCAGGAAGATGCTGACCTTCAAGTCGGTTTAATTCCGGCTTGGGATCGAATGTATCCATATGACTTGGCCCTCCTTCCATAAACAGAAAGATGACACTCTTCGCGGTTGGCGCAAAGTGCGGCTGTGGATTCAGTAAGGCGGTGGCTGATGGAGTCGGCGCGTTGGCATTCGCCTGCATACCGGACAGCGCTAATGCTCCGAATCCGGCTCCACTTCGAGCCAGGAACTCACGTCGGGATTGTGGGATTCGAATGTGGCTCATGGTCTTCCTCATGTCCGGTAAAGCATTTTCGTTTTTTATCTTTAGTGTTCCGCAGGCGAAAAGTGAGGCTTTTGCGTGCCCAAACATCCTCATTCGCCTGCACCCGGTAGAGCAAACTGCTCACTAATCGACATACAGGAATTCATTGGAATTCAGCAACACATGACACAAATCAACAAAGGCGGCTTCATTGGGAGCCAGTTGTTGTACTTGTTTATCATTTCTGACAGGACGTATATTCAATCCATTAGGCAGGCTGTCATGAAACATGCCGGGACTCGGTTCAAACTGCCAGTATCCAACCGTCGATTGAGTGATTCCTTCGGATGTAAACAAAAGCTGTGAAAGAGGCAACACTCCTTTTGAAAGCCGGACGTCATCAATCAGGCCATCGAATCTGCCATCCTTCAGGCCACGCGAGCCGATGCTGAGCGGGGCGTCATTGACAAATGC
Source organism: Planctomicrobium sp. (assembly GCA_035556335.1). Lineage (GTDB taxonomy): Bacteria > Planctomycetota > Planctomycetia > Planctomycetales > Planctomycetaceae > Planctomicrobium. The sequence goes on along the minus strand of DATMFC010000320.1, from coordinate 22,767 downwards.
GGAAGCCAGTGGAACCGGCAGTTCTGCCGTCAGCAACGGCTCGTCATCATTGGAAAGATCTTTTAAATAGAACTTGGCAACGCCCGGTTGTCCTGGTTTCGCCAAACGGACGCTGACAGCCGCATAATATGGTTTGTTTAATTCCAGATGATGGTCTGAAAAAAGAGCGGCTTCACGATATTTTCCGCTATCATCCTGACCATACATCTGCATGACTAACGTTTGCGGCTTCCGGCGCGAGCCTTTCCCGGTGATCCCAAACAACCACCCTGGCTTCGAGTTATTACCAACAGTTTTCGACGCCAGTGTACGAACCTCGCCGGACTCATAAATCGAGCGTAATTGAAAGAAGGCTTCAATTGTCAAGTCTCCGAGATCCAGTCGTTGATTCGGAGGAATAACAAATCGTCCCAGATCGCTCTGCGCCTGAAACAGGACAGCCTGTCCGTCACGATAAGGAACCTTACCAGTCACAATGTTGGAAACCAGCGCAATCTCATCCACTCCGCTAATCCGCTGTTCCTGCTCCCTCAGAAAAGCCATCGCTCCGTTCAACTCCTCCAGTGTCGGGCCTCGTCCGAAAATCACCCACCAGAGTCGTTCAATACGGGGAGCAATATCACCACTGCGACCGGTTGCTGCATTGACTGCGTTTGCTAATTTTCCGGCATGCCCAAGCATTGTCTGACTATTAATCAACAGCAGTGATTGCACTGGTGATGTTGTCGTATCACGATTGGATGTACTTGAAAAGAACTGCGGCAGATCAAACGCATCCAGCAACGGATCCCGACTGTTCCTCATTACCCGGGTGTAAATCGATCGCCTCGGACGATCTCCCTGGACACTGGGGCCTCCTCGAGTCTGATCTTTCAGTTGATCCGAAACCGCGAAGATCGCATCACGAATCTGTTCCGCATCCAGTCGCCGTGTTTCTCCCCGCCAGTACCAGCGGTTTGACGGATCGATCTGTTGAAACTCGGCGAGTTGAGGATGAGCAGTGCTCTGACGATACGTCGCTGAGGTGACGATCAGTTTATGCAGATCTTTAAATCTCCAGCCGCTTTCCAGAAACCGGGTTGTCAACCAGTCCAACAGCTCAGGATGGGTCGGAGGATCCCCCAGACGTCCGAAATCACTGCTGTTTTCTGCTAACCCTTTATGGAAATGATATTGCCAGACGCGGTTCACAATCACTCTTGTCGAGAGAGGATTCTCGGGTCGAGTCAACCAGATCGCCAGCGCAGCACGCCTCCCGGTTGTATTGGAAACATTCGCAGGGGGCTCAATGATCGGGAGTTCGGATTCCAGAATACTCGGAAAACCTGGTTCAACTTCGGTCTTTCGTTTGGGAATTATTGTCAGAGGAGAATGTGCCCCGACATCGGTCACCATCATCGGCTGAGGGAGCGGCTCTGGTTTCAGATTGTCAAACTTTGCTAATTCTCGTCTTAATGCTAAGACTTTCTCTTTGGTTTCCCCTTTCAGCCGCCCATCGACCCGGCTGTATGATAATAGAACCTGACGCCAGGCCAATTGCGTGAGCTGCTCTTCCTGTGGAGTCCGGTCTTCTCGCTTTTTCCGCATCATCTCCTGAATATCATCAGGAAACCGACCGATCTCTGTCTTCTCTCCCTGATCCAGAACCGGCTGCAACAGGGCCTCAAGCTCTGCACGAATCACCTTTGTCTGTTCCAGATACTCCGCGTTCTTCTTTTCGAACTCTGCGACCTGTTCCTGAGTCGCGGCAACAAGGTCGTCACGGGGAAGAACCGATTCGAAGAAGGCTCTCAGTTGATAATAATCTTTCTGGAGGATCGGGTCGTACTTATGATCATGACAACGGGCGCATTGAAATCCTAATCCGAAGAAAACGTCTCCGGTGACGTCCGTGATTTCATTCTGCATATTATCCCACTGACCGCGGGCATCACGGGCATTGTATTCATAAATTCCATGTCGGAGATATCCGGTTGCCGTGAGTGCTGCCGGATCGTCTGGAAATAATTCATCCCCGGCCAGTTGCTCCTGTACAAAGCGGTCGTATGGCTTATCTTCATTAAACGACTGGATGACATAATCCCGGTAGCGCCATGCCTGAGGACGAAGGAAGTCGACACGAAAACCATCAGACTCGGCATAACGAACGAGGTCGAGCCAGTGGCGTGCCCAACGTTCTCCGTACTCCGGCCGAGACAGAAGATCATCGACGATCTTCTCATAGGCCAGTGGATCAGTGCTGTCTTCGAAGGCCTGAATTTCTTCCGGTGTCGGTGGTAACCCGATCAGGTCGAAATAAACGCGGCGAATCAGCGCCCTTCGCTCTGCTTCCGGAGCCGGGGCGAGTTTCTGTTCGCGGTGTTGAGCGGCAATAAACCGATCAATTTCATTCCGCCCCCAGTGTGAACCTTCCGATCTGGGGGGGACCTGCGGGTTCTTCACCGGTTGAAAGGCCCACCAGTTTCGATCTGTTTCAGAAAACGGGCTTCCTTCTTCTCGCTTAGCGACCGTACCGTCGTCACCCGGCCAGGGGGCTCCCATTTCAATCCACTTGGCGAGGATGTCAATCTGCTCATCGCTCATCTTCTTTGAGGGAGGCATCTCATACGATTCATATCGCACCGCCTCCATCAGCAGACTTTCATCAGGCTTTCCCGGTTCAATTGCGGCGCCGGAATCTCCCCCCAGTACGAGGTACCCGCGAGAATCGACCCGCAGCCCCCCTTTGGAACTCTTATCAGAGTGACACTTATAGCATTGCTCGACCAGCAGCGGGCGGACATGCGTTTCAAAGAACTTGACCTGCTCTGGCGTGATCTGATCCGCCGCGAAGAGGGTGTTCCGGAAGCCGCTGTCCAGATGCCATGAATTCAGGCACAGACACGAAAGGAGAATCATTCCGAAACGCAGAATCGGTCGCACGTTGTCTCTCCTCAAATCGATGAAAGCACAGGTGAGGCTTTCTCGAATTCTATCAAACGGCAGGCATCCCCGACCATCACTGTATGATAACAATTTGGTCGGGGCAGTGTATCAGGCAGGCAAACATGAATGCTGGTGAATGGAATTCAGGGGAGGGCAATCTTTAAGTCTGGCTGGGATGAGCTGACGTCAACTCTCACTGGGCCATTTTTCTTAATGTGGCTCAACAACTTCTTCACAACAGCCGGAGGGCCTTTTGATGCGAGTGATTCGTCACCAGGGGTCCAGTCAAATGTCACTTGATGAGCGCCTGGCTGAACCCCTTTCTGGTTCCGGGTGTAATACATTTCAAATGCACCATCCTCACCAGTGAGGCCACTACTTCCTCGTCCCTGTTCGGGTTCAAAGAAAACTTGCATCCCAGGAACTGGCTCACCGTCAAACGTCAACGCTCCACGTACTGAAACAGTTTCGTTCGGAGCTTTGCCGCATGAAGAGATTGTCAATACAACCAATATCAGAAATGCTGACTGCAAGGATGGTTTCATAATGCTTACCATTGAATTCATTCATCTTCTTCCGGGCGAATTACAAAGGTGAATTAAACCTGATTACCACGAAGAGGCGGTTTCTGCGCCGTCAATACTGGCAATGGAAACCCAGATATTGCGATCAATGGCTTCTGACACAAATCGAACAGCCCCATCCGCCAAACTGAAATGGGCTCCCCCGGTGTGTTCGCTCCCAAAAGTGCCGCTGTTATTCATTCCGTTTGACGTGGAGTTAATTGGACGATTTCGGTCCACGTTTTTCGTCGAAAACATGGCAAACTGAACCGGGCCCGTTCCGATCGAATAGTGTCCCATATGCCATACTCTGTATCCTGTGAAATCGGCCCACGAGATCTCACCTACCGCGATCGTATTACTCAAACCATCTGTTACGTCTCGGAACTGAACACATTTGTGGGGTGGAAACATGCCTTGAATTGCGACTTCGCCATAGCTGTGTCCACTTGTCATGTAGTCGCCTGGTTGTCGAAAAACCCCATAATTTGTGGTTGAGCTATCGCGAGGACCACTGATTCCATAATAATGGGTCGTCCAAAGCCCAGGATTTGTACTGTGATAAACTACCGGACTGGACGGACACCGTAAAACATTCATGCTTATTGAGCGAGCGACATTATAATTTTCAGTAGTTGTCGCTCCAGTTCTGTAATTGAACAGGCTCAAGCCATTCCCCTGCTCCAGAAAAGGAGCATGGGCGACCCAAATGCCGAACGTGATAATTTCGCTTTGAGTCAGCTTATGCGTCAGAGCCGCTCCCGGCGCCCGATTGTGAACATCGTGATAGTTGTGCATTGCTAGGGCGAGTTGCTTCAGGTTGTTCTTGCACTGAGAACGTCTCGCCGCTTCCCGGGCCTGTTGAACGGCGGGGAGAAGCAATGCTACCAAAATTGCGATAATCGCAATGACAACCAGTAACTCGATCAGCGTAAATCCTGATCGACGTGAATCATGACGTGCCATATTTAAACCCTTCCCGTAGAATATTTACCTTTTAACGAATGCCGATAAATTAAAACTAAAACATGATGGTATTGACTTCACCAGAGCTACGGCTGGACGTTGCTTTCAGAGAGTTCAGATCGACGTTATCTGAAATGAACTTTACGGCGCCGTCACACAACACGACATGGCAACCACCGGTGTGCTCGCTTCCCATGCTCAGATCATTAATCTTATCCGTACCTTGAAACACGTTAGGAGCATGCGTGACATTGCGGAATGAAAACGAAACGGTCCCTTCTGAGCCGCGTGGCCAGAGCCGATAGAACGTGACTGCCGCCCCTGATTTCACTTTCGAGTTTGACCCTTCCATAAGCAGAATCGTGTTCGACGAGCCGTCGGAGATGTCTCTCATGCCAATTTTGCTATTGCGGGTAAAAACACCATGCTGTGAATAACCACCCCATTGGCTTGTGTTATTCGTCGCACATTCTGACGCGTCGTTCGTTTGACCGCGACACGTGTACGTTGTGGCTTCAGTAGCACCAGTGATATTCTTAGGTCCGCCATTTCCCCAGTAGTGAGCAGTGTAGTAGTTGGCATTATTTGATGCTTTGACCTGATAAGAACTGGGACACAGAAACGCGCCAATCATTGTCCTCGCCTCAAGACCGGCTGTTTGACCGGAATCGGGATTTCCCCGTCTCGGCGTACTAAAGTTGATTTGATTGTAAAGAGGGGCCTGATCGATATACGGCAGAAGAAAAACGTGAAGAGCAAAGGAATTAGCCCCTACGCAACCGCTTGGAGGGGAAGGACATGTTCCTCCGGTTGGATCGTGGATTGCACCCGGCGGAAACGTATTCAGGGCATCATGATAGTTATGAATCGCAAGACCCAATTGCTTGAGGTTATTCTTGCACTGAGTTCGCCTTGCCGCTTCCCGGGCCTGTTGTACTGCCGGGAGCAGCAATGCCACCAGAATGGCGATAATCGCGATGACAACGAGGAGTTCGATTAAGGTGAATCCGCGATTTCTGGTAAGTGACATTTTCATGTGAGCGTTCCCCTTTAGAAACAGGTTTCGAAACATTTGATAACAAATCCGGATAACTGAAACTTATAGAATCGGCGTTTATTGCTGAGTACCGGCAACCGGTTCGCCTGTTTTTGATTTGATACTGACAGATGGAAACCCTCCTATAAATACGGGGTCCATTTGATGTTTATCATTGCCGGCGTCTTCAAAGAAGAGTGACTCTGCCGTTTCGTTCGGTGCATAACCCAGGTCAGACAGATCAATCCCCACTGCTAATGCCCGAAATGATGTCTGGGCTTTGACCGACTGATGAGCCTGCAGGGTTTGCATTTCCTCCAGATTTCGTGGAGGGCGTTCAAATTTGGATTGAGCAAATGGAGCGACCATTAATGCATTTCGACTTGATAATGTAATGTCATAGCGAGAAATCAGGTGATCACGTAATCCTGAAGCCGAGCAGAGTGGTCCAACCCGAAATGCGTCTCCTTCGGGGGGATAAATAGGAGACTGAATCTCAAAGAAAACGATATCCGGTCCGGGCCCGTTGACGATCGGTTCATGAAAATTGATCGCAAAACCTGGACGTTCGAGATAGTTTTCGTACAGAGATCGGGTGGCATATTGCTGAGAGCTGCGTCCTCCCGGATTTGTTAATCCCGTATTGAGTGCAGTGTCCCTGTCGAGGACGCTTTCCGGGCGTGATGGATACTCTTCGTCCCAGGCGATGACGGTCGCGTTGTCATCCGCGCGAAAATGGATCACGTCAATTCCGATCAGGTCCTGTACAGAGTAAGTATAAGGTTGACCACCTCGTTGGACTGTAACGCTTTTCAAATCGCGAACGACCTGTGTTCCGGGAACCGGTTCGGCTTCATAGCTAATAATTCTGTCTGGTAACCGGGACTGATAGCCTTTGGGGTTATAAGGAATCTGTTCCGAATGTAATGACATCTCCCCCGTTTGCACCGCCTGGCCTTCAGTGAGGGTCTGAACCTGTACGTCCTGTCCTGATGCCGTTCGAACGACTGCCGCCCCTTCGACGACCTGAACTTCCGACTTGCCTGATTCCGCCACATCAACAAAGAAACGGGTTCCCAGATCGATCACTTCTGATTTAGGCGTAATCACCTGAAACCCTTCTGCTCCTTCCGGTGCATATACAGAACAGGATCCAACCTGAAGGTTTAACCGTTCTGGCCCTTCAACTGAGAACAGGGCGGGGGCCTTCAATAATGTTGTGGCCCCTTTCGCAAACGTCAGTTCGACACGACCGCGTACCAGTGCAAATGTATGATTTTGAGGGAGAGCACTTTTTAGAGGGGGGACCAGTTCTCCGAAGAATTCTGCATCAGCGACTTGTGTCAGAAATACCTTTTCTTCAACAACAGGTTTTTGATCTACGGAATTCACTTTTTCTGTGAGCGGTTTCATAACCGTCGGAACAAAAACGGGATCGGTTGCTGCCAGTCGATTTGAGTTTTGACACAACAAGGACCAGGCAATGGGTGCCGTCATGGTCAGAAGCAACAGCACCAGTGGAAGAATTGTGTAATACCAGCGTTTCAGGAAACGCTTTCGAGAAGGGGATGTCACTGTGTGTGTTCTGGCAGCGGGTGGTCTGGCAGCGGGAATTTCTCCGGCCTCCGGGAGCCTGGTCAAGCGGCGGAGTTCCAGATGCAAATCGAGATAGACGCTGTATTCCTGCTGTGCCGTCGTTGATTCCGACAGAAGTTGTTGCAGGTGTGTGTGATCCGCCGGGGTGATTGTTTCATCCAGCAGTGCATCGACTAACTGATAGAACGAATCCGGCATGGGGCGTGAATTCATGGCATCACCTCTGCCGCCATTTTCTTTCGGATGCAGTCGAGAAGCTGTCGACGCAGGCGTCCGAGTTTGTTGTAAAGGGTTTGCAAGACCTGTCCGGTTGATTCCGCAAATTCTTTCAGGGTTTCACTTTCGCCGTAGGCAACATCGACTAGTTGTCGATCCGGTCGGGAGAGGTGTTCCAGGCAACTTGTCAGATGCTTCAGGGCATCCTGAGATGTTTCGAGTTCCGTAAGTCGGTAGTCGGAGAGTTGCGTGACCAGTTCAGAATTAAATGTCATGTGGCGATGATGTGACGAACGGAGAAAATTTCTCACCTCATAAAGAGCCACGCCACAGGCCCAGGAGAAAAAATTCCGTTCTGAATCAAACTCGGAAAATTTGCGCCACAGAACGAGACTGCATCGCTGAAAAACGTCCTCAGCGTCTGCGTGATTGGGGAGCAGCGCAAAGATGTAGCGAAACAACCGTTCCCGGTCGCGAGCAAACAGGCTCAGAAACTCTTCGTATTGCTGTTCGGAAGACACGAGCACAAACTTCCCGGAAGACACACAAACAAATGCGAATCACACGATTCTGAAGTAGAATCGTAAGCTGCTGATGCGACTTACCGGAAAATTGATGAAAAACTGATAAACTTTTCTCAGAAAAATGTCGCAAATCGATACACAAAAACTCGTTGCGACAAACACGAAGATTTCAGGAGTTTGAGACGGATGCGTCTGGACCGGTGCCGTTGGGGGAGCTGGCTTCCCGTAACTGGGCGGCCGGGATACCCACGACTGGGATTCCCGCCGTTTCCTGGGAAGTTGAAAATCCGGCAACTTCAGTCAATGGAGTGGCGTCATCTCTCAGGCGCAGCAGGAAATAGATCAGCGTCGTCGTCGTCCAGAAGTAGCTGAAGATGAAGGCGATCGGGATGGACCGAATGACGATTCCCCAGACCCAGATCGCCATTTGGGACATTTCGCTGGCATCGGCATTCGGGGAAAACATTCCCTGACCACCACGAAGAACGAAATATCCAGAAAGTGTTCCTCCGTCACCGGTTGCGACCGAGGCTTTTGTCAGGTCAACCGTCAGGGAGAGCAGCCCGTTGACCAGATAGAGCGCCGCCGATCCCGTCAACAACATGATGAGAACCAGAACCACCAGATACCAGAGTTGATTGAACAAATAACTGTACGCCCGACTCAGACCGTCGAAAGCGTCACTGGCATCTGCACTGATCGCCCCGACCATGAGTGGCCAGCCGACCGCGATCCCAATGACAATCAATGCCATTAATGCCCCGAAAATGACCGGGAGAATCCAAAGGACTCCGACCAGCGTGTCACCGACATACGGAACGCGGGCGACCCAGCCGGCAAGAAGATTGGGAATCCAACAGAATGCCAGTCCCGCCAGTGGAATCAGCGGGGCGCCGAGATAAGAAAAGCAATGCCGTACCGAATAACGGAAGCCCTGTCTGACAGAAAGTTCTCCACGACCTGCAAAGTCAACGGCGGCCATACGAGCAATGGCTCCTCCGAACAGACTGCAGATCAGAAGTCCCCAAAGAGTGGCTCCGCAGGCTCGAAACCAGGTCATCAGGTCGCCTGACGGAAATAGAAGTTCGCTGGCGGGTTGCATCATTTTCCGAACGGGCCAGAGAATGGCCGCTCCGTTGGAAAATGCGTAAAGGAATGAATTTCCTGGAGCATTGACCAGCCCCTGTGCGTTGAATGCGTGGGAGGAAATGATCATTCCTTCTTCCCACGGCATCCGGGAGGGATCTGGATCAATCCGATTCCTTATGAGTTCCCTGCTGGAATCCATCGTATCTGGCGGGAACATCAGAACGGTTCCCGCTCCCCAGAGAAAAACAGCGATCAGAGCCAGAAGCATTCTCCGGTAATCGATGGCCATGCGGAATGCACGGGTCATCCGAATTGCCGGAATCCAGTACTGCCACCGGACCGCAGGGGTGGTGAAGAACTGTTCTTCCAGTTCCAGATTGTTTGACTGTTGAGGCATATTGGCAAGAAGCCTTTCCTGGCACACGAGACCAGTCTGGTCTATCAGGTGCCCCGCGTGGCTGGACGTCATTTTTGATTTGCAAAACTGCGAGGGCTTCCGCTTTATTGAAGATGCCTCGGGAGGGGGAGGCTCCCGCCGAGCCGCAAACCATGGAAAACGTGACCTTCCATGCGGCTCAGCAGGAGCTTCGCCCTCCCAAAGAAATTACCCATCTTGAAACAAGCAAAAGCCTTGGCAAAACTAATCTTACCGCTTCATCTCTGTGATGGTTGGCTGTAAGATCTTGTGCAGTATAGCCAGTCAGACAGAGACTTCACAAATCGTGGCCCCTGTCCTCTTGAGAACCGCTCTGCTGAGTATGAATCGACGCCTGTATTCCCGCTGGAGACCCTGATGGCCTGGTTTCAACGACAGATGACACTTCCCATGTTTCGCCGGGGTTTTCATCTGATTACTCCGACTGTGGTGTCGAGCCTGCCGGAACTGTCGTCGCTGAAAGTGGGGTTATTGCATGTGTTTATCATGCATACGTCGGCGTCACTGACGATCAACGAGAACGCTGATCCCGATGTTCCGGTCGATCTGGAGTCCTCCTTCAATTCGATTGCTCCGGAGAGTTTTCCCTACATTCATACCTGTGAAGGACCTGACGATATGCCAGCCCATGTGAAGGCGTCGCTGCTGGGGAGTTCGGTTTCGATTCCTGTTGCCAACGGGAAGCTGATACTGGGAACCTGGCAGGGAATCTATTTGTGTGAACACCGCAACCACGGAGGACACCGTCGTCTGACACTCACTCTTCAGGGAGAAGAGTGAGACGAGTTGTCTGACTGGACCGTTTCCGGTTCTGTTCTGTAGTCTTTCAGTAGTTCCGAGTTTGCCTCAATGGAGAGATCAGTGGGTCGTGGGTAGGAAACAGCGGGTAGAAAACACAGGCCTTTTCCGGATTTTCCTGGCCCCTGAATCCATGCCCCCGTGCTCTCCATCACAAATAAACTTGGAAATACTGTCTTTCCTGTCGTATGGTCGCATTCACCTGACGGGCTCCCGACAATGATCCATTCGGCGGTCCACTCGGTCGTTGGATCGTTCGCAACCTGTTTGTATCGGTAAATTCAGCATGGGCGCATCACTTGTTTCACGTGCGTTGCGACAGTTGGATCGGGCCTTCTGGTGCCTGAGAGATCATCTGTCTGCGTTCGTCACGTTAGGGATGCCAACGCTGCTGGCGCTGATTTGCGAAACCCTGCTGGTCGTCTCATTCTGGCGGACTTTTGAGGCGGACAGTGGAATCACGTTTCTTTTTTTCGCACTCGTCGCGCCGGTTTGTCTTCTGTTCACGATCACATTTTTCCCGCTCCCTTGTGGTGTCTATACCTGGTTTCAGGCCATCGGGAATCCCAGGACGCCGGGCGAATGCCTGGCTTATTGTTTCTCACGAGCGAATCGACTTCTGCCCGTCATGCTGCGACTGACGTTCTCTTATTTTTTGTGGTTTTTATTTTTCGGACTTCCGATGCTGGTCTACTGGCCGAGAGGATGCCTGGCTCCCAGCGTGGCGTTGTTTGAAGAGGGACGAAAGGTATTTGTCCGTGCTCGCCGATTGTTGAAAGAGGATGTTGTCATTTATGCTCTCTCATCACTCTTTTTACTGTTGGGACTGGCCCTCGGCGGATTGATTCCCATTCCACGTCTGCTGCTGATGAGCGAAGTTCTGGAGAACGACTGGACACGATTTCTGAGCGAATGGATCTGGGTGTTTGAGATCACGACGGCGATACTGCTGATCTCCGGGATGGCGATCTGCTGGACAGTCGCCTTGACCTTTGTCTATCACGATATCCGTTTTCGTCGCGAAGGAGAGCGGATCCGCCAGAAGGTTCAGGTTCTCATGGATCGATATGCTCCCGCCGGAGGGGAAGCATGATGCATCCACAAGCAGAACTGGCACCATCTGCCCCCCTTGATCCTATTCTTTCTTTCAGTTTTCTGCTCCGATGTTTCCTGCTGTTTCTGATCGTCATCGTTCCGACGACAGCGGGAGTCGCGCAATCCCTGCGCCCCGGCAGCATCACTGACCAGGATGAACAGGCCAAGACGATTGCCGAAGATGTCTTTTCGGAAAATGACTACTGGTGGAAACGGACATCCACCGTCAAAACCCCGACGACATTACTGGGACGGATTTTCGACTGGTTGATCAATCACATCATTCAGCCCTTCTTTGACTGGCTCGGCGATCTGATGGAGTGGCTTTTCGATCGCCTGCTTCCAGATTCATTCGCAATGGGTGACTGGTCTGCGGGCGTGCCGTTTCTGTGGGGACTCATCTTCGTTGGTGCCGCGTTGCTGATCTGGTTCATCGTTCGACAATTTCGGTTCAAAACAGCAGAACCAGAACAGGAAGTCACGGAGTCCAGCCGTCCGGTGTCACTGCTTCAGGCAGATTTTCTGCTTCAGGACGCTCGTGATCGTTTGAAGAACCATGATGTTCGAGGAGCGTTGCGACAGGTTTTTCTCGCTCTGCTCGCGAGACTGCAGGACCTCGGACACCTCAAGTATGATCGATCCAAATCCAACCGCGAGTACCATCGTGAACTGCGAGGAAATCACAATCTGACTGGTCCCTTTCGTCTCATCTCGCAGGCTTTCGAACGCTGCTGGTATGGTGGCTACGACGTCACTGCCGGCGAAGTTGCGGAACTGATTCTCCGTTGCGAGCAAGTTGGAACCGAACATGAATGGCAACAGAGTCAGGAGCAACAATGACTCCTCCTCGAAAATCGACCTTCATTGTTCTCGGATGTCTGGCAGGATTGCTGTTGTTGGTCGCCGTAACCGGCAGCCAGTTTTCTCTGGGGAAGCACTCGAGTCTGACGTGCATCATTGAAGACACACGCACGGGGGGAGGGGCCGGTGTTTTTGCCTGGGCGAACCGCATGGGGATCGACGCAGTTCCGCTTCGAACACCACTCTGGGAAATTGGTGACGAACTCGAAGGCCAGGGACATTGCGTGATCACCGCGGGAGACCGTAACTGGGCTGCAGCGCACAGTTCCTCATTCCAGCAGGAGCATTGGAAACGGCTTCACGACTGGGTTGCCAGCGGCAACACCCTGATTGCGATCACCAACCGATCCAGTTCACTTCCATACCAGATGATTGAAGAATTCACCCAGTCCACGGATGCCGATAATCCTGTTGAATTGCGTAATGCAGCTCGAAACTCCAGCTTCTCCAAAGAGGAAGAGCTACGAATTCCGACCTGGTGGGGAGGAGAAATGGCGGTTCAGATGAAGTCGGGCTCTCTGGTGAACTATCCATCAGAACTTCGTCTCGCCGGAATTGGTGACAAGACAATCCTTGCGAAACGCCCGCTTGGGGAAGGGAATCTCTATCTCCTGATGGACGGGACTGCATGGACAAACGAGCGGTTCGATCAGGCGGATAATGCGGCAACACTCGCCCGAATTTTGAACGATTCGCTTTCTGAAAACGGTGTTCTGACGATTGACGAATATCGTCATGGCTATGGTCGAGTGGAGTCGTTTGTCACCTTTCTTGTCGCTCTTCCAGGGGCAGCTTCGTTCCTCTGGATGAGCCTGATCTGGGGACTTTTCTGGATGGTCAGCCGTATGAAGCGGCTCAGTCCGGTAGAACCCTTCATCGATGAACCACGTCGAACCGCGTTTGAATTTATCCAATCGATGGCTTCGCTCAACCAGCGGGCACGAGCGGCGCCGCTGGCTGTGAATGCTGTTGCACAACGAGTCCGTTATCTCCTGCACAAACGAGGACAGTTGACCGAAGCGAACATGGCATCGCTGGATCGTGCAACACAATCTGTAGCTTCCGAGCCCCGGCCAACGGTCCCGCGTGCAGAAATTCAAATCGTTAAAGAACTCATTCAGCTGAGAACCGCTAATTTAACAGGCACCGATCCGCTCGCGGAAACGGAATTTTGATCGTAGCGACAGGAAGGTCAAGTTATGGAATTCGCACAGGTTCGAGAACAGACAGAGAACTTGCGTACCGGGTTGCAGAAGGTGTTCTTCGGTCACTCCGGCGTGCTGGATCTCCTGCTGGCCACGGTTTACAGCGGTGGCCATGTCCTTCTTGAAGGGGTTCCCGGATTAGGAAAAACATTGCTGGCCAAATCGCTGGCGCGCCTACTGGGTGCGGATTTTCAGCGTGTTCAATTTACGCCGGACCTGATGCCCTCCGACATCCTGGGAACGGAAATCATTAATCTCCAGACACAGCAGTTTGAAGTCCGGCGGGGACCCGTCTTCACGACTATTCTTCTGGCCGATGAAATCAACCGGACGCCCCCGAAAACTCAGGCTGCGCTGCTGGAAGTGATGGAAGAACGGACTGTCACGCTGGCGGGGGTGACCCATTCATTGCCGTCGCTGTTCACTGTTCTGGCGACTCAAAATCCGGTGGAACTGGAAGGAACTTATTCGCTGCCGGAGGCCCAGGTCGACCGGTTCATGACAAAGATTCTCCTCACCTATCCCGCCCTGGAAGATGACCTGCAAATTCTTTCGGCTTACAACGACGGCGTGGATCTGCACCGTCGGGCCGTGGAGGAACTTACCCCGGTTACGACGCCGGACGCCTTTATCGCCTCTCGCAAACTGATTCAGCAGGTTCGTGTCGAACCGAATGTCCTGCGATATATCGCCGAGATTATTCGAGCGACCCGCAAACATCCTCAACTGCACCTTGGATCGAGTCCCCGTGGATCGATTCATCTGTTGATGCTCAGTAAAGTTCTGGCGGTCATGGACGGGCGGGATTACGTGACCCCCGACGACGTGAAATTCGGAGCCCCCGCTGTACTGCGTCATCGCGTGATCCTGACCCCCGAAGCGCAGGTGTCGTCACGAACCCCGGACCAGATCATCGCCGACGTTCTCAGAGGAACTGAGGTCCCGCGATAACAATGAATTTAATGAAAGAAGAAGGAGAAGAGGCTCACGCAAAGGCGATAAGGCGCAAAGAAATAAATATAATGTCGCTTTTATAGTCATTTTTTAATGATAATTTTTCTGTTATGAAACCACGAATCTTACGAATTACACGAATAAATATAATATAAAATCTCCGAAACAGGCCCGTCGATAATCGAAGGAAAGGCCAATTTGATCTGAAATCTCTCGACCGGTTCCTGAATCCAAAGTAATGAGCTTAATATAGAACATCAAACAAAAAACTTTGCGCCTTAGCGCCTTTGCGTGAGTCTCCTCCCCCTTTTACAAAAGTGTGACAACGTCTCTAAAAGAGTTTTAATTGTTTGCCTGGAAAAGACGGGGATTGGAACTGGCTTGAATCGAGTTTGGGTAAGTTGCCAAATCCGAGTTTCAGCCTGACGACCTGAAATATGGAGGCGATCTGGCTGGCGATTGCTCCGGTGCCTGCCATGCGTTTTCCCCACGTGGCGTCATTGAACTTTCCACCCCGGGTTTGCTGAATGAGACCTTCAATCTTCCCGGCTTTCAGCGGTTGAGTCCGTTCCAGCCATTCACGAAAGACCGGTTCCACCGTGAGCGGGAGTCGAAGCAAGGTGTATCGAGCATCTCCGGCACCGGCCTCTTTCGCGGCTTTCATGATCTCTGGAGCCTGATGATCGTTCAGTCCGGGAATAAGAGGAGCAACCATCACACGTACCGGCACTCCGGCATCGGCCAGTGTTTTGACCCCGCGAAGTCGAGCGGATGGAATGCTTGTGCGAGGTTCCATCACCCGGGCCAGTTCCGTATCCAGTGTCGTGATCGATAAATTCACCTGGACCAGATTCCGTGAGGCCATCTCCTGCAGCAGATCAAGGTCTCTCACGACAAGTGCATTCTTGGTGATGATGCTGATCGGTTGATTACATTCATTCGCCACTTCAAGACACTGGCGGGTCAGCCGGAACTGACGTTCGGCGGGTTGGTAGCAGTCAGTGACTCCGCAAAAAATAATCGGTTCGCAGACCCAGTTCTCGCGGGCGAGGAACTCACGCAGCAGTTTCGGAGCATCCGGTTTGACAAAGATCTTCGTTTCGAAATCAAGACCGGCGTTCAGCCCCAGATATTCGTGTGTATTTCTGGCGTAGCAATAAGGGCACGCATGAGCACATCCCCGATACGGATTCACGCTGTACCGAAACGGAATGTCCGGGGAGTCATTCTCGGAGACAATGCTTTTTGAGGAATCGGTCAGGTACTGAATCTTTCGATCGGTACGTTCCTTCAGATATTCATCGTCCCATTCCAGATGTTCCAAATCGGCTTCCGTATGGATTCGATCAAAGCGATTGGGTGGGTCAAGATTCGATCCGTGTCTCATGGGGGCTCCTTCTTGAAGCATGTTCTTTTGTTCACTATCGCGTGGCAACCCTGAACGACAAAAAAAACGCCCTCTTGTGAAAAGAGGGCGTTGCGTTTGAACAGATTGTCATCACCAGTCAGATCGCTCTATTTGCATGGAGCACAAGGAGCAACGGCTCCGTTCTGGACGGGGACTTCTTCGGTAATGGTTTTTGCAACCATCTTGCAGACGGTGACGTCGACTGTTTTTTCGACCTGAACCGGAACCTGAACGGTGTAGGTCTCGGTCTTGTCTTCGGTGACGGTGTCATAAACAGTGACTTCGTAGCTTTCTTCCCGGGTTTTCGGGACGGCGACGGTGTAGGTCACGGTTTTAGTTTTTTCGGTCGGAACCAGTCTGTTCACGTTGTATTTGTGAACGCGGGTTTCCGGCTTGCAGACAGTCACGTCGTATTCAAAGTTCTCTTCGCGAGAAACCTGCCTGCAGACCTTCTGAACCGAAGTCCGGGTTTCTGGTTTGCAGACGGTCACGTCATATTCGAAGTTTTCTTCACGAGCCACTCGCTTGCAGACCTTCTGGGTGACCTGACGGGTTTCCGGTTTGAAGACGGTCACTTCGTATTCGAAGTTTTCCTGACGAGGGACCTGCTTGCAGACCTTCTTCGTAACCTGGCGAACTTCTGGCCGACAAACGGTGACGGTGTAGGTGACCGGTTCATCAACACAGACGGGTTTGCGGACAGTCACAGTTCGGGTCTCTGTGACCGGTTTGCAGACCGTGACAACAGACTGAACGGTTTCGTGTCGAACAACAGGCTTACAAACGGTGACGGGAACCTGTTCCTGAACGATGTTCGGCTGCCAGGTTTTCACGCATTTGGGCAGGCAGGGATTACAGGGATCCACAACCTGCTGAGTCACCCAGTTGCCGGCGTCTTTGCAGACGGTTCGTGTGACGACAGACTGCTCGACCGACCAGACGGGGCGCTGAAAGGAGCGAACTTCCTGTGTCGGAACGAGGCGGGTGCAGGTCTGATCGACTTGCTGTTCAACCAGTTTCATGACCCTGCGAACCCCTTGTCGTTGTTCCTGATGGGGAACCTGAACGGTGACGTTATAGGTCACATCTTCCCAGACTGAATCGTAAACAGTACGACTTCCGGTCCGCTTTTCACGATGGGGAACCTGAACGGTGACATCACGGCTCACGTCTTCCCAGACGGTGTCATAAACAGTACGGCTGCCGGTTCGCTTTTCTGACTGAGGAACCAGCACGGTGTATTCACGGCTCACATCTTCCCAGACGGTGTCGTAGACGGTGCGTGTGCCGGTTTTCTTTTCAATGTGAGGAACGAGAACCGTGTACTCGGATGATTTCTCTTCGGTCACCTGTTCACAAACAGTGTACTTGATCTCTTTTTCACGAGTTTCGTTTTCGTAATAAGTGACTGTTCGGGTTCGGGTGTCCTTACGGGGAACCTGACGAGAGACCTTATAAGTGCGCGTCCGTTCCTGAGTTTGCCATTCCGTCGTGGTGATGGTCCGCTGCTCGACCACCTGTTCCGGAACGTAGATCGTTCGTTCGACCGTCCGTGTTTCTGGAACCGGAGCCGGTTGAGCGGCAACGGCAGGGACCTCGTCACAGGCCGTTTCCAACTGAACAACAGGTGCTGCACACGAGTAACGGTACATCCGGCGATGGCGACCATGATCCCCTGCATCTGCCACAGACAACCCGGAGACGGTCAGCATGGTGACAACCGTCGGCATCAGAACCCCAAATCGTTTCATCTCTTGATCCTCTCCAACGGTTTCTTATCTGAACATGAAGCAAACGTTTTTCCAGTAAAATTACTGGTGCCCGCACGTCCGCTTCGCCGCATAATTTTTGAGATCTGCTCTGAATTCCAATTTCAGCCCACGAGGGGGCATCGCGTCATTTCAAAGGAACGAACACAACAGACGGCATTTCCCACTCAGAAACCTCCGGCCTGGAGAACTTGAATTCGCGCAATACCGGAAATTTAGAAAAAATAGTCACAATGCGTCGTTTCAGTTAAATTAAAGTGCGTCGGGAGCAGTGGCAAGTGTCAAAATGGAGAATATTTCCAAGCTGGGGGTAAAAGACTCAAGATCGAGAAAAGGGAAACCGAGAGGAGCAGAACTTCGGTGAGTTCGGAAGCGGTTTCGAGCTGTTTGTTATATGATGGTCGCGACGCAGCATGATTTTCGTTGAGGTTCAGGGGAGAGGTTATCCCTCATTCCAAGAGACAAACGATTGCTGCAAAATGCTCGATTGAACGCCTGCTCGGGAGAGGAATGTGATCCGCCAAGTCGTATTGGGAGTGGTTGTTGTTCTGTTCGGAACCACGAACGGGGTGTGCCTGGCCGATGACATCACGGTTCTTGATCCCCCACAACGTCTGCTGGTGATCGTTGAGGAAGCCCGGGCGATGGCGGGGAACAAACCGGTAGAATCCATTCCACAAGGGACGATTCTGACGGTCACCCGGGCCAACGGAAACTGGCGTTTCACCCCCGATTTCAAAGGCTGGGTCCACGTGAAGGAAGCGATTCCACTTGATCGGGCCATCACCGAAATGAATGCCAAGCTCGAAGTGGAAGAAAACGCTGCCCATTATCAGCTTCGTGGAATCGCATTGATGATTCTTGAAGAATGGGAAGTGGCCGCACAAGATTTCGAGATGGCCTATGAGTTAGGGGAGAGTTCCACCAATCTGCACTATAACCTCGGCATCTGTTACGAACGGATGGGGGAACAGGCTGCGGCGCTGGAAGAATTCGATTCCATCCTCAAGGCCTATCCAGAGGAAGTCCCCAGCCTGATGGCGCGGGGAAACCTGTTATTGCAGATGAAGCAGATTGCCGCCGGACTCCGTGACATTGACAAAGCCATCGAATTAAAGCCGAATGCAGACGATGCCCACAATTCTCGTGGAATTGCCCTTCGAATGCAGGGAAAATATGCGGAGGCCATCAAGGCGTACGACAAGGCATTGGAAATCAATCCACAACGGGCCGATTCCATCTGCAATCGGGGCTATGCCAGAAAACAACTCGGAGATCAGGCGGGAGCGTTGAAAGATTACGAGGCGGCCTATGAACTGGCTCCCGCGTCCAATTCCATCCGGAATGATCTGGCCTGGCTTCTGGTCACCTCACCGGACACCGCAATTCGGGATCCCAGGCGAGGGGTTGAGTTGAGTGAAGCGGTTTCAAAGTCGACGGGAAACCAGGACGCCGATTTCCTGGATACACTTGCTGCCGCATATGCCGCAAATGGCCGGTTTCCCGCTGCAATCGAAACGGTCAAGCTTGCGATTTCGCTGATCAAGCAGGATGCAGACGCCTCTCTCATGCGTGAGCGTCTGAAGCTTTACGAGGCGGAAAAGCCGTTTGTTGACAGCATCGACTCCACTCCCAAGTAAGATCTTTCGAAGCGATCGGCTTTATGGACTTCCCACCTGAGACTGAGTGCGGAAATTCCGGCCGCGATTGATCAGGTTTTGTTCCTCATCAATGGGAACGATGCGTGGCTGCATGATGTACGTGAAATCATGCCGGTCGGTGACTCGAAACAACATGAAATGATTCGTCACAAAATCCAACGGCACCTTCTGATAGAACGGTCGACGCACCGGTTGTTGAACGGTGAGCGTCTCAAAACCGGGGTGCGATAAGGTGAATTCACGGGTTCCATAATACGTGAAATCCATGGAGACCGGTGTCACGCCGATTCGCTTTCCGTCCACTTCCACCAGTGCACCGGGGGGATCAGAACGAACCGTCATCCGGCGACTGACGCATCCGGTCAGGTTGACCAGCGTCCCGCACCAGAGCAGGTAACAGAGCAATCGAAAAGACCGATCCATCAAATTGGGAATTTTGATCATTGGGGACATGGAAGCCGAAGAGCCGGAAGTCTAGTCCGAATTCCAGATTTCGGCCAAGAGGACTTTCCCACCATTGCCCTTTGAAGGGGCGCATTCCGCAATTTCCGCGTTGGCTTTGGATTTGCGATGCTGTTGGGCATGTGAAATCGCGGGAATTTCTGGAATCTGGATGGGGTTTGGGGGAATAGGTCGTGATGATTCGTAGGGTGCATGAAGCACGAAGAAATCAGGAGAATGGTGCATTTCGCAACTCCCGCTCCAAAAACAGAGTGTGATTTCCATGAAGGAGCTGTTTCGTGCGTAATGCACCACCACGTCAGAAGTTGCTACATGCACCCTACCGAAAGTATGAATAATCCAGAATAGGTCGTGGATGACCGGTTGCGACAGTCGCCAGGTTTTTGGGCTGATGTCTATCTGCGGCGGGATCACCGACGGTAAACTTCTCACCGGCCGGTTGACCGGGAACTCCCCCAGACCAGGATTGCCCCTACGCAAGGTCCATATGAAACGCATCCGCATCATTCACAGGACAGAATACTTCTACAGCCAGCCGGTCACGTTCGGTCCGCACCGTGCCCTGCTGCGCCCCCGCGAGGGGCACGAAGTCCATATTGCCGGTTCGCGTCTGGAGATCGAGCCGGCAGCAGAGATCCGCTGGCTGCGCGACATTGAAGGGAACTCGGTTGCCATCCTGACCTTCAATGAGCCGTCGGACCGGTTGCGCCTGTTTGCCGAGATGGATGTCGATCTGTGCGATGACAACCCCATCGAATGCCTCATCTCCCCTCAGGCGCGGTTGTACCCGTTTCAATATGATCCCAACGAACAGGTCGAGTTGCTTTCCTACCGCCTCCCCAGCTATCCATATGACGGTCCGGCACTGCACGACTGGTTGTTGAACCTGTATCGGCCGGGACAGGTGGTCGAAACGTTTGAATTGCTGAACCGGCTGAACACGCAAATCTTCGAATTCCTGCAATACTCCCCCCGCGACGACCACGGAGTCCAGTTACCCCATGAAACACTTGAGCGGGGTATCGGTTCGTGCCGGGACTATGCCGTGCTGATGATGGAGGCTGCCCGTTACTGGGGGTTCGGCGCACGGTTCGTTACCGGCTACATCCAGATGGCCGAAGGACAGCATGGAGCGACTCATGCCTGGACCGAGGTCTACCTGCCGGGAGCCGGTTGGCGGGGTTTCGATCCGACCAACAATAAACTGGTCGGCAGCGAACACATTTCGGTCGCAGTCGCGCGGGAGCAGGAAAAGGCTGCTCCACTGTCGGGAAGCTGGGAAGGCCCGGCAGGTTCGTTCGAGCGGATGGAAGTCTCCGTGCAGGTCATCGCAATGTCGCCGGCAGCCACCCAGACAAGCAGGTGTGCCTCTGAAAAAAACGACGTCGATAACCATCTCCCTTGCTCTTGAGCCAGGGACAGGTGCCTTTCTGAAATTCGCTTCTCCCCCCAAGTGCTTCCGGCTGTGTAGTGAAGAGACTTCACTCGGGAGAGTTGGTATTCTTTCCCACATGTTGGAACCACGGGGGATCGAGGTGTTGCCTGCCTGAGGACTGTGTGGGGATTCCGCCAGCCTGGGGGCCGTGAACTGCACAGAGATGGACAGCTTCAAACGGATGGGATCGGAACGGGTCAGCGGACCTGGAGAAACAGGCGGTCTATGAATATCACAAGTTGCGGTCAGACAAAGCAGAGATGGCACCGATGGGGGGGGCTGCTGTGCCTGCTCCTGGCAGGGGGATGCACTCCCACCGCGACGAAGACTTCTGAGTCGTCGCGGCCGGTCAAGACGATGGTCGTGTCGACAGGAGAAAATGTCCGCATCCGTTCGTTTCCGGGAAGAGTGGATGCGTCAAGACGGGTCGAACTGGCGTTTCAGGTTCCCGGACTGCTCGTTGAACTCCCGGTGACGGAAGGACAGCGCGTCGCAAAGGGGGAGGTCATCGGCCGGTTGCGACAGACAGAGTTCGAGGCGCGACTGGAAACGCTTCAGGGAGAACTTGATCAGGCTCGCGCGGAATTGATCGCGCTGCAGCGCGGGGAGCGCGAAGAAGAACGACTGCGACGCGATGCCCAGTTGCGGGCTGCGGAAGCACGGCTGGTCAATACCCGCAGCGACCATGAACGGCAGTCCCGGTTGTATCAGCAGGGGGCGGCGACCCGTACCGCGTTTGAAAATGCCGAAACCGCGTATCGCGTGGCACAGGAAGATCATCAGTCCGCGTTGCAACTGGTCGCCAAGGGGACCAGTGGACGTGAAGAAGACATTCAAGCTCGAGAGGCCCGGGTGCGAGCGCTGGAGGCGCGCGTCGTCGAGGCAAGCCTCCATTTGCAGGATAGCACCTTGCGAGCACCGTATGACGGCGTGATCGCGCAGAGATTCGTCGAGCAAGGACAGAATGTGCAGGCAAAGGAGGCGGTGGTTCGCTTTCAGGACGTCGACGAAATCGAGATCGTCATGGACGTTCCCGAGTCGGTCATGACAGCTGACGTCCAACTGGCCGACATCCTGCAAATGACCGCAGAGATCAGCGGTGCTCCGGGGTTACGGTTCCCTGTTCGGCTTGGGGAGATTGCACAGGTGGCCGATCCGACGACGCAGACCTTCGCCGTACGAGTGGCGATGGAGGCTCCTGACGGAGTCCGCGTACTGCCGGGCATGACCGCCAACGTCTCCATGACGTACCGTCGGGCACAGGTCCTGGGGTATGGGATACAGGTTCCCGTCACGGCTGTGATGAAATCGTCCGATGGCGAACAGGTGGCATGGGTCCTGCAATCCGACGACACGGTCACCCGGCGTCCGGTCCAATTGCGATCAGTGACCGGTTCTTCCGTGGAGGTCGTTGACGGACTGTCTCCCGGCGATCGCGTGGTGGTCGCGGGAGTCAAGTTCCTGCGAGAAGGGATGCCTGTGCGAGACCTCGGAGACGCTCTCGGCAGCACAGCCGGAGGCAACCAACCATGAATTCCGGCTCATTGAATCCAGGCGTACTCTCCGTTCAGAACAACCGGATCATCTTCGTTGCGATGGTCTTCGTTCTGATCG
This sequence comes from Planctomicrobium sp., assembly GCA_035556335.1. GTDB lineage: Bacteria > Planctomycetota > Planctomycetia > Planctomycetales > Planctomycetaceae > Planctomicrobium. The sequence continues at coordinate 154 of DATMFC010000320.1, read as the reverse complement.
GCGGCATCATTGCTTATCACGAACTGGGACGACTGGAAGACCCGGAGTTCACGATCAAGGAAGCGCTGATCGTCACCACTTATCCGGGAGCCAGTGCCGAGGAGGTGGCGCTCGAGGTCACCAATCCAATCGAAAGTGCCTGCCAGCAATTGGG
>DATMFC010000319.1:0-6548 GCA_035556335.1 Planctomicrobium sp. | reverse complement strand
TCGAGGAGCTTTGTACTCCTATATTTATGCATGCGTATGCAATCATGCGGACGCTGAGGATCTCCTTCAGGATGTCTCGGTCGCGGTCGTTGAATCATTCTCTCAATTGACGTCGGAGGAAGGATTCCTCCCTTGGGCTCGTGAAATTGCCCGTCGTCGAATCCTGGCCCATGCGAGAAAAATGAAAAAAGAAAGATCGATGGATCCGCAGGTGATTTCTGCCTTGGCGGAGGCGTCCGAACGGGTCACGCGGAGGCATCCCGTGTCCCGTCGGCGCGATGCACTGCTGGAATGCCTGGGAAAACTCCCGGCCTCAAGTTGTGATCTGCTCCTGCGCTATTATGGCAGTTCCGTCGCACGAGTTGAGGAAATTGAAGCCAGGTTCGGAAAGAGAATGTCCGCGATTTACGCGGAAGTGCATCGAATGCGTTCCCTTCTCCGCGATTGCGTTTCGAGACGGATTCAGGAGGATTTGCTGGAATGAATCCTCAGGAAGATCACCGGAAACTGCTGAATTATCTCGCTGGAACACTCCAACCGGAGGAAGTCCGCGAATTGGAACGACAAATTTGCGAGTTGCCAGAGGTCGCCGACTGTCTGATTGAGCTGGCCTATGATGAGTATTTCCTTGTTGAATGGGGAGGCTCGACGGGCTACGGTGGTAACTCGCCGGCGCTCAGTGTGCAACAGCAGCCATCCCGCACAGCGCTTCGGAAAATTCGCCGCTGGCTCCTGTTACCGGTTCTGAGCATGGCAATCACTCTCCTGTTGATACTTCAGGCAGACCACAAGCTGGACAACGTGCCGGAACTCCCCCTGCATGTGGACACCCCACAGGTGAATCATGCTCCCCATTCCGCACCCGTGACACTCAGTACCGGGGAAGTGGTTTCGCCAAATATCGAACAAACTCTCCCACACGGGTTTGTGGAATTATTATTTCCGACCGGGGCAAAGGTTTTTATTACTGCTCCCGCCGTCTATGAAGTGACGGGCGAAAACTCGATCCGGCTGCAGAAGGGAAATTTCGTCGCCAACGTCCCGGAATCCGGATATGGCTTTCAGGTTGACACGCCCTCGGGACGGTTAGTGGACCTGGGAACCGTTTTCTCGGTACACGCTTCCGAGAATGAAGAAACTCATCTTCAAGTCATTCGAGGAAAAGTCATTGCCTCGCTGACAAACGATCGGGGAGGCGTCAGGAAAAGTCGTGAGATTCAAGAGAATCAGGCCGTCAAAATTGATAGAGAACAGGATGAGATTTCTGAAACCCCGTACTTTAATGTGATCAGCAGAAAATACGGGATTACTCATCACACCCATACCGTCGCGTTTCAGGAGCAGATGCCGGATGTGCTGGCCACCGGAAAATATCAAGTCTTCGAGCATGACAACCTGGCGTTTGTCTTTCCGGAACGAGCCAATGTGACCTTGCCCGAACATTTGCAGGGTGATCTTGATTCTCCCCGTCCGGAGCAGACCGCGGAAGAGTTGATGTCACGCAGGCGTGACATTCCGGCGGGGACGACAGTCGACTGCTTTCGGGTCTATTACGATCCGGTGAATCGTGACGGAGAAGGGGCCTTCATTCCGGTTCAAGGCGAGATTCATTTTGCACGCCCGATCGTGGGAATTCTGCTTTCGCCTGAATTATTAAAGAAGACCGATCAGCTTTTTCACCCATTATGCGAATACGATCCGAACTGTCAGTTTCTCCACCAAGGGACGGAAATTGACAACACCCAAGTGGATCAAACCGGAAAATATGATGTTGTCTCCATCTCGGAAGACAGAAAAAGACTGACGTTCTTATTGAAATCAGGGACCCGATTTGTTGATGAATTTCGAGTTCTCATCGAATCCGCCGAAAGTCAACCGATTTCTACGAACAGTCCGACACGTCCGTAGCAGCGGCATTTCATCCTTACAACTCAGCAGAGCCAGGCACCAACTTGAATTAGATCTTATTCTCATCCTACTCAAGGGGCATTTTATGAAATCGCGCAGTCTGAAAAAATCGGGATTTACGTTAATTGAGCTGCTCGTCGTTATTGCAATTATCGCGATCCTTGTCGCCTTGCTATTGCCGGCGGTCCAGCAGGCACGCGAGGCCGCCCGTCGAAGTTCCTGCAGGAACAATCTCAAGCAGTTAGGACTGGCGCTTCACAATTATCATGACACGCATGGCGTCTTCCCATTTGCAACGGTTTGTGGCGTCGATACTCCGGCGGCGACGAACCAGAACACGGCTCGTCAAGCCTGGTTTCATATGATTCTGCCCTATGTTGACCAGGCTCCTCTTTACAACCTGCTTGTCGAAGGATTTCAGACGGGAACGGTCAGTGCATTTGGAAGCCATCCGCAGCGTTCGGTGAAGATAGCAATGTTCATGTGTCCCTCAGATCCGAATAGTGGAAAGCTGGAGAGTGCCAGAAATTCATTCTGTATCAATTACCTGCTCTGTTCCGGATCAACGACGCAGGGAGCACAAGGGTCTTTTCCGAAATTGAATGGGATGTTCTTCAATATCTCCAGAGTTCAATTCAAGGACATTACAGATGGAACGTCCAATACAATTGCGGCTGGGGAAATTAATCTGGTTCCTGATGTGGCAAATGGAGGACCAACAGCGGACTGTTCTGCCTTAGGTGATTTCCGGGGCCTGATCTGGGGGTCCAGATATGTCGGCGCCTCGACTTTCACAACGCTCGAGGGCCCCAACTCATCCGTACCGGATACCGTGACCTACGGATATTCTCGCGACTACGCCCCGATCAGAACCACATGTAGTGCGACAGATAATGCCGTTTTTGCGAGAAGTCGCCATGTTGGAGGTGTTCACTTCGTGATGGGAGACGGTGCCGTTCGATTCATCTCCAATAACGTGCACAGGGCAACGTATCAAGGTCTTGGAACCCGAGCGGAAAACGAAGTGATTGGCGACTACTGACATCGATTCTGACAATAAGCGAAAGAAATATTGATACATAAAAAGTGGATTGGTTATTGATGAGAACATTATTATTTCTATTTATCGTGTCTGCATTGATCGGCTGCATGAGGGGAAGTGATTCCCCAGACACTGTCGTCGTTCGTGGAACAGTCTCCATCGATGGACAGCCCATCCCCCTTGGAAACATTGACTTTGAACCCGTCGATGGCTTGGGAAGATCTTGTTCGGGAGTAATCGAAGGTGGAAAGTTCGAATTTCGAAGCCCGATTGGACACAAGAAAGTGATGATTTTCGCGTCGCGAAAATCCGGAAAGAAAGGGGAAGAGTTTGGCAATGATCTCATGGAATCTTACATTCCCGAAAAATACAACACCAACAGTTCATTGACTGCAACCGTCGCTGAACGTGGTGAGAATCGATTCCTTTTTGAACTCCAATCCGCGAACTCAAACTGAATTGATTTCAGACCGCAATCAGTTTTCACTCTCGTGCCGGCTGCATCGGCATGCATGAGGGACGTGCTTCTATTGTTCATCGATGCATGGAAACTGTAAGCCAGGGCGGAAATGACTCATTTCTCTCGATTGCCAAGGAACTGACACGGCTGAAGAACGCGTGATCTTCAGCATGTGTTCTGAGCCGGGCATCGATCAAGCGATTCTATCGGGATCGCACTGCGCAATGAGAACCCCCATTCTGGGTGCTCTCTCCGCGCAGAGCGTCTGAAATGGTGAACTGTTCGTGAACAGCCATTATTTCGTTTTATCATTAGCATAGCAGTATTATTCAGGAGAATTTTAATGATCAATAATAAACTATCGCGCCGAGATCTTCTGAAAAGCACAGCGATCGGCTCAACGGCATGGTGGGTGTCAGGCAGAACTTCGGTTGCGGAAAGCCGGTCCCCGAATGAGAAGCTGAACATCGCGTGCATTGGCCTGGGAAACCAGGGGAGGGCGAACCTGTCTCTCGTCGCCACTCAGAACATTGTCGCACTCTGCGATGTGGATTCCGCGGTCGCGGGGATACAGGCTCCGCGATTTCCCAAGGCCAGAATATTCTCGGACTTTCGTGTGATGCTGGACCAGATGGAACGGGAGATTGACGCGGTAGTGATCACGACACCGAACCATTCTCATGCCACGATTGCCATTAATGCAATGAAACGGGGAAAGCATTGTTACTGTGAAAAGCCGTTAGCACATACGATTTATGAAACCCGGGAAATGAAACGTGTTGCTCACGAAATGGATGTCGTCACCCAGATGGGAACGCAAATTCATGCTGAAGAGAACTACCGACGCACTGTGGAACTGATTCAATCCGGGGCGATTGGCGATGTCAGAAAAGTACACGTCTGGTTCGGCAAACCGGGAGGGTGGCGCCGCTACCAGCATATGATTGACCGCCCCACCGACTTCCCCGCCGTTCCGGAGTCACTCGACTGGGACTTGTGGATCGGTCCCGCCCCCATGCGTCCTTATCATCCTTGCTATCACCCGCATGACTGGCATTACTGGTGGGACTTCGGTGACGGAGAACTCGGCAACATGGGCTGCCATTTCATGGACCTTGTCTTCTGGGCGTTAAAACTTCAGTACCCGACGGCGATCGAGTCAAACGGACCTGACCTGCATCTGGATTCCACGCCGTTCGTACAGGAATGTCGTTGGGAATTTCCAGCTCGAGATTCGATGCCTCCCGTCGAAATTCTGTGGTCTCATGGAAATAACACGCCTCAGGCCGTATTGGATTTCGGAGCGCCGAAGTGGCCCGCGGGGATTCTTTTTGTCGGTGAAAAGGGGCAATTAGCTGCGGACTATTCCAAGCGGATACTGCTTCCTCAGCAGGAGTTTGTCGGTTTTGTGCCTCCGGAAAAGACGATTCCGGAGGCCATTGGCAATCACCGAATGGAATGGTACGAAGCCTGCAAGGGGAATGGCAGGACGTTATGCCACTTCGACTATGCAGCTCCGCTTACGGAAACAATTCTTCTTGGAAATCTGGCATTTCGAGCAGGCAAGAAGATTCACTGGAGCGCCGAAGAAATGAAGGTGACCGACTCCGACATCGCGTCAGAACACATTCACTATGAATACCGAAAAGGTTGGGAACTCTAGGGGCCTGTCCCAGAATTGCAGTGAGATGATATCAAATTCTTCTCCACGATGTGCGGGCGACTGAGGGGGCGTAAATCCCCACTTTTCGCCTACGGAACGATGAAAACAAATTTGGAAAGTGCGTTCATGAAAAATATAAATATCCTGTTGTTGAGTGGGGCGGTTTTCGCCGTGCTCATTGGGGAATGTCGCATCGGCAGTGCCGCGGATGATGTCCTCATTGAAGTGAGCTCGGGAAAGTATTCACGGGAGAACTGCGTGATCTCCTGCTCTCTGCCGAAAGAATTTCAAACAGAGCCGGAGGTCCATCTTGTCAGCATCGAGAGTGGACAGACGATTCCGGCACAGATTGACCGGTTTCATAAAGAGACGCAACTCGTCTGGATCCTGGAAAACACGATGCCTGAAGAAACCACCCGGAAGTACAAGCTCAGGAAGGGGCCTGGAGATGACCGGTCTCGACCGCACGTCCAAATGACCTCAGACGATCAGCAAGTCATCGTGGTTTCCAATAACAAACCTGTATTAAAATATAATATGGCGATTGTTAAATCCCCTATTAGAGGAGAATCATATTATGATAAAAGTGGGTATATCCATCCTCTTTATACCCCCTCGGGTGAGGTGATTACGGACGACTTTAACCCGGACCATCCTCATCAGCACGGTATCATGTTTGCATGGCGGAAGGTCATTTTCGAAGGTCGGGAAAGTAACGGGTGGGATCAAAAATCTCAATCAGGAGAAGTCGTGCACCGGAAGCTCGGTGCATTAACCAGCGGCCCGGTGTTTGGTCGATTCTCCGCGCAGATTGATCATGTCGATCTGACAGGTCCGGATGGGCCGGTGACAGTGCTTCATGAGATCTGGAATGTTCGTGTCTATGCAATCCAGAATCGCTTTTTGTTCGACCTGGAATCCGTTCAGAAATGTGCTGCCGACAAGCCGGTGACCATAGCCAAAATTCACTACGGAGGGATGACCCTTCGCGGGCGGGCCGACTGGGCAAAACGGCGGGACTATAACTATCTGACCAGCGACGGGAATGATAAATCAAACGGAAATCAGACACGACCACAATGGGTCGAGATGTACGGGCCGGTTGGCAATCACTCCGCAGGGGTGACGATGCTTTGTGATCCCCGCAATTTTTGCTCTCCGCAGCCGGTTCGTCTGCATCCGACGATGCCGTATCTTTGCTTCGCAGTTGCTGCACTCGATGAGTTTTCAATCCTCCCTGGAACTCCTTACGTTTCTCGATACCGTGTTGCGGTGCATGATGGCAAAGGCAGTTCAACGCAGAATCAGCAACTCTGGAATGATTTCACTGATCCTCCTGTCGTGTCCGTTGTGCCATCAGTTCGTTGACGTCATCTGAGTTCGACTTTCGCACATTTTGAGACTGTTTGAGTTGGGAATTGGGGTTGAAAGACGGGAGCCAGAGCCTGGGATGACGAAACGGTGAAAGGGTGGGG
>DATMFC010000318.1:0-1653 GCA_035556335.1 Planctomicrobium sp. | reverse complement strand
CTGACGCTGGATGCCTTTGTTCCGGATGGCCCCGGCCCGTTTCCGACGTGCATCCTCGTTCACGGCGGTGGTTTCACGAAGGGGGACAAACAGAGTTACATCAAACCGCTGTTCGAACCGTTGAGTCAATCCGGTTTTGTCTGGTTCACGATCAATTACCGGCTGGCGCCGCAGCATCGCTGGCCGGCGTGTGTGGAGGATGTCGAAACGGCCATCCGCTGGGTAAAAGAGCATGCTTCGGAGTACAAGGTGGACATCAACCGGATGGCTCTGATCGGTGAATCGGCCGGAGGATTTCTTGTTTCCTATGTTGCGGCGCGTCCCACTGACGAGACGCGCGTCGCTGCGGTCATTCCATTTTATGGAGCCCATGACCGTGAATTTCAGATCCGTCATTTCCAGGTTTTGGGAGAATCAACGAAGGCTCTGCTGGGGCTGACCGAACTGAACGAGGCCGCCTGGCAGCGGCTGCGAGAGACCTCCTCGACGACTTATCTTCACCAGGGGATGCCTCCGTTTCTGCTGATTCATGGCGACCAGGATCAGCAGGTGCCGCTGGAGCAGTCAGTCCGGTTTCAAGAAAAAATGAAGGCATTGGGAAACGCATGTGACCTGATCATCATTCCCGGAGGAAGCCATGGCATGGGAGGCTGGAACAAGTTGAACTCCGACTATCGGGAACAAATGATCGGCTGGCTGAACAAAGTGTTCAATGAGCGGGCAGATCAGAACAGACACTGACTTTCCCTGTCCCCGTCATGAGTCGCCGCCGCTTAAGATCGCTTGATCCGGCATCAGATGAGGACATTGTCTGACAAATGTGCAACACAAGTTCCGACAATGACGGAATTGAAGTCCCTGATCATCAAAGCCGGGCGAAATCGGAACTGTGATCGCTTTATCGTAACGAACGATCCTTCATCCTGAGGAACATGCCGCATTCCATGACGTGCCTCAACGACTCCGCCTGAAAGCAGAGTTATCAAATTCCAAACTGGCGGTTCATGATGGACAGTGTCCCCGTAGTCCCCGATATCTTCATAAGCCTTGTTCAACAGAACGGCTCTACTCCATGAATCGGATGACACTCCCCACGTTCAAATATTCTTTCTGAGTCATGTATGCCTCCCCTTTCTCTGTCCACCAGGTCCGCCATTTCGTTAACAGCTCCGCCTCCTGAAATTCATACTGTTCCCAGCGCGGACCATCTTGATTCTCAATCGTGTGGGTCAGACAGCTTACGGCGTGGCAGCGCACTTTCTGATTCGGATGATCCAGCAACGGAATCAGTTCGGGAATACATTCCCGACGTTGGACTTTCCACGGCGTCCCAAAAAATAAATACAATGAATGGTCATCGCGAGTGGCGATTTCAGTCTTGATTCCCTCGCGCAGGTAGGTCGCATAATCGAAGTCGGACAGTCCTCGCTCGGCGAATGCCTGACGGCCTCGAATGCGAGATTGCCGCTGCCCAGCCTCTGTCAGTCGTGGCGTGCCGGACTCCTCATACCAGACCTCCATGATCTGACGATCAAACAATTCCATCACCCGCCGGGCGTCGGGGGCGATCTTGAGCCGATACTGGGCAATGACCCCCGCGCGGGCCATCTCCGGATCCCCGCTCAGGGCGGCTGCAGAGATGAATTCATTTCC
>DATMFC010000317.1:0-7920 GCA_035556335.1 Planctomicrobium sp. | reverse complement strand
TTGCGGGTCTTCCGCCGGTTGCAGTTTGTTTTGCAGTTCCTCAGCCTGTTGTTCTTCGATCCGTTTCTTTTCTTCAGGAGGAGCCGGGGAGGCAATCGTCAGTGTGATTTTCGGACTGCGGGCAATGTTCTTCTGGCGTTTTCCGAACGGTTCGAAGTTGTCTTCCCCTTCGACAAAGAACGACAGACGGTCCCCCGACTTCACGTTCAATTGAGACAGATCAAGACGATGAATGGTCTGAAACTCCGCCATCTCCGGGGGAGCGGTGAAAAGTGAAACCGGTGGAAGTTCTTCCCCGTTCAGTTCCCGTTTCAATGTGACACGACGCAACAGAAAATCGGGATCGCGGGCGGTAATCCCAATGGGAACGACCGTGTTCGCCGGGACCGTGAGATCCCGTTCCGGGTGAACGATTGCCACTTCCGGTTTCAGATCGGGGCGGATTTTGATGCGGTGAATCGTCGGTTGCGGGTCGTTCTGATTTCGTTCGTTCCAGACCTGAACGTGGAAATACCGGGCAAAGGTTCCATCATCGCGGAACTTAAGTTGCCAGCGAGCGGTGAGACGGTCGTCCTGAACCTGCATCGGATAGGCTTCGGCAGTTTCCCGGATCGTTTCCTGATCGGAGCAATACAACATCGCCCGTTTGACCGGCATGTTCGGTTTCGCGATCACTGTCACCCAGGTTCCTTCCCAGGCGTCAATGGCGGTGGCCTGCTGGGTCGATCTGGGAAGTCCCATGTATTGCGGGTAGTCGTACTGAATGCCGGTCACTTCAGCGGTCGGTGGCTGATTGACACGAATCTCGAAGGCCCGAGATTTCGCGTCACCCGCCACGATGTGATAGGTCACATCACTTAGTAACCCTTTGCCTGCGTCGCCGGTCAGTCGGGACTGAAACAACAGTTGCTGCTGGTCCACACGCCGCATCACCTGCGGTTCGTTGACGAATCTTCGGTCAGCGGTTGAGAAGAAGAGTGTCACCTCTTCCGGAAGATGTCCTGCGAGTTCGACCTGAACATCGATCTGATCACGTGCCAGGACTTCGGTATCTCCCGGTTTAACGTCACGGATCTCTGTTCTTGTCGCAGCGGAAACGGCGGAGAACGGCATTAATGCCCGCCAGAGAGTTGTTGACATTCGCTTGGGAGAAAACAACGTATACAGACAGAACAGAACGACCAGTCCAAGCAACAGATAGGCCGACCGCAACAACAGTCGGCGGTCGATGGCGTCATCAACACTGGATTTCGAAATCTGTGTCGCGGTTCGTTTTTCAAGACTGGACCGGATCGACGAAGGAACCGGGCGACCGGTTTGCCGGAAGTCGACCCAACTCATCAGACCGCTTTTCAACTCGGGATGAGCCCGTTCAATTTCTCTGGCCGCATACAGTGCATTCACTTGTCGCATCGCCGGCCAGATCACCTTCCAGCCCAGCCATCCAATCGATCCCAGAAAGAAGAGAACCGTCAGTGTGATTCGTGCCCCCGCGCTGAATCCATCGGCGAGAACCCACTGGTCGGCAATCGCAAACAGCAACAGATAGGTCGTAATACCGACCCCGAGCAGAATCAGCCCGGTCAGCAGATCCGCCTGATGAATTCCGGCTTTCGCCTTTTTCAGCTTGATATCGATGAACTCGTCGTAGTTGACGTACTGCGACGCGTTCTCGGATTGCGGTCGAACCTGTTCCGTCACAGACATGACGATCCTGTGGGAAAAACACTAAATTCTAAATACTAAGAACCAAACAAATGCGTGACACGCGTCTCGGTAATGCCTGAACTCTATCTTCTTGGTTCTTAGAATTTAGGGTTTAGAATTTGTTTTTCAGAATTGCTTCAAAAATCACGCAGCATCCCCTTCCCCATGTTACTCGACAAACGCCCTCCGGTGAACGAGAGAATTGCGCCGATTTCGAAGAGTTTGCAGGCACACCGGTCGGGCTCTCCCTGATATGACGCTGTTTGCGGTCGATCTGTTTCGATGAATCTGATCAACGAACGAGATTTCGTAGGAAATTTTCGGCAGCAAGTTCCTCTTTGCAGGGAAATCACTTTGAGTGACAATCTCCATTCCCTGCCCCTTCCCTCTGAAATTGCAATGTCCCAGGAAAAAGGATTTTCCCCATGTTCTGCACCGCCTGTGGAGAAAAAGCAAAGGGGAAATATTGCTGGAAGTGCGGGAATGCGATTGAGGATAGCGAATCGTCTGTTCACCCCATTCCCCTCCCATTGGAGAACTGGATCCAGGAACATCGGTATGACGTGTTGATCGGCATTCCGGAAGTCCGTCACCGGATTTCGACCGCGTCAGCCGAGTCTGTCAAAACCTTGACTGGGGAAGAATTCCTTCAGATCGCTGAAAAGGCGATGTCCCCCCTGACTGGAGGCGTTCCACTCAGCAAAGTCGCGGCATTTGCTCAACCGATGTACGCAAAATGGGGAATTTCCACCGGTAAAACTCGATCGGAAACGCTTCCCTCTCCCATTGGAGCAGTCATCGTGGCTGTGCTTTGCTCTCTCGGTCGCTCCGGACAGGAAGTGAAAACGATCCAGCAAGGAACGGACGGTTGTGTCATCACAGCAGCACTCCCGTCGGATCTTCATTCCTTTGCCGGATTGCTGACCATCTCCATTGAGAAAAAAGAACACGGGACACACGTCGAAGCGGCGACCCGTATTCAGGGTCAGCTTTTCGACTGGGGAAAAAGTCGCAGGTCTCTGGAACGATTATTCAATGACATTCATCAGGCGTCCTGATCCGGCGGGCGGCGGGAAATGGAGACCAGTGCGACGTTGTAAAGTACGAGTTCAATCACGGCGGTAAAAAAGATCAGAAAAAACATGGCAGGGTGGCCTTGTCTGGTGGATGCTCAAAATTGGATGGCATGCTCACATCGCGCCAGCAGAGTGAACATGCCATCCCGGCCGCCACCAGAATCTTCCATAAAGATCTCTGAACAGAGCCAGCACGTGGATCGACCGGAAATCGATGGGAAATCTCTGAAAATAACAGGCTTTTCACTTGAACTTAATCCCCCGGGAAATCTTCCGACTAGAATCATCCTCGTGTTGCGTCAGCATTAAAATTCAGGGTGGAAGAATCGAAACGGGAGCGGCCAACGAGCCGCGGAACATGTGAGAAACCCTCAGTTTGAAGCCTGACAAGGCACTCGTCCTGAAGACAGGGAGAGCGGGCACTGACTGAAGGACTTGATTCGTCCGTCAACGATTTCTTCAAGAGTGGAAAGTTCGATCATGCCCGTCACAAAATCACCCCAATTTCGTGCCAGAGGTTTTACTCTCATTGAATTGCTGGTGGTCATTGCGATCATTGCAATTCTGGTGGCACTACTCCTTCCAGCCGTTCAACAGGCCCGTGAGGCCGCACGGCGAACCCAGTGTCGAAACAATTTAAAGCAAATCGGCCTGGCTCTGCACAATTATCATGACCTCCATTCCAGATTTCCCCTTGGCGGAGCGGGAACAACTGCAGGCGCGGTCACCACTCCGGGAGGAACCTGTGCCTGGGGAGATGTTGATCCGCGACGTGCTCCCTGGACTGTTCTGATTCTTCCACAACTGGACGAATCGAATCGCTATAACAAGTTTGTCTTCGAGGAGCAGTTCACTTCATATAGCACAAATCGGAGAGGATCAACCGCCAATCATGAACAATGGCTGCTGCCACTTTCAAAGTATCGGTGCCCTTCCGACGACTTTTTTCCGAATGAACCATTGACGAGCTATCGGGGAGTTGAAGGAGGGGGAGGCGTTCCTTACTGCACCTCGAGTTCTTTGCCGACAACTCGTTTTTTCCACAATAACGGAATCCTCTATTACAACTCGTCTATTACATTTCGGGACATCGCCGATGGAGCTTCGAATGTCCTCATGGTTGGAGAATCTCCCTATCAGAACTGGTCAGATTCCGACACGCGCTACAATGAAGGCTGGGCATCTGCCGCGTTTACAGTAAATAACAGCGGATTTCCCTCAGTAACAACAGGGACGCGTTATCCGCTCAATACCGGAAAAAACGGTAACGACTCTTCCGGGTGTTTTGGAAGCAAGCATACAGGAGGAGCTCACTTTCTCATGTGTGATGGCTCGGTTCAATTCCTCAGCGAGAACATGAACCTGCAGATTTTCCAGCAACTCGGCGCAAGAGCCGACGGCCAGCCAGCGGGAGGGGCTCAACTATGATTGCCTCCCCCAAATTATTGCTGATGTGTGTCAGCCTGATGATTCCTGCAATTGTGGGATGTGAAAGATCATCCGGCCCCAAACGTCACACCGTTCAAGGAACGGTGATCTATCAGGGTGCTCTCGTTCCAGAGGGAGAAATCCGATTTACTCCAGATGTTTCTCAGGGAAATACCGGCCCTGGAGCAATTGCCGAAATTCGTGGCGGCCGTTTCCAGACAGAATCAGGACGAGGGGTCATCTCAGGCCCGCATGTCGTCACCATTACAGGATTTGACGGAATCGATGCCCAGAATACTCCCAATCTCAAGGGCAATTCACTGTTCCCTCCTTTTACGACGAATTACGACTTCTCCAATAAAACTTCTGATGTGAAATTCGAAGTCGAAAACAAGAAATAAGGGGCGGGTGGCCCATCCAACATCCGCCCCCTCGCTGAACATGCCATCCCGATATGCCATCCCGCCCGGGCAAACGAGAAATCCCCATCAGGAAGGCTCCTCTGAAACCTGCCGACTTCGGCAGGTTTCCGCACAATTCATGTAAGCAAAAAAACAAAACATAAGTCTTTTATTTCAAATATATTGCATCGCATCCTCCCAGTGCGGACCGGCAAAAAAATTCTCCCTGAACGGTAAGTAGCATCAAAGCAGAACGATACTTTATCGGGAGGAAGTATTGTTGATGGGTCACCACAATCAGGATGATGCTTCGAATCACTGCCACGATGCGAAAGCAGACCAGTACGAGGAGTTCCTCGGCCTGTTCTCTCGTGATCGCGCGAGGTTGTGTGCGTATATTTACTCTCTCGTGCCGCATCATGCCGACGCGGAAGACGTGCTTCAGCGGTGCAGTCTGCTGCTGTGGCGGAAGTTCGCAGAGTTCGACCGGGAACGGAGCTTCCTGAGCTGGGCCTGCGGCATCGCATTTTATGAGGTCCGCAACTTCCTCCGCGCGAATCAACGGGACCGACTGCAATTCGACACCGACCTGATGGCGCAGCTCGCGGAGCGCCGTGTCGAGAATCTGGAGCATCACGACGCTCAACTGGCGGCGCTGCGAGGTTGCGTGGCAGAACTGCGTTCACTGGAACGGGATCTGGTGCGGGCCGCGTATGAAGGCAATCAGGCGTTGAAGGAGTTCGCGGCGTCAACCGGCAGGGCGTCGCAGACGCTGTACAACCGTCTGGGACGCATTCGTCGGGGCTTGATGGAATGCGTCGAGCGGAAGCTGGCTGAGAACGGAGATCCCCATGTCGAGCAGATCTGAACGGGAAGAACTGCACGCATTACTGGAGGCGCTCGTCAATGACTCCATCACACGGGAGCAGCATGCACGGCTGCAGTCACTACTGCGAGACAATCCCACTTTGCAGGACATCTATTTCTCATACATCGACGTTCACACAGGACTGACGACGCTGCACGAACTGCCGACTCCCGAAGAGTCATTGATTCCCCCTCCCCGCAGTCTTCAATCTCCGAGACCAGGCACCCGTTCAAAGGGCTGGCTCGCCGCGATCGTCGTAGTGGTGATGCTGGGGGGAATTTTTTGGACATTCTTCGATCAGAATGAACAGGAACACGTTGCCCGAGGACCTGAGTTGGAGCAGATTCCGGAAATTCCAGTCAGTTCCGCTCCCTCCCCCCTTCCCGCTACTCCACCGGACTCATCCGTCCGCCTGACTCAAGCTGCGAATGCTGAATTGTTCGGTGCTCTACTGCCGTCGCTTCATTCTCCGCTCCAGTCAGATCACAGATATGTGTTGTATCAGGGAATGCTGGAACTCACATTTCCCAATGGAGCAACGGTGGTTCTGGAAGCTCCCGCAATCTTTGAGATCAAAACCCCAAACCGGATGGAACTGCAAATCGGACATTGCTCGGTGCATGCGCCTCCAGGGGCGGAGGGATTTCAGATCCTCACGCCTCAAGGAGAGGTGACCGACCTGGGGACCCGATTTTCAGTCAAAATCGATGAGGGGGGGCATTCCGATCTTCACGTGATCGAAGGAGCAGCCCGGTTTCAACCCAAAGGGCAGCCAGATGCTGGCGTGACGTTGTTTCATGGAGATGCCGGGCGTGTGGACGAGTCCCTCAAACTGGAGAAACTCGATTTCAATCCGCAGACTTACCAAAAGGGCCTCCCTGATCGTGTCATTTCCTATGAGGCGGAAAAAGCTGGCGATGGCCCTGAAGTCCGTTCGCTGCAGAGCGTCACTGTGCAGCGGGGGGGAACAGTTCGTACTTACGGTGTCAGCGAACTGATCGGCATTGATGTGATCAGCTTTGTTGCAGGCCGCGTTCGCAACAATCTGGCCTGGGAAAAGGCTCCTCCGGACAATCCCGCTGACCTGTTATCTGAGAGCACTGCATTGAACGAAGGACTGTTTAATTTTGGTGGCCGTAAGTCACTCACTGACGAAAATAATGGAAGTGACGGCCATCCCCGTCGTGGAATGGGAATCCGATTTCACAAGCCGGTCATCAATGCACCGGGGCCAGATGTGGTCCTGTTCGAGGTCCAGTCCGTTGTTTATCCCCCTGAGGGAGACCACTTCTGGGTCAGTCCTCTGATTCCTCAGGCGGGGCTCCGCAGTCATCATGTGACCCGTTTCGACATCACGATGACCTCTGCGGAAGCCAAGCCCGTTGTGACATTCATGTTGACCTCTTTTGTGGACCCGCCCAAGTCGCTCGACGCACTGTCGACCGCCCCAACACTCTCCCCCCGTCCCCAACGACTGCCGTTCCATGCACTGGCAGTTGGAATTGATCTCAGCGACCTTGGGTACCCTCCCAATGCCGAGGTTGAAGGACTCTTTTTCGAGTCAGACGATTCGGGCAGTCACCAGATCGACCCGGTCTTCATCGGCGGGCTGCCGTAGTCCGAAGGTTGCCACAACTTATTAGCGGGGTTCCATTTCATTCACCAGCAGCCATGGAGTCTTCATTTTCGTTTTCCCGTCTTCCGATCAATGCCGGATTTCTTAGCCGGAAACACGTCATTGCCTCTAAGAATCAACTTCTCTTTCCAATTTCTCCTTCTACTTTCGGAGTCTCCAAAATGAATCGGAACCGAATGCGCCGTTCAGGCTTTACTCTGATCGAACTTCTCGTTGTCATCGCGATCATCGCCATTCTTGTCGCTTTGTTATTACCGGCCGTCCAGCAGGCAAGAGAAGCCGCTCGCCGCAGCGACTGCAAGAACCGGCTGAAGCAACTGGGCCTGGCCATGCATAACTACCATGACACCCATCGGGTTTTCCCTTCCGGGTTCGTGACCAATGTCAACACCACAGTCACCAATTGGTGCCGCACCGAGCCAACAGGCACGGGACTGGCACGAAATCAGTACGCCCCCTGGACGGTGATGTTGCTCCCATTTCTGGAAGAGACGAATCTTTACAACGAGTTTGAATTCGACTTAAGGTTCCGTTCGAACTCGGGGATCGCCGGGCAGGGACGCAATAACAACCTGTTTCTTCGGCCGATGTTTAAATATCAGTGCCCTTCGGACCCTGCCTCAAAACCCGGGTTAAACAACATCAACTATTTCGGCGTACAAGGAGGCGGAGTACGCAATAATGGGGTAGAACCAATTAAAAATGCGCAATGCTATAGAGATGATCGGGTCTTCTTTAATACAGGTGTTCTGTTCCATAATTCCAGTGTCGGTTTCCGTCACATGACCGACGGGAGTTCAAATG
>DATMFC010000316.1:0-3833 GCA_035556335.1 Planctomicrobium sp. | reverse complement strand
AGGATTCCCATCCAGACCGCGTAGGTCTTGCCTGTGCCGGTTGTCGCGTGCAGCAAGCCACTCTTCCCTTCCAGCATCGCCCCCCAAGTCTGCTTCTGAAACGGGAAGGGCCGCCACCCCTGCTGGCGGAACCACTCCATGATCTGCCGCTTCACTCGGGGTGTCCCGTGCCGTGTGGAGGATGAGGTCGATTCGATGCTCGCGGATGGTCCAGTCATGTTACAGTCGGTTCTCCTGCCATCAACGATCTGATCCCGTCCAGAGTATCCGCCTGATCTGCTTTCTTATCCTGTCTCCAGCGAGACATTCTGGGAAATCGCACGGCAATGCCGGACTTATGGCGTGTTGAAAGCTGGATGTTTTCGAAGGCGAGTTCAAAAACCAGTTCCGGTTTGACAGACCGCACCGGACCAAATTTTTCGACTGTGTTCTTCCGGATGAATCGATCGACTTCCCGAATTTCCGCATCCGTCAAACCGGAATATGCCTTGGCAAACGGGATGAGTTGACCGTTGTCCCAGACTCCAAATGTGTAATCCGTATACAGACTGGCGCGGCGTCCGTGTCCACGCTGGGCGTACATCAGGACTGCATCACAAGTGAACGGGTTCACTTTCCATTTCCACCACAGGCCCGTTACCCGTCCCAGGGGATACGGTGAGTCTTTCCGTTTCATCATGATTCCTTCGACATGGAAGTTGCGACTGCTGCTTCTCTGCAAACGCAATGCTTCCCAGGAATCCCCCTCAACAAGCGAGGAGAGCAGAATCGATGACTCTGGATCGTCCGCTGAGATCAGAGAGACGAGACGTTCGCGTCGATGCGCGAGTGGAAGTTCGCGCAGATCGACTCCCCCTGCCTCAAGCAGATCGAAGGCAATAAACCTGGCAGGAACGTCCGCAAGCAGCTTCTTCCCGACTGTTTTACGGCCGATACGACGTTGCAGTTCAGCAAACGGCAACGGCTTTCCGTCTTTCCATCCAAGAACCTCGCCGTCCAGCACCGTTCCGTCTGGGAGCGTGCTGATGGCGGGGTTCAGTTCCGGAAACCGCTCCAGAATCAATTCCTCTCCTCTGGACCAGAGAAAGGATTCTCCATTTCGACGAATGATCTGCCCGCGGATTCCGTCCCATTTCCATTCCAGCAACCATTGGTCAGGATCGCCGAGAGTTTCCGGCTCCTCCTGAAAGGGATGTGCCAGCGCGAAAGGATACGGCTGGCTATGATTGGTCTCCCCATCGTCATCGGACATCAATTGAATAAAGAACCTGGCGGTCGGTTCCCATTTGCCCATTAACCGATGAGCAATGGTCGCCTGCGGCAGTTGACTCGCCTCCGCGAGGGCCCGAATCACCAGCCCCTGCGAGACGCCGACGCGAAAGCTCCCCGTCACCAGTTTATTAAATACGAATCGTTCATGAACGGAGAGTTGATTCCATGCCTCGTGCAAGGCGAAACGCTGTTCTTCGGAACTCATCGAAGCGAGAGGACGAATGCGATTCTCCACCCAGTCTGTCAGAGAGAATTCTGCCTGCTCCCCCGGAGCGTGCAGCAGAAGTGCCATCGTTTCCGCCAGATCGCCGACAGCTCCGTAACACTCCTCAAACATCCAGTCGGGAATCTGGGCCTGCTCCGCTGCCCACTCACGGAGCAGTTTTGTGGGAAGAAGTCGATTCAGCCGTCGACCACTCAGAAAAAAGACTCCCCAAGCACCGTCGGAGGAACTGCACTTCTGAAAATACGAGCGCATCGCTCCGACTTTGACCGTTGTTTTTGTGGTCTCATCAAGAGTCCGATAGAGTTCCGCAAACGACTTCACGACAGTCTTTCTCCCTCAGGTTCTCCCACGTTTTCTCCATTGATCACAGCTTCTTCTTCCGAATCAATCGCAGCCCCCTCTTCGGCGTCATCCACATCGGCGTCGTCACGCTCTCCGACAAACTGTGTCTGAAGTGGAGCCGCGTCTAATCCGGATTCCTGCAACCACCGGACCATCGGACCTGTTCGTCCATGCGTCGCCAGAATTCGCTGCGCCTCTGTGGCGTGAATCGCTGAGAGAAGCCCCGGCCAATCTGCGTGATCCGACAGGACGAATCCCCGATCAACCGCACGACGACGGCGCGTTCCACGAATCTGCATCCACCCGGAGACTAACGCTCTTGAGGGATCGCCGAACTTCCGCATCCACACTGTTCCGTTCGATGAAGGAGGAGCGACGACAATGGCCCCTTCCCAATCCTTGGTCCGTTCATACCTCCCGGCATAATTCGTCGGAGGAAGCGGTATCCCGGACTGGCGGTAATCCTGATTCACCCGTTCCACTGCCCCGTGGCAAAGGATGGGGCCAATCGACGGGTCCAACCCCGCAATCACACGTTGGGCTTTTCCAAGTGCATAGGCAAAAACGACAGAAACCCTGCCGATGTCCCGATTCCCTTCCCACCAGCGGTTCAGTTCAGCGAACGTCACCTGCTGAGGCTGCCAACGATAAATGGGAAGTCCGAACGTACATTCCGTGATAAATGTGTGACATCGAACCGGCTCAAAAGGAGTGCATGTCTGATCCGGCGTCACTTTGTAATCTCCGGAGACGGTCCAGATGTCTCCCCGATAATCCACCCGAATCTGGGCAGAGCCGAGAACATGCCCCGCTGGATGAAGTGAGATGCGAACCCCATTCAGAGTGAACGACTCTCCGTAATTGACCGTGTCGACGACCGCACTCGCCCCCATACGGGTTTGCAGAACATGCCTCCCCTGAGTAGACGTCAGGTATCGTCCGCATCCCCTGTGGGCATGGTCTCCATGGGCATGAGTAATGATCGCACGCGGGACCGGCCTCCAGGGATCGATATGGAAATCCCCTACCGGACAATACAAACCCTCACTCGTACTTTGAATCAGATCCGGCAACTGAACTGACCTCCTGTTGGTTCTCTGGAAAGAGAACATCGAGCCTGATTGAGAGCGAGATCTCTTGCGACTCCCCGACGTTTCAGAGAAATGGGAAGCCGCGTCAGATCGAAACGGCGGAACTCGGTGCGTTCTGTAAATCGTATGTCTGGTCTGTCAGTGGGATAGATGGAAAAGCCTGATTTTTTCCCGCTGCGATTTCGCCGACTCTTGAATGCCATTGACGGGAAACCGCTATTCAAGTTGCCGATCCCGGATATGATTTGCTGGAAGGAGGAATCGTCTCGAAATGGAACTCAGGGAAAAGCTCGCGCTGCTGGCCGATGCCGCGAAATATGACGCATCCTGCGCGAGTAGCGGCTCGAAGTCGACTCGGGCTGGAAGCGTGTTGGGGTCGACGGAAGGAATGGGAATCTGTCATAGCTACACCCCGGATGGCCGCTGTGTTTCCCTGTTAAAAATCCTTCTGACGAACTACTGCATTTATGATTGTCAGTATTGTGTGAATCGCATTTCCAGCGACACTCCCCGTGCCCGATTCACGATCGATGAAGTCGTCCAACTGACGCTCCAGTTTTATCAGCGAAACTACATTGAAGGGCTGTTTCTGAGTTCAGGCATCATCCAGAACCCGGATTACACGATGGAACAGCTTGTTGAAGTTGCCCGGCGACTCCGGACGGAACACCGTTTTGGCGGGTACATCCACCTGAAAACCATCCCCGGTGCCGCTGAAGAACTGTTGGCGGCAGCCGGACGCTGGGCAGACCGGCTGAGTGTGAACGTCGAACTGCCGACACCTGCGGACCTGGTGCAATTGGCTCCGGAAAAGAACTCCACCGAGATCGATTCCGCGATGGAATCGGTGCAAGAGCGGATTCAGGAGAACAAATCGGAAAAAAAGGCGGGCTTTCGCATCG
>DATMFC010000315.1:0-2518 GCA_035556335.1 Planctomicrobium sp. | reverse complement strand
GTGGCCGGGGTTGGAGCGTACTCGCGAAACCCCGGGGCTTCCCTCGCTTCGCTCAGTCCAGCCCCGGCCACCCAACCCCACTTTTTCACGTTAACAAAACACTGCGAACGTTATGCCAGCGAGGCGGCGCGGGATTGCAGGTTTTCGACAGCATCGAGAAAACGCTGTTGAATCGGAGCGGGAACGTCGCCGAAGTCTTCCAGAACGGCCGGAGTTAATGAGGCCAGCACCCGTTCCAGACTGATCGCCGCTTTCTTGACGATCTGCTCTGACGTCAGCGATTCCCGTTGACCGGACTCCCCTTGGGGTGCATTTCCGCGTGCCCCTTTCGCGAACGGAGCATACTCTCCCTGACCGGACTCTCGTGCTGCGGATGACGCGACTTCGGATCGAATTCCGTCAGCGTCAAATGGAGCCGATTCAAACGGAGTTCCACTGTAAGCGGCCGCTCCGGCCTGAGCGAAACTGTCGGGGTCTTGCACCATTCCCATGTCGGCAGTAATGTAGGTTTCCGCCATTCCGAAATGGACTTCTTCAGGAGATTCTGTGAGATCTTCTCCATGTTGAGCCCGTCGCCAAGCCTTCATTTCAGCGATGGTCGCTTCCATGTCGTTGGCCCATTGCAGACAATCGGCCGCATCTTCCCAGTTCAACACAACGTAAAAGTGAGACCATTTCAGTTTCGGATATTTCTCATGAACATCCGAAAAAGTTTCCCATACTCGCCGGCGTTGAAACACCTGGTCTCCACTCAGGCTGATCAGCTGCCCGAAATCCGCGTCTGATCTCCCTCGAGAATAGCGTTTTGTCCATTGCGAAGCACATTCGCCGATTTCCCAGTTACAATGACTGAGAGCCTGCTGTGCTCGCTGAACGAGTTGGTCTTCCGATTCGGTTTCAACAGTTGCGGGGGAGGCGGTCGTCATGGAGTCAGCACGATCCTTCGAAATCCAAGTACGTCTGCTGGAGAGCAGGTGTGAACAAATGTATCTTGATCATATCGGAGGATGGCTGGTGTGGCGATCCCCGAAATCGCGGTTTCTCGACATTGACGTCGCGAAAACGGAGACGGTGCCGTTAAAGTTTCACTGAACGGACCCCCTCCACACGGATCGGATTTAGAGCGAATTACTCCCGCATTGTCCGCATTCCGCCACGCGGCGAGTTGCGTTTCATCAGTCGAAACGCGCACTGCGCGGGCACAGGCGAGAGCAACTTGCTCTAAACGAAATCTTTGAACGAGAATGCTCGCTTTGAGAGTGCATTCAATAGAAGTGAATCTGTCAAGGAATTTGATGTGGACGTGATACAGGAAATCAATGAGGTTCGCCGGCTGGTGCACGCCGCGCGGCAGCGTGGCTGCGGAATCGGGTGTGTTCCCACAATGGGAGCACTTCACGAAGGACATCTGAGTCTGGTGGAAGAATGTCGACAACGTGTCAATTACACGATAGTCACGATCTTCGTGAACCCGACTCAATTCGCCCCACATGAAGACCTGAACAAATATCCTCGACCACTCGAAGCGGATCTGGCAGCATGTCAGGCCGCAGGCGTTGATTGCGTTTATCTGCCCGATGTCACGTCGCTCTATCCCCCCGGTTATGAAAGCTGGGTGACGGTGGAAGGGATCTCCGCGTGCCTGGAAGGAGAGTTCCGGCCAGAGCATTTTCGTGGCGTGACGACCATTGTCGCGAAGTTGTTCAACATCGTTCAGCCAGACGTCGCCTGTTTCGGCTCCAAGGATTATCAGCAACAGGCCGTCATCCGTCAGATGGTCCGGGATTTGAACTTTCCAATCGAAATCGTCGTCTGCCCGACCATTCGCGAACCGGACGGTCTCGCTCTGAGCAGTCGAAATATTTATCTCTCTCCGGAAGAACGGGTCACCGCGTTGACGTTGTCCCGTTCGCTTCGGGTTGCCGAAGCCGTGCTGAAATCGGGGGAGAAGAGCGTCAAAGTCGCGGAAGAACAGATGCTCGCCGAACTGACCTCAACCCCGGGAGTGGGAGTTCAGTACGCGGTGATCCGTGATCCGGTCACCTTGAAGCCGATCGAATCGAGTCAGCCGGAGATGGTCGCCCTGATTGCCGCATTAGTGGGGAAGACACGATTGATCGATCATCTTACCATTCGTCTTCCGTAACAAGTGTGGCAATCCCTCAGGATTTTCTATGCGTCAAACATTGATCCGACTGGCATTGGATGCTCCCTGGTCTGGCTGGCAGGCCGTCCCAGGGGATGTTCCGCATATCGGGATCTGCTGGGTCTGGTTACTCATCTCTGCATTGCTCCTGGTGTATTACGTTCTCTCCGGCCAGAAGGAAGCTCTGAAGAGCCGGGAAACCTGGATCACCATGGGAATCGGCCTGCTGGCGTTAAGTCTGGCTCATCGCTTTCTCCCTGTTCCTGCAACGCTCCCCGTCTTCGGCTATGGCATGATGGTGTTGCTGGGGTTTTCCTGCGGATTTGCATTTGCATGGAGTCGTGCGAAAGCCATTGGAATCAACCCTGATCT
>DATMFC010000314.1:0-19298 GCA_035556335.1 Planctomicrobium sp. | reverse complement strand
GATGATGCTTTGAGGTGGATAGATAATCTCCAGTTCCCCTCCTGCTTCTTTCACTTCCAGCCAGGCTTCGCTTTCCAGAGCGAGATGAACATCGCCGATTTTCTTCTGAGCGAAGGTGCTGGTTGCTCCTCGAGCACCGGTGTCGAGGACGGGGACACGCTGATAAAGCTGCGACACAAACTTCTCGGCATCTTCCCGGGTTCCGCCGTTTGCCAGAACATTTCCCCATGCGGCCAGAAAACTCAACTTTCCATTTCCTGAAGTCTTGGGACTGGCGGTGATGACCTTGATGTCCCCTTGAATCAGATCGGGCCAGTCCTTGATCTGCTTCGGATTCCCCTTACGAACAACAAAAACGACTGTTGAAGTGTACGGCAGCGAATGATTAGGGAATGTGGTTTCCCATCCCTCTTTGATCAGCCCCTTCTTGCGAATGGCGTCAATGTCCGACTTGATGGAAAGCGTCGCCACATCCGCCTCGAGACCGTCGATAATGGCACGGGCTTGACTTCCCGAGGCTCCATGAGACTGGGAAACCTGAAGCTTGATTCCGGTTTCCTTTTCGTAAGCGGGAATAAACGCCTGATTGAGGTCTTTCCACAGTTCCCGCGTCGGATCATACGATGCATTGAGCAGTTTCAGGGTGGTTCCCGACGCTCCGGCATTTTCTTTTGTTTTTGCACAACCTGCTGACAGGGAGAAAGTTAACAACAGAAGAAGAGAGGCACAGCGAGGTCGCCTGAGAATCAGCAAGTGTCCTCGATTCCCTCGAAGCGGTCTTCTCGTTTTCATATTTCATTTGCCCACTCTGGAATCAAAAAATAAACACGATCTTGTTGATGTTATTTAATCCGGGCAAGTCATGTCAAGGAGGTACATGCCGGGATCTCTTGCCAAAGTTTCGATTCGAAGGCTTGGATTGCCCTTGGGACAGTGAAGCATTACACTGTTTCGCTCGCGCAGTGCCGGGGTTGGGGTCGCTATTTCATTCCAGGGCGCCGTGCGTTTTCTCTCCATGGCTTTGAATATTGGTCTGATCAATGAAAGACGGCATTCACCCTAACTATCGCCCGGTCGTGTTTCACGATGTCGGAGCCGACTATAAGTTCCTGACGGCTTCGACAATCGGCTCCAAGGAAACGATTCAGTGGGAAGATGGGAACACCTACCCACTGGTCACGGTTGATATCAGTTCCGCATCTCACCCGTTCTTCACCGGGAAGATGAAATACGTCGACAGCGCTGGTCGCGTTGAGAAGTTCCAGAAGAAATACAACTGGGCCAAAAAAGAAGAACAGCAGCAA
Source organism: Planctomicrobium sp. (assembly GCA_035556335.1). Lineage (GTDB taxonomy): Bacteria > Planctomycetota > Planctomycetia > Planctomycetales > Planctomycetaceae > Planctomicrobium. Next base: position 17,994 of record DATMFC010000314.1, on the reverse strand, counting down.
CCACAAGAATAGTGGCACAGGAATCGTCGTGTCACTCCCTGTTCGCGACTGACGCAGCAGGGTTGCACTTCCTGTGAGGCAGACGGAATCGTTTTTGTTCCGTTGCATTGCATGAGTCGATTTTCACCAGGACGCCTCTCCATCGGGGATGCGTCCTGTTCGTGCTTATCAATTTGAAGACTTTCTATCACCCACTTTCCACACTGTTTTTCATTTACGGTGTCGCATGATGTTTCATCAGCCGTTTCATTAGCCGGGTTCATTTCGCTTCTTCGTGAAGACGCACGGTCGATGTGCGTTTTGCCCCGGTCTCGCTGATATTTGAAACGGATCACTCATCATGTTTCCCAGTCTTGAAATCAAACTGAAACGCTTTGAAGAACTCGAACTCCAACTGCAGGATGCAGTCATTCTGTCGAGTCCGGCCCGTCTTGTTGAAATTCAACGTGAATATGGTGGGCTGCGAAAAGTCGCCATGGCAGTTCGCGGGTATCAACAATTGATTGACGACATCGCCGTTGCTCAGGAGATGATCGATTTCGAAACTGATCCAGCGTCTCGGGCCTATGCCAAGCAGGAATTGAAAGAGCTCGAAGAAAAACGGGATGCCTTACAGATCGAACTGGAAGACATCGCCACTGCCGGGGATTCCATCACCCGTGGCGGGTTGATCATGGAAATTCGAGCCGGAACGGGGGGAGAAGAAGCCGCTCTGTTCGCCGGAAACCTGTTTGAAATGTACACCCGATACGTCGATAAACGGGGATGGAAGTTCGAATTGATGGAGTCGTACCCGTCTGAAATGGGGGGCTTCAAGGAAATCATCTTCTCAGTCACCGGGGAAGGGGCCTTTCACGAACTTCAGTTTGAAAGTGGTGGACACCGAGTGCAACGGGTTCCGGAGACGGAAACACAAGGACGGGTTCACACCAGTGCCGCCACGGTCGCCGTTCTGCCGGAAGCGAGTGAAGTGGAACTCGTGATTCGTGATGAAGATTTGAAGATCGACACCATGCGTGCCGGCGGACCCGGTGGGCAGAAGGTGAACAAAACAGAAAGTGCCGTTCGTATCACGCACATTCCCACAGGTGTGGTCGTGAAGTGTCAGGACGAGAAAAGTCAGCACAAAAACAAAGCTAAAGCCATGAGGGTGCTGCGCAGCCGGATTCTGGAAGCGCAGCAACGGCAACTTCATGAAGAACGGGCCACGCAGCGCCGAACCCTGATCGGCTCCGGTGACCGTAGCGAACGGATTCGAACCTACAACTTTCCACAAGGTCGCTGCACCGATCACCGGATCGGATTGACGCTCTACAAACTCGACCAGATCATGCAGGGAGATCTTGACGAACTGATCGGTGCCCTGCTTGAATTTGACCGACAGGAACGACTCAAAGGAGCGGCGATCTAACGGAAAGCAAGGGGTCAGGGATCAGGATTCAGGGATCAGAAAATCCTGTCATTTCCTACCCACTATCTACTACCCACTACCCACTTTGAGATCGACCGAAACTGTTCCAGAAAGTAAAACGATCGTGACTTCCGGCACCTCCGGTGAAGAACCATGGACAGTCAAACGGATTCTCGACTGGACCATTCAGTTCCTGAAAGAGAAAGGGAGTGACACTCCTCGACTTGATGCGGAAGTGTTGCTGGCCCATGCCCGGAAGTGTCCACGCATTCAACTTTATACGCAGTTCGACCAGCCGCTGACTGACGAACAACGGGCCGTGATGCGTGACCTGGTGAGACGACGCGCGGCTCATGAACCGGTGGCCTATCTGGTCGGTCACCGGGAATTCTTCAGCCTCAGCTTTCTGGTTCGACCCGGCGTGTTTATTCCCCGGCCAGACACGGAAATTCTGGTGATGGCCGCTTTGGATGTTCTGAAAGAACTTCCGGAACCTGCGACGCTGTTAGACCTGTGCACCGGCTCAGGCTGTGTTCCGGTCGCGATTGCAAAGAACTCTCCCAAAGTTCGAGTGACGGCTGTCGAGAAGAACCCGCAGGTTGCGGAAGTGACTCAAGCCAATATTGACCGGCATCAGGTCGGAGATCGGGTGACGCTGCTTGTCGGCGATCTGTTTGAACCGGTTTCGTCAGAGAGCCGTTTCGATGTGATCACGAGCAATCCCCCCTATGTCCAGCAGGGAGAAATCGCGGAACTGGCTCCTGATATTCGGGACCATGAACCGCATCTGGCACTGGACGGCGGACCAGATGGTCTGGACGTGATCCGCTGTCTCGCGTCACAATCACCGAAGTTCCTGAAACCGGGAGGCTGGCTGATGTTCGAACTCAGTCCGGAACAGGCTTCAGCGGGAATGGAGATTTTAAAACAGAACGGTTTCAACAACGTTGGTGTCAAGAATGATTTGAGTGGCCAGGCCCGAGTGGTCGTCGGCCAAAGATAAAGCGTTCTGTTCAGCGACAGCGAACGGTATTCGAAGGGATTCGCAGGATGGATCTGTTTGTGATTCAAGGAGGAACACCGCTCACCGGCCGGACTCAGGTCGGCGGGGCGAAGAATGCCACCTCGCCTATCATGGCGGCCGCTCTGGCTGTTGAGGGACAAACCATTCTGGAGAACGTTCCGCATCTGGTGGATGTTCGCACTCTTGGCAAACTGCTGCAATCACTTGGAATGGACGTTCATCACTCCTCTTCAGGACAGATGACGTTACAGACAATCGACTCCACTTCGTTCAAAGCCGATTATCATCTTGTCCGCCAGATGCGGGCGAGCATCTGTGTTCTTGGACCACTGCTCGCGAAACGAGGACATGCCTGCGTGTCGCTTCCGGGAGGCTGCAATATCGGACACCGTCCGATCGACTTGCATCTCAAAGGGCTCGCGGCACTGGGAGCCGAGATCGAGGTTCGTGGTGGTTATGTGCATGCGAGCGCAAAACAGCTTCGTGGAGCTTCAATCTTTCTGGGAGGAGTGAACGGCAGCACGGTCACCGGAACCTGCAACGTGATGACCGCCGCAACACTGGCACAAGGGACCACTCTGATCACTGCAGCCGCGTGTGAACCGGAAGTGGTTGCACTGGCAGACGCCCTGAATGCAATGGGAGCGAAAATCACGGGCCAGGGAACTCCCTGCATTGAAATTGAAGGAGTCGACCAGCTTTGTGGGACCCGTGTGACCATGATCCCAGATCGCGTCGAAGCGGCCACCCTGTTGATTGCAGCTGCCATCACCCGGGGAGAAGTGACTCTCGACAACGTTCAACCTGCCCATCTGATAGCGGTCATCGATGTCCTGCAGGAAATGGGATTCCTGATCGACTCAGTCGGAAAGACACTGACGATTCGTCCCGGCTCACGATTGAAGCAGGTCGATTTCACGGCACTTCCTTACCCCGGAGTTCCCACCGATGTTCAGGCTCAATTGATGGCTCTGGCCTGCACGTTGCCGGGAAACAGTCTCATTCGGGATCATGTCTTTCCGGACCGGTTCATGCACGTTTCTGAACTTTGTCGGCTGGGAGCCCGTGTGCGGCAGCAAGGAGCCATGTCGATCGTTTCAGAAACTCCCGGACTTACCGGAGCTGAGGTGATGGCATCGGATCTCAGAGCGAGTGCCGCACTCGTCGTCGCAGGTCTTGCTGCAGAAGGAGAAACGACGGTTCGTCGAATCGACCATCTCGATCGGGGTTACGAACAACTGGAACAGAAGCTGGTGGCATTGGGGGCGTATGTACAACGTCAGCGCGACCCGGAATTTGTTGAACGAATTGCTGTTCCGGAGATGATCCCGGTCGAATCAGAAGTTCTCCAGATGCCTCACAGGAAGTCTGCCTGATTTCTTTTGTGGCGACATACAATCCAGTTGCTGCAACCGCATTCGGCTGGATTATTCATACCTCTGGTAGGGTGTATGTAGCAACTCCTTAAGTGGCGGTGCATTGCGCACGAAGTTTCGTCCTGATGGAAACCACACACTGCTTTTGAGGCGGAGTTGCGGAATGCACCATTTCTCTGACAATTGTTCGTGCTTCATGCACCCTACGAATCTGTATTTTTCGCTCTAGAGTGTATCCACAGATCACCTGTCCGATCTGGCCCGCAATCCAGGAAAAGTCGGTCTTGTGTGCCACTGCTCTGCGAGCAGTGTCGAATGTCAAAACGATGTTGACTGTGAAAAGACGTTGGACAAAAGAAAGCGGTTCTGACGTTTGCACTGCTCACAGAGCAGTGGCACACGAATCATACGTTCCATTCCGGACAACCCGGCCAGATCATTTCTGGATACGATCTAATTGGCCCAGGAAATCATGTCGCCGGAAAAGCGTTCATAGAACAGGAAGCCGATGCGCTGACTCAAGGATGCAAGATATTCCTTCTGGAAAGCATTCAACGGTTGATCGAATGACTGCCGGGGAACTTTGGTCGGATACACAAAATCAAGTTCTTTAGTGAAGATGCGCTCTCCATGGCCGGAACCGTCCGTGTCCATTTCGACGACATGGACATAGGCTTCTGTCGATCCACGATAGAGCGTTGTGCTCGTTCCCTCGTGTAACGAGAACTCGGCCAGCTCGATTTCAACGACGTATGTGGCGTTGAAGGCTTTGCCGATCTCTGAGGCTTTTTCCCAGTCTGGATTGGCGTCGGTCCAGGCTTTCACGTAATCCGGGTGAATCATCGTGATATGGTTCTGTCCCAGCCGGTACGACACCGCGGTGGCCAATTGATCATCGATCTGCGGGAACTTCCATTGCAGTTCCTTGGGGGCGAAGCAGACCACAGCCACGGTGACATTCGGGGTACTCATCGACTTTCCGGTTTCGGTGTCGAAGTCGGGTTCGATGGTTGGAGGACCGTGGATGAGATAACTCAGAATGACGAACTGCGCGCAGCCAGACATTCCCAGGCAAGAGGTCCACAAGGCACACCATGCTCCCAATTGGAAGATGCGTGTACGAAATCGGGTCGAGCGGGGAACGGACATCTAAAGATTCCGATTGGGAAATTGTTGCAATGAAGGGAGATCAACCGACATCAGTTCGCATACAGTTCGCTGCGGTTGACGTTATAAAACGAAGCTCCGACCGCGTCGGCGATATGATCGATGAAGCGGCGGATAAAGACATTTTTAGGAGTCTGATCAATGGCTACCGGGTATGTCGTCGGGTAGGTTGCCTGAAATCTCTGGTCAAACACCTGAACGGTATGGCGGTTTCCGTCATCATCACGGGCTTCGTAACCAATGACTCGACCGGTGACATAACCACGATAAAAGTTGGGGCTCGATTCTTCCTTGTAGCGGAATTCTTCGACATGCACGTGGAACACGACATCCATTTCTTCCACATCTTCGGCAATCGCCTTGGGATCAAAGCGGCCGCCGAGCCGATCCAGTGTTTTCGCGGCGACATCCGGGTGCAGAACGATCAGTTTGTGCCGCCGCATTCTTCGAAGCAGCTCTTCTTCCAGATCGGAAGTCAGAGTGCTGTGTGTCTCGGAAACCATCGCCGGAGCGGTGCAGTGGATGAGGACTTTCTTCTGTTCTTTCTTCAGTGAAACGCCGGTGGCCACTTCGTACCCGGAGAGCTGCATCGGGTCCCCCATGAGGACTTTACTGACCATGACCATGGTGTTGATGCAACCGGTCTGCCCCAGGAAAAGCAGCGTCGAGAAAATGAACAGTCCCGGAAACAGCAACCGCAGCCTGGGCGTATGACGCAGCTCACACGATGCCGGGAGCAGGTGATCCAGATGACTGGAACGGCTCTGTTTCATATGACGATCCTTCGCACAAAACCATTTAGTGCCGCGAACAAAACCTCTCAAAAGATGAGAATTCCCCTTCCACGAGCGGATCGGGGAAAGTTTTGTTCGAGGTTCTTAAACACACGTTGTGATCCCGTGTGAGATCAGCTTGCAAACAACCGATCACACCATTGGATCAGGGCGATCCCATTCAGTCCGATAAGAGACCACAACAACACACGCCCCGGATGGCTGATTCCCCAGCTCCGGCCGAGATAACTGCTCAACCAACTCCAGGGGATGAAAATACTGGACCCCAATGCCAGTCCGAATCCGGCAGCATTCGCCTGGAGGGAACGCAGCCAGTCTCCTTTGACAAACAGGGCAAAACTGGTCGTGGAACCACAACCGGGGCAAGGAATTCCAAAAAACAATTCGAGGGAACAGGGAGGAAGTCCAAATTGCTGATGGGTGCCGAATCCGCGTGGATCCGGTGTGAGCCACCAGGCAACAAGGAATCCGGAAAAGAGAGTCAGCCCCAGCAGAAACAGCGTTCCGCGCTGCCAGCCACTCAGGGAAACTCCTTCTCGGGGGGAAATGAACATGAGGAAAAACAGGAGGAAATGACTTCTGAATGAAGACGGACTGCCAGTTCTAGTTCAAAGCATGAGGAAAAGGCATGTGGTTTCTTCAGATTTCGGCAATTTGTCATCTGGTCCGGCACCGATTGCCGATTCATCGTTCCTCAATTTTCACTCCGGTGACTGGGGTGTGTTGAGAGAGATCAGACGCGGCTCAGGCACATCTCAGGGAACTCCAGCCTGTCAAAATTTGCATAAATCGTCTAAATTGCGTGGAAACCAGACATTTCGTATTCCACCGGCCATCTGACAAATCGAAAGCCTGGCAGAAATCAGGGATTGCCAGCGATGGTCGGGTGATGCGTCCCCCTTGTTCTGGCGGATGTTCGAGCAATGCCCGCACGGCCGAGACTGTATGGTCGTGATTGTGCCTGCAACTGTTCTACATTCCCCAAGTCAAGAATGGCGCAACACATGGAACGATTCCAATCAGATTCCGCTGTCGGTTCGGCGCGACACTGTTCACGTTCGCCAGTTCCGGTTGGAACTCCGATTCAGCGAGAACCCCAGGAGAAGATCAGTTATGGATTCTTACGCGCTTTGCCCCTGCGGCAGCGGCAAAAAGGTGAAGTTCTGCTGTCAGGCGATTCTTCCGGAAATGGCGAAAATCGAGCGGCTTCAGGAGAACAACCAGCCCCGCATGGCGTTGCAGCTGATTGAAAAGCTGCTGAAAGATCATGAAGAAAATGGCTGGCTGATCAATCAGCGCGCGCTGGCGCTGATTACTGATGAACGCCACGCCGACGCCCGGGACAGTCTGGTCGCTTATCTGCGGAAATTTCCGGATCACCCACTTTCCAACGGTCTGCTGGCTCTGGTCATGACCGATCTCGAGCCGATCGAGCAGTGTAAAAAGGTCATTCACCGCGCCTTTCTCAAAAGCATGACCGCCGAACCATACGTGGTGTCGGTCCTCGCCGGGAAACTGGTCGATCATTTTCTCGTCACCGGAAAAGAGATGGCCGCCCGTCAGCACATGGCCGTGCTGCTCCGTCTGGAATCCGAACAACAGCGTCAGAAAACGCTGATGGTAATGCTGGAATTCGATTCGGATACCAGCGTTCCTTATCCGCTACGAGGAGCTCATCCACTTCCTCAGTACTCTCCCGGTGACGCGGTTGCCGCTCAGGTAAAGAAAGCCCAGCGACTCTATTTCCACGCCTGTTTCTCTGAAGCAGCCGATTTGCTGGATCAGGTCTCAGAGCAGGAACCACACTCCGCCGAACTCTGGCATACCATCGGTCTGATGCGGGCCTGGGACGGGGACGAAGTTCGCGCCGCCGCCGCTCTTCATCGCGCCGCCGAACTGTATCAGGTACAGGAGCGGGCCATTGACGTGGAAACGATTGCCCAATTGCTGCAGCGTCGCGGTGCCGACGTGATCAAGAATAAATCACGCAGCTACACAACGGAATCGCTTTCCCGTCTGCTCACCCGGTTGGATAACGACGATCGGTTGAATCGGACGGAACTTCTGGACGAAGAGTTCAAACGGGGTGGAATTGTCGCGGCTTACGATGTTCTGGATCGATCGGTTCCCACAGCCGCAGAACTGGAACAGGCAACGCTGGAAACTCTTCCCCGTGCCATCGGCCAGATCATGCTGACCGATTCCGAAGCAGCCGGATCCCCAGCAAGTCTTGCCGTGACGGGGCTGGAAGGAGACCGGTTCGAAAACGCGGTCAAGATTCTTCAGGAAGCAGCCGGTGATATCATCAAGCCAAAGGTTGGCGAAGATGGTCAGGCGATTGCGGACGATGAATGGGGCGAGTATTCCTCGGAAGAGTTGGCGTTGTCGGAAACCGCCTTCTTCCCACCGCAGACTCCTCCCCGTGTCCGTAACGATCTGCGGACGAAGTTTATTCATGAAACGGTTCCTCAGGTCTGGCTGGAAACGCCACTGGTCGGGCTGGGAGGAAAGTCTCCGAAACAGGTTGCCGGAGATCCTGCTGTAGTCGTGGCACTCTCCGCGGCACTGCGAGTATTTGACTCCTTCTTTGACCGTCGTGGTGTCATTCTGGATCAGGCTTCGCTTCGTCAGCAATTGCAGCTTCCGGTAGAGGAACCGATCACGCTGACCGAAGATCAGGATTTGAACACGCTTTCAGTTCCGCAGCTTCTGAAACTGGAAACCTCTTCACTCTCGGACGAGGTTTTCGATCGAGTCTTGCAGCGTTGTGTCGTCGTCAAGCATGCCGGTCTTGGATGCCGACTGCTTGCCGAGTACGTCACCAATCGTCCGAAACTCGTTGAAGTGCGTGCACAGGATGCCGAACAGGCCTATGTGACACTCTCAGACCTGTGCAGTCGGTCTCTTCTTCATGAAGAGGCACTGAAGTGGCTGCATCAGGGCTCGCAGTTCACAAAAGAACATGGCAATGCTTTCGAGTCTCTGCTGATGTGGAAACTGCGCGAAATTTCGCTTCGTTCCCGTAATCCAGAAGACCCGGAACTCCGACCTCTTCTGCTGGAAGTCTGGAATCAATATGGTGCGAAACTTCCAGCAGTTCGGGCACGTCTGGAAGAATTCACCCAGACCTTGAAGATCGATCCTCCCTGGGGATCATCGATTCTGGCCCCACAGACGGTCGGCATCGGCGAGAAACCGATCTGGGGAGCCGCCACAGAAGAAACCTCCAGCGCAGAGAAAAAACTCTGGGTCCCAGATTAGAGACCGGTTCGGTCTATCGGGGGCAGGCGAATGGGGCGTTTGGGTATACGATGCCTCACATTTCGCCTGCGGCACGCTTAGGGATTTCGGTATATTGAAAATGGGAGGGCGAGGCTCCTGCCGAGCCGCAAACCATGGAAGACGCTCATTTTGTTCGCGGCTCAGCAGGAGCTTCGCCCTCCCGGAATTGCCTGGATGCCATGCTCATGTCACGTCAGCAGCATGAGCATGCCAAACGAAATTAGGGACGTCCATTCATGCTCACTCTGCTGACGCGACATGAGCATGGCACCCAAAAGATGTATCCGTTATGAGCACGCTCTCCTGAGGAATCTCCGGAGAGCTGCTCTTTCCTTATTTTTATACATTACCAGCAAACGTTTTTATCATGAGTGCAACGCCTCTTCGGGCTCTGATCAGTGTCAGTGACAAAACCGGGTTAGGGCCCTTTGCTCAGGAACTGATCCGTCTGGGATTTGAGATTCTCTCGACCGGCGGAACCTCCCGTTTCCTGAAAGAACAGGGAGTTCCGGTTCTTGATGTCTCTGACTACACAGGATTTCCCGAGATCATGGATGGACGGGTGAAAACGCTGCACCCGCGCGTTCATGGAGCGATTCTCGGAATGCCGGATCACCCGGAACATGCCGAGGCGATTCAGGCACATGGGATCATTCCGTTTCAACTGGTCGTCGTGAACCTGTATCCGTTCGAAGCGACGATTGCGAAGCCGAACGTCACTGCAGAAGAGGCGATTGAAAACATCGACATCGGTGGACCAAGCATGGTCCGTTCCGCTGCGAAGAACCATGCCTATGTCGGTATCGTCACTCGGCCCGAGCAATACGATCGAGTGATCGAGCAGTTGAACGGTCCCGGTCTGACACTGGAATTCCGTCGTGAACTGGCACAGGCGGCATTTGAAATGACCGCTCAGTACGATCGGGCCATCTCAAACTATTTCCTTTCCCGACAAGAACAGGCCAGCCGTTTTCCGGAAGAGTTGTCACTCTCGTTCAAGAAAGCGGCTGATCTGCGATATGGTGAAAACCCGCATCAGTCGGCGGCATTTTACATCGAAAAGAACGCGCCTGTCGCATCTATTGCCACCGCAGAGAAACTGCACGGCAAAGAGCTCTCTTACAACAATCTTCTCGATCTGGACGCCGCGTTGACACTGGTCCGGGAATTTGACGATCCCGCGGCCGTGGTCATTAAGCACACCAATCCTTGCGGATGTGCGATCGGCAACGACCTTGTCTCTGCCTTTCTGCAGGCGTATGCCGGAGATCCGGTCAGTGCCTTCGGTTCCATTCTTGCATTCAACCGGGAACTCGACACCGCGACTGCGGAAGCTCTGGCCGAGCCGGGACGTTTCATTGAAGCGATTATTGCTCCGGGCTATTCAGCGTCCGCTATGGAAATTCTCACCACGAAGCCCAAGTGGAAGAACAACGTTCGCCTGTTGCGATCGACGATCGAACGGGGAAGTCACGCTTCCGGACTGGAGTACCGTCGTGTGACTGGAGGGCTGCTGATTCAGGACCGGGATGATCAACAGGATCCCGAAGACGATTACAAAGTGGTCACACAGAGAGCCCCGACGGCTGAAGAACTGCGCGACCTGAAGTTTGCATGGAAGGTCTGCAAGCATGTGAAATCGAATGCGATTGTGCTGGCGAAGGAAGGGATGTTGATCGGGGCCGGAGCGGGCCAGATGAGCCGTGTCGACTCCTCGATGATCGCCACGTTCAAAGCCGGAGACCGAAGCCGCGGTTCCGTGATTGCTTCCGACGCCTTCTTCCCGTTCCGTGACGGAATTGATAACGCCGCGAAATCAGGAGTGACCGCCGCGATTCAACCTGGTGGATCACGTAACGACGATGAAGTGATTCAAGCCTGCAACGAACACAACATCGCCATGATCTTCACCGGCCGCCGCCATTTCAAACACTGAACCGGGTGAGGAACCACGGAAAAGACGGAATTTACGGAATAGAAAAAAGGCAACAGTTTCGTATTTTTTTGGTTCTTAGAATTTCGAATTTGGTTCTTTTCCTACCTTGGATCACGATAGGCCAGGTTGTCTTCGTGGTAACGCACTCGGACCATGAATAAGCCGCACGCCGGGGCAGTTCCTCCGGCGACGCTCCGGTTCTGGGCCTTTAGAACCCGTTCGACATCCTGTACATCCCAGGAGCCGCGTCCCACGTTCACCAGTGTTCCGGTAATTGTACGAACCATGTTATAGAGAAAGCCGTCCGCTTCGATCTCCAGGCAGATAAATTCTCCGTCGCCGGGGGGGGCTTGCACTTGATCATCCACCGGTTCCGTGCCCCAGAGTTGCCAGCGAGACATCCGACGAAGCGTCAGTTCGTGAACAGTTCGGACACTGGTTGCCTTGTTCGGCCAGTGTGACTCAAAACTCCGAAAGTCATGCGTTCCCAGTAAGGAGTTCGCCCCCTGCTGCATCAATTCAATATTGAGTTCCTGTCCAATCTTCCAGCAATACCGGGCCACGAACGGATCAGAGACAAGACGATTCAGAATCACATACCGATACCGCTTGGAGACCGCTGAAAACGTGGCGTGAAACTCCGGCGGAACTTCGTCCGATTGCAGGATCACGATATCAGGGGGGAGGTGCGTCTGAAGTGCTGGACGCCATTTCTCTGCTGGGATCTTTGAAGTCGTGAAGAAGCTGGCGACCTGCCCCAGCGCATGAACACCGGCATCCGTCCGACCGGCCGACAAGACCGAAACCGACTCTCCCGTCAACGATTTGATCGCCTGTTCCAGGCACCCCTGAATCGTAATTCGCCCCGGCTGAACCTGCCATCCGGAGTATTGGGTTCCGTCGTATGCCAGTCGCAACCGGATGTTTCGGGCCAGATTGTTCAAAGAAGACTCAGACATACGGCAAGACGAGAGTGACTTTATCGAATCACAACGATTGGTTTCGGCGTTTCCGGAATTGCCGTTCGCATCAATCTTGATGCATCAGTGTTCGCCATTTTGACGACAATTGAAAGTCAGGGTCTATTGCGATGAATCAACCGGCAGGAACTGCCGATAGGCAGAAGGAGGAATCGGGCAGGAGGCTGTCGCAATCATTTCTGTGGTGATTTTCGAACCCTGTTCTCTATGAGGCCAACCGTGAATTTTCACACCGCTCCACTCGATCTTGTTGAAGAACTGCAATTCAGGCGTTGGGCCCGACTCAATTATGTTCCGCTGACCGAACGATCTGAGTCCTGGAATTCCGTCATTCACGATGAAATGACCCAGATGGACCACGACAGTCATCAACGCACGACGACCGATTCCCATCCCATCGAGTCATCACGAAGACTCCGTCTCGACGGGGCGGAAGAATCACAGCACGAACTTCATTCTCACCGGGAAAGCCGCGTCCAGTCCGAGTTCTACTTTGCCTGAAGCAGTGATTTCACAAGGGGAATGACGTTCTTTTCGTAGGTGAACTCATCCGGATTCTGGGGATCCGGAAACTCGCCTGCCAGTTCCCCTTTTTGATTGAACACCATCACGACAGGGATCGACTCATGCGAAATTTTCTTTCCGAACAGTGACTCGGTATCGGTCGAGAGGAGCACGTTCTGGAAGGTGGCTTTCTGCTCCTGCAGGAACTTGTGAACCTTCTCACGGTGCGTTTCGGCTGTAGTCTCTCCGGTACCGTCGAAGTCGGCCGAAACCGAGATACAGGCGACGGTGTCGCGGTGTTCGTTCTGAAGTTTAACCAGATGCGGAAACTCTTCGACGCAAGGGGGACAGTACGTCGCCCAGATATCGAGAACCACCACTTTCCCTTTATGTTCCCCCACCAGTGCCCGCGTGGCATCCCAGTCGAGAATTTCCAGGGTGACCTCTCTTGCCGTTTCGGAAGACTTCGCTTCCTCACCGGCAGTTGCTTTCTCAGATGCAGAGTCGACCGGAGCAGCACACCCCGTCATTGCCAAAATCAAGCTCCAGCATGCGAGTGATCGGAAGATCATCGGAAGTCTCCTGTTTCCATCACGGTCAGTTCAATATTCAATTAAAAGCGGGAAGGTGCATCAAAACGCACCTTCCCACGCACATTGTTTACGCATTGAGGGCTGCAAGAACCTTCTGACCCATTTCGACGGTTCCGAGCGACGGCGTTCCGGCGGGGGCGATGTCTTTGGTGCGGAAGCCTTGATCAAGAACAGTATTCACGGCCGCTTCAATCTGTCGGGCTTCTTCTTCCAGATTCAGCGAGTGTCGCAACAGCATGGCGGATGCCAAAATCATCGCCAGCGGATTCGCGATTCCTTTTCCCGCAATATCCGGGGCACTGCCGTGAATCGGTTCATACAGTCCCGGTCCACTGCTGCCGATACTGGCAGAAGGAAGCAGACCCATCGAGCCAGGGAGCATCGATCCTTCGTCAGTCAGAATGTCCCCGAACAGGTTACTGGTCACCACCACGTCAAATGTCGACGGACGTGAGATCAGGTGCATCGCCATGGCGTCGACGAGAACGACGTCAAACTTCACGTCAGGGAACTCGGTCTTCACGACCCATTCTGCCACCCGTCTCCAGAGACGGGAGACTTCAAGAACGTTCGCCTTATCGACTGAGGTCAACCGGCCGGATCGCTGGCGTGCGGCAGTCGCGGCAACACGGACAACTCGTTCAATCTCGTGAGTGGAATAGGTCGCCACACTGAAGGCGGTCTCGCTGCCGTCTTCGTTTTGTTTCAGTCCCGATTCCCCGAAATAGATTCCGCCGGTCAGTTCCCGGACGAAGAGGATATCGGTTCCCTGCACGATTTCCCGTTTTAACGGGGAAGCATCGATCAGGCATTCGGTTGCCGTAATCGGGCGGAGATTGGCGAACAATCCCAGTTCTTTGCGGATTCGCAGCAATCCGGCTTCCGGGCGGGTTTTCGCAGTCGGATCGTCCCATTTTGGGCCACCAACAGCCCCCAGAAGCACGGCGTCCGATGCCCGGCAGGCGGCGAGTGTCGCTTCCGGCAACGGATCACCGAAGTCATCAATCGCATTGCCACCGATCGGATGTGTGGAAAATTCGAACTGATGACCGCCCCGTTCTGCGATCTTCGTCAGCACCAGATGTGCCTGTTCCGTGACTTCCGGTCCAATTCCATCCCCAGGCAGTAAAACGATACGGGCGTTCACGTTAAATGTCCCCAGCTTGTCAGAAAATATCATTCATGTCACAGAACATGCGAACAGTTCACATCCAGCGTATCGGCGTCTCCGGTTCCACTCAAGCCTCTGCTCCTGTCAGAGTTCAGGGAAACACGCTTTTCTTTGTGTCGGGCTGCCGATACAATCTTCCGCTCCCCGAGCAGTTTGCTCGACCGGGTGCAGGTGAATCCAGGATTTTCGGCACGCAAGAGCCTTCAATTTCGCCTGCGGAACGCTGATACAAATGCTCAAGATAGACAACTCCGGTCGGAGACGACTAGGATCCACTGATAGCGATAGGTGAAATCATGGCCAAAACCCAACGAAAACTGAAAAAAGCAAATCACGGCAAACGCCCTGCCAGCTCCAAAGCCCGCCGCCTGAAACGGGCCGGCATCAAAACATGATTTGAAGAAATTTCGAAATCATAAGAACCAAGAACCAAACGAATCAGTTGTTTTTGTTTGGTTCTTGGTTCTTTGAATTTCGACTCCCCGTTCCCATCCCGCAGTCTGGGAACGCACTCGACCCGAAGCTCTGCTTCGCATTTCTGATCAATCACATCAGACCGCGAACGTGTCACGAATTTGGGTTTCTCTGGCTTCTTTCCCCATGGGCAGATCATCTGTTATTGACGCCCTGACGCAATGGGGACCGAATTCTTCGGCGATGCCTCTCTCTCTGGACGAGGCCGAACATTACTGTCGAGAACTGGCACAATCTCATTACGAGAATTTTCCGGTCGTCACCTGGATGCTCCCCCGACGACTGCATCAACACTTCTATAACGTCTACGCCTTTTGCCGCTGGGCGGATGATCTGGGTGACGAAGCGGGAAGCCCGGAAAGAGCAGTGACTCTGCTGAACTGGTGGCAGACGGAACTGGATCGCTGTTTTGCAGGAGACGCCCATCACCCTGTCTTTGTGGCCTTACAACCGACGATCCGGCAATTCTCTCTCTCGCAGCAGCCTTTCAATGATCTGATTTCTGCATTCCAGCAGGATCAGACAGTCTTTGAATACCAGTCATTCTCCCAGTTGGCAGATTACTGTCGTCGTAGTGCCAACCCGGTGGGACGGATTGTATTGTCACTGGTAGAGCGACATTCCCCGGACAATGTGAAATGGGCCGATTCCATCTGTACCGGCCTGCAACTGGCCAATTTCTGGCAGGACATCGAACGGGATTCCGCAATCGGCCGGATTTATCTCCCTCAGGACGATCGGGAACGCTTTGGATACACTCGCGAGCTGTTCGAGACGAAAACGTCGACTCCGGAATTTCAGGAACTGATGAAATTTCAGGTGGACCGGGCTCGTGATCTCCTCCAGGCAGGTCAGCCGCTCGTCCGTCAGATGCCAGGTCGCCTGAAAGTTGACATCGACCTCTTCATTCAGGGAGGATTGATGATCCTCGATGCCATTGAGAAGATTGATTACCGAGTCTGGGAGAAGCGTCCGACCATTCGTAAATCCCAGTTCGCACTTGCGGCAATCAAAAGCCTGATGTTCACTCCATTTCGGTGACAAGAAAACGGGGGAGCGTGAAGAATGTCGGGAACATTTGAGATCGTCGATTTTCAGGAGATCCCCGGAGTTCCCTGTCCATGCGGAACCGCACGTCGGGCATTTGTTGATCGGGCCGACTATCCGGCGACGATTCATCAGACCATTATCACCGAGCAAGCCGAAACGCACTACCACAAAGTTCAGACCGAGGTGTATTACATTCTCGAGTGCGAACCGGACGCGAAGATGGAACTGAATGGAACACTGTTTCCAATCCGTTCCGGCCAGTGCATTCTGATTCCTCCCGAAACCCGACATCGCGGTGTGGGAAAGATGACGATTCTGAATATCGTCCTCCCGAAATTCGACCCCGCGGATGAGCACTTCGATTAGAAGATCATGCAGAGGAACCACGGAAAGAACGGAAAACACGGAAATGAAGATTCGAGAGGGGGATGTGCTGAAAAACAGCCTGATGTTTCAGAGAACCACCGAATTTCTCTATGACTCGTGCCTTGTCAGGCTTCAAACATTGGGTTGTCTCACATGTTCCGCGGCTCGTTGGCCGCTCCCGTTTCGATTCTTTCACCCGAATTTTGAATGCTGACGCAACACTCGTTTTCTTTTTTCATTTCGTAGATTCCGTCTTTTCCGTGGTGAATCACCCGAATTAGAGCAGTTCGGTTTCTTGTGTGGCCGCAAAAGTCCGGTTTTCTCGCTTGCAGAACACTGGTGACGATAAGTTGGTATTGTTCAATCAGTTAGGTTGTAGCGAACGCCGGTTTTCTGAATGGATATTGGCGACCTCTCAAAACCTGCGTTGAATGCAACGATCTTGTGGATCGCTTGTTCTGTAGGGACTGTGGCGGCGACTGTGTCATTGCGAGTGAGCAGGAGTGTCCATAAAAGTGGCGAACTGCATTGTCTTTGCGCGGTAAATTCACACAAATCCGCCGCCAAAGAACATCCTGTTGCGATTTGGCAACATCTCTTTCTCTCCGTTCGATCTCCTCCAACACCACGCTGAGTGTTTCAACTCCAAATTCTGAACTGGCCATTTGCGTTAGTGCAAACTCGACCTAGGTTTTTGATGTTGAGGGTGTCGTCAGTTTCCCGAAAGGGACCCGGAACGACACAACCAGGAAACTTTTCCTGTCTCCACCAGAAACTCGGCAATGGTTACGTAAATGTCCAACCGCTCGGACAAACCATCGCCAGGTCATACGGTCGTGGGGTGAGAGCCCGACCAAAAACACAAGAGAGACTAAGATGAACAACATGATTTGCAGCGTAAAGAAGTTCCTGAAATCTGAAGACGGCCCAACTGCTGTTGAATACGCAGTGATGCTGGCCCTGATCGTCATCGTCTGTTTGACCGCGATCCGCGCCATCGGAACCAACGCCAATACTCAGTTCGAGAAGATCAAAGACGCGTTGACATGATTTGATGAGGCGGACAGTCGTGCCGCTCATTGAGAAGCAGGACATGCCGTCCGCAGGAGTCACTCCAGCGGACGGCCTGCTGCTCTCGAAAAAACCTTCGTGTTGTGTCGAGGGTTTCAGGTTGAGGAGCTTTGTCGTTCTCCCTGACCTGAAGCCATTGACCAGAATAAACCGCTCTCAAGTTGAATTTTGTCGGTAAAGGAAAAGTGTGATGTTGCCTTTTTGGCTGGATCTGAATGCCTTGCAACTGATCCCGTTCGTCGTGATGGGAGCAACGCTGTTTCTCGTGCCGAGTGCCGGAGTTGGTGGGCGACCATAACGTCGGCTGCTCTCTGGCAATGCCACAGGGGATGGTGGTCTGAAATTCCCTGAACGGTTGTGAGAAACTCAAATAGACAGACCAGTTCGCTTGAAAATTTCCCCTCAAAATTATTTCGCGGATGGCGTTGATTCTTCAGGACTGGAGTCGCTGACGAATCTGAATGTTTTCCGACAGCTCCCGAAAGGTCTGAATCATGGACTGGCAAGCACTTCTCCTCGACAACTGGCACGTCAAATTTGTCTGTCTTATTCTCATTGTGGCAGCCTATATCGACGGCAAGGAACTTCGAGTTCCCAACTGGATCACCTTCCCGATGGTTCTTTCCGGTCTGGTGTACAGCACCTGGGTCGGAGGCTGGGAAGGACTGGGAGCCGGATTGCTCGGGATGGTTGTCGGTCTGGCAACATTACTCCCACTGTACGCGGTCGGTGGCATGGGGGCCGGAGATGTCAAGCTGATGGCAGGCATCGGAGCCTGGCTCGGAGCAACGGTCA
>DATMFC010000313.1:0-5163 GCA_035556335.1 Planctomicrobium sp. | reverse complement strand
GGCCAATATCCGTGAAGGATGCAGCTTCGGACCGGTCTGCCGGATTGGTGGGGAAATCGAAGAGTCGATCTTTCAGGGATATGCGAACAAGTATCACGATGGATTTCTCGGACACAGCTACGTCTGTCCGTGGGTGAATCTGGGGGCACTCACCTCCAACAGTGACCTGAAGAACGACTACTCCAATGTCAGCGTGCCGCTTCAGGGAGTGAAGGTCGAAACCGGGTCCACCAAAGTCGGAAGCTTCATCGGCGATCACACGAAAACAGCTCTCTGCAGCCTGTTTAATACCGGATCGTCAATTGGAATCATGAGCCTGATTCTGCCAGGGGGAGAGTTGCTTCCCAAGCATGTTCCTTCTTTTACCCGAGTCTGGCACAGTCGGCTGGAAACTCTGCCGGATGGCTGTGAAAGCGGCATTCAGACCGCAAAAATCGCCATGGCCCGCCGCGGACAAACGCTGACACCGGAGATGGAACGGTTGATCCGCACCCAATTCCAGTTGACGGAACCGGAACGAGAGATCGCGTTCGCACGAACCAGCCAACCGTAGGATACGCCTGGACTGCATTTGCAATTTTGCAACAGTTTATTCGCAACAGTTTAGCGGTCTGAAGTTGTGATGATCAGGGTGGCCCCGATTGCAAGCAATCGGGGCCACCCCTAAATGACGCGACTAAATGACCTTGTCTTTACCCACATTTTTCTCGTTAACCCTCACCACAAGGATGAAGGGCGGATCTTCGCAAATACCTGCCCTGAAAGGGCTTCACAACACAGCCCAGGGTCGATCACGAAGTGAGCGCACCCTGGGGTAATGAAGACCCCATTTCAGGTCTACCCCGAAGGGGTTGCACAAGGGAGTCTGATTGTGCAACCCCTTCGGGGTTGGCTTGTCAACACGATCTCTTCCACCCAGGGTGCGCTCACTTCGTGATCGACCCTGGGCTATGCTGTTAAAACCCCTTCGGGGTAAAACGGTCGGGGCACCCATAAGGACTGGAAAACTGCCTGTCAAAAAATGTGGGTAAAGACAAGGGCTAAATAACGCGGCCACCCCAATGGCAACTTGTAGAGTATGCTTGGGCGAAATTCGCAATTTCTTTGCTGGTCTCTTTTGCATTCTGCCTTAAACTCAGAGGAGCATCGCAGCAAAATCCTCTCACACGAATAAGGGCAAACAGATGATCAAGACCAACGGCACCGCAGTCTGGCAAGGGAACCTGAAGGACGGAAAAGGGACCGTGTCCACCAAAAGTGGCGGACTGAAAGACCTCCCATACAGCTTTAAAAGCCGTTTTGAAGGGACACAGGGAACCACGCCGGAAGAACTCATCGGGGCCGCTCATGCCGGATGTTTCTCGATGGCCCTGTCCATGATTCTCGGTGAAGCAGGTTTAACCGCCGACCGCATTGAAACCCGAGCTGACGTGGTGCTTGATCAGGTCGATGGCGGGTTTGCCATCACAAAAATTCACCTGACCCTGAAAGCCACAGTTCCAGGCGCCGATGAGGCCACATTTCAGGAACTCGCCGGAAAAGCCAAGGTCGGCTGCCCCGTCTCCAAGGTGTTGAACGCAGAAATCACGCTTGAAGCCACTCTGGAATAGCAATACAAACAAGTCGGGTGCATTTAGATGCACCCGACTTGTTCCTGATTCCTAAACATTAAACAGGAAGTGACAGATGTCGCCGTCCTGCATGATGTAGGCTTTCCCTTCGACGCGAAGTTTCCCTGCCTGACGGATCGCCGCTTCGGTCTGGTAGGTTTCGAGATCGTCGACGGAGTAAACTTCCGCCCGGATGAAGCCTCTTTCGAAGTCGCTGTGAATGACTCCAGCGGCTTGTGGGCCGGTCGCACCGATCGGAATCGTCCACGCCCGCAGTTCTTTAGGACCAGCGGTAAAATAACTTTGTTGACCGAGGGTTTTATACGCGGCTCGGGCGAGCACACCGAGGGCCGGTTCTTCCAGACCGACGGATTCCAGCATTTCCTGTCGGTCTGCTTCATCCAGTTCGGCAATTTCCGATTCCAGCTTCGCACAGACCGGGACAACGCTGGCTCCGTTCGCCGCAGCGTATTCCCGAACTTTCTGAACGAGCGGACCTTCTCCGGCGAGATCGTTTTCGTCTACGTTGGCGATATACAGAACCGGTTTCGCGGTCATCATGCCGAAGCTGGCGAGGATTTTGGCTTCCTGTGGTTCCCATTCCAATTTTCGCAGCGGGATCATGTCGTCCAGTGCCTTGGTGCACTTTTCCATGACCGCGAGACGTTCCTTGGCTTCCTTGTCTCCGGCACGGGCGGCCCGTTCCGCCTTGCTGCGGGAGTTTTCAATCGTCTGCATGTCCGCCAGCATCAGTTCCGTCTCGATGACTTCCATATCGTTCAGCGGATTGACGCCGCCGGAGACGTGAATGATGTCGGAGTCTTCGAAGCAGCGGACCACCTGAAGAATCGCATCCACTTCCCGAATGTGACTGAGAAACTTGTTCCCGAGTCCTTCTCCTTCGCTCGCCCCTTTCACGATGCCGGCGATATCCACCAGTTTCAAGGCAGCCGGAATGGTCTTCTGGGGATTGAAAAATTTGGCAATGCGCGGCAAACGGCCATCCGGGACACTGACAACCCCCTCGTTCGGTTCAATGGTGCAGAACGGGTAGTTCGCGCTTTGAGCCGCTTTTGAAGAAGTGAGTGCGTTAAAAAGAGTGCTTTTGCCAACGTTCGGCAAACCAACGATTCCAGCTTCCATATGCGTGAGATGAACCTGAGTGTTAAATAGTGAGAGTGAAGGGGACCGGTGTTCTGTTGGAATGGAAGTGGGAAAACAATCGGTTTTCCTACTTCCTAAAATCCGGGATGGCGTGCTCCGCTCCCGGGGGAATTAGGATTCTTTCGCTTGGGGACAACATTGTCGACCGACCAGGTGGCCAATGCCATTTCCACGCGTTGTCGTAGCTGAACAGGAGCGTCTTTGGGGAGAATCACCAGCACAGCCGCCTGAGTTTTATCGACCCGGCGTTCGTAAAGCAGCCCTTCCAGATTCTTTCCCCGAATTGGAATTTCTGTGACAAACTGAATAACGGAATGATCGGTGGGGGTCGCGTAGGCCGCCCCGGGAGAATTCGATGGAGGAAACTGAGCTCGATAACGGGTATTCACATTGGCCTGACTGGTTTCTCCATCCGGAATGGTCACCTGATAGACTCCCATCAGGTCCCGTTCGAGATCTGTCAAAAAATCAGCGGGAGGCCGTCCTTCCCCCTCTTCTTCAAGAAATCGGGAATAATTACTGAGGACATACATCCAGACATCCGGTTCTTCACTCGACGAATCCAAATGACCAGCCCAACCTTCAATCAACCCGGGAAGAGGGATTCCCAGCGGAGTGTTTTCTCGTGGATCGGGTCCCAATGATTCCTTGCCTAATTGATCTTTGATGATCTCCGGGCCGGGAAGTGGAACACCAAACGGCAACGGCGGCCGCATGGTCATTCCATAGTCCTGACGGTTCCACGCTCCCCCCAGATTGGAATTCATATTCGTCAGGTAATTGTAGAAATCGACACTTCTCTTGAGTCGTTCCTCGTATTTTCCTCCACCACAGCCGATCAGGTGCACACATGCCAGAAGTCCACCAACCAGACGGATTCGGTGGATTGCAGCCAATGGGGAGAAATGTCGTGTATCGTTCATCGGAAGACAAAGCCCTGGTGTTACGGAGACGAAACGCTCACAACCCAAATAAAACAACCGCACACGGATAGACAGGATACCTTGAAACCGTCTGAAGATTCCAGACGGACGGCACATTCTATCGAAAACTGGTGTTGCGTCAGCATTCAAAATGAGGGTGAAAGAATCGAAACGGGAGCGGCCAACGAGCCGCGGAACAGGTGAGACAACCCGAAGTTTGAAGCCTGACAAGGCACTGGTGTTGCGTCAGCATTCAAAATGAGGGTGGAAGAATCGAAGCGGGAGCGGCCAACGAGCTGCGGAACATGTGAGACAACCCGAAGTTTGAAGCCTGACAAGGCACTGGTTTTTCAAAATCGTTTGTTCCTGCCTGATTCGGTCGACAAAACGACGCCGATTCACGATGCTGGCGTGGATTACTGAAATCAACGACTGCAATTGATCGCTCATCAGGGGAATTCAGATGTCGCATTCATCACCAAAACTGCATAACGCCATGTGGCCGGGGCTCGTTGGGAAAGAGCCGGGGACCGACAATCCACCGATTTCCCTGGAGCGGATGCTGGAACTGACGGCCGGAGCCAGTGTGAACGGCGTCAAATTCGATGGTATCGACCAATTCCTGTTTCACCCTCATACCGATCCGGATGCGGATGAATTCACTCTGAAAGCCATCGCCGACAAAGTGGGAGGCTACGGCTTCAAGATCGGGTCTCTGGTTGCTCCGGTCTGGCCGGGAACCGTGGGAGATTCCGCCATGGGGGACGCCGAGGCACGGAAAAAATTCATTCTCGCGGTGGAGAAAGCCTGTAAGATCGCCCAAGTTTTCAACAAGCAGGGAGTTCGCCAATACGGAGTGATCCGCATCGACTCTGCCACCAGCACCGCCGCCTGGTTCGACAATCCTCAGGAGAACCTGAAGAAGATCGCCGAAACATTTCGTGAAGCGGCTCAGGTGGCTGCCGACTACGGCGAACGGCTCGCTGCTGAAGGGGAAATCTGCTGGGCCGGAATGCACTCCTGGAAAGACATGGTCAACTTGCTCGAAGCGGTCGATCGACCGGAAACAGTTGGATTCCAGGCGGATCTCGCCCATACCTACCTTTACCTGCTTGGATATAATTCTCCTGAGAACGCCTTGCTTCAACCCGGTTATTCCGAGGAAGAATTCTGGGCCGCTTATAAAACAATGACCGACGCGCTCCGTCCGTGGACGATCGACTTCCATGTGGCCCAGAACGACGGCAATGTTCATGGAACCGGCAGTCATGACAAGACCGGAAAACACTGCCCGGCCGACGATCCAAATGGAAAGCTCGACATCGTGAAATGTGCCGGGTACTGGCTCGAAGGGGCACAGGAACGGGGCATTCAGCACATCTGCTGGGATGGCTGCATGTTCCCGAATTCACTTCTGGAGACTCCGCAAACATGGAACACGATTCTGAATTCGATGATTCAGGTCC
>DATMFC010000312.1:0-8957 GCA_035556335.1 Planctomicrobium sp. | reverse complement strand
CAGTAGCACACAATCTCAGGCAGTGCGTGGATTGACTTTATCCGGGGCGATGCCCAAGTCTTTCAACACCTCGGGAAGTTTCGCGCGGTCGAAGCCACCGTCTGCTTTCTCAGCATATCACCGTTTCGCCACGTCGTTTCCGTATCTTCGGCTCTTTCCGTGGAAGGGGGGCCTTGTCAGGTGAGCATGCCACCCAATTCCTCTCTCGAAACAACACTACTGTTGCGTCAGCATTCAAAATTCGGGTGAATGAATCGAAACGGGAGCAGCCAACGAGCCGCGGAACATGCGAGACAACCCGAAGTCTGAAGCCTGACAAGGCACTACCCTGTCATTCCACATTCAATTCAAAAGACTGATTTTTATCGTCAACAACAATGGCGAGTGGAGTCTTCTCGGAACTGCGATAGTTGGAGTCGACAGGGAATTTCCCCGTTTTTTGGATTTCACTTCCATCTGCTGCCAGAGAGGGAGGAGGTTGAATCGTGACAGCGTATTCCCCATGTGCAATTCCGGTAAGAGACACCATTCCAAACTCATCCAGAGTTGCACTCGCCCCTTCACCGGATTCCTTATTCAGGATGTCAACAACACCGATCTTCAGAGGAGAGCCCTTGAATCTGATCGTTACCATCACCGGGGATCTGCGCACTCCTGATCGCGGTTCGCGATGACAGGCGGACATCACTGAAAACAGCATCGCACTTGACACGAAAGCCACCGCGCGATGCAGGAAAATCCGACGGCAAAACACCATTTGACTTAGTCTCTTTTCGATTGTCGTGCGTCTCAGGAGAGACATTCACCATTGCCGGATAGACCAGTAGCACGCAGAGCAAACTGCTCTCAGAATGCTCCAGTCACGGTTCCATCATCAATGACACAAATGGCAAACAGGGTGGAATTGTTCATATTCTCATTGAGAAATCGAACAGAACCATCCCCCATCAAGCCGTGAATTCCACCGGTATGATAGGAATTCAATATGTGATTCACTTCGTACATGGAGTTGGAGCCACCTGGAGCACTACCGCTCCAGCTGGAATTGATCGGATAGCGGACCGTGGTCATTCCTCCTGTATAACCATTACTGGATTGAATCTGGTTGGCCTGCCCCCACATGACCATTGGATTCATTCCTGCCACTTTGGGTACGCTGGAGTTGTCTACAACGCCGAACCATCCTCCCAACCCGTTGGCACTGTAAAACTGGTTGGCCACCTGTCCTGACTGTTCCGCAATAATCAGAACATTCGAACTCCCGTCGGTCATATCCCTCAGCTTCTTCGAGTGATTGGCAACCATCGCCCCATTATCGCAATATGTTCCTCCCTGGATCGAATTCGCTGTAGAACAGACATCACGATCGAGCGGATCCGGCACCGCGCCTGAAATTCCAACGTAGTGAATCAATTGTCCACGTGATCCCGCATCAAACACGGTTGTTCCGGAATTGTCATACCCCCACTGACTGGAAGGACAGTTATACGCAGAAACTCGTAAGTTCTTCAAAATGGGCTGAAAGGCGGTCGCATTATTCCCATAAAACCCACCGGTGAAAACAATTTGCGAGAAAGCTGGGGTCTGATCGAGCTGGGGAAGAATACGAACCCGCCAGTTGGCTCCCCTTGCAGAATAAGTTCCACCGATCGGAAAACCATTGTAGATGTCATGATAATTATGCAGTGCCAACCCTATTTGCTTGAGGTTGTTCTTGCACTGTGAGCGCCGGGCAGACTCACGGGCCTGTTGCACGGCAGGCAACAGTAGAGCAACGAGAATGGCAATGATGGCAATCACCACCAGCAATTCAATCAGCGTGAATCCTCGACGGGGAGAAGAAGCACTGGAAAAACGGAAGGAGGGCTCCTGTGGATTCTGGCGGACATCACCCCTTGAACAAACATCCCAAATGCAGCAGAGGCTCATCTTCATGTTGTTGCTCCTGAGATAGGAAATAACTTGAAACCAGACAAAGGCGAATTGCAAGAAATTGCAAATGCGAAGGTGAGGACTGAGAATGGATCACGTACCATGAATCAAACGATTGCGATCTATCATATCACGAGACATCTTCCAACGCAACAAAAACGTCTGATTTGTCTATAAAACCTTAAAACGCCTGGCTCCTCCACGTCATGTCCTATTCTTCGTGTGGACGAGATCGATAAGAATTGAGGCTTGGCAATGGTTCATAATTTCCTTTACCGGAAATTGATTGAACTCAAGGCAGAAGATCACGTGGTATGCACATCAATCAGGCAATGGCATCAAAAATCAGTCAAATCCGTCTTCTCTCCGGCTTGTTAGAAAAATTCATTCCACAAAAGCCAAAATTGCTGAAACGGATATGGGGCGCCGTGAGATAAGGGCGTAACGCAAACAGGAGACCGATTGGTCCCCTGTTCGTCTTAATAGAATGTCAGATTCCACTCACACAAAACAACTCACGCGGTGCGTGGGTTGACCTTATCCGGGTCGATGCCCAAGTCTTTCAACACTTCAGGAAGTTTCGCACGATCAAAGCCGCCGGATTGTGACAGGGCTTCGAGTGTGGCGTAGGTCGTGCATTCGGCGTCGATTTCGAAGTGGCGTCGCAGGACCGGTCGGGTGTCGCTGCGACCGAAGCCGTCGGTTCCGAGGACCGTGTACGACCCGGGAATCCACTGACGAATCTGGTCGGGAACCAGTCGCACGTTGTCGCTGGAGGCGATGAACGGGCCTTTGACTCCTTCCAGAACTTCCATCAGGTACGACTTGCGTGGCGTCTCGGTCGGATGCAACAGGTTCCAGCGAGAGGCATCCATCGAAGCCCGACAGAGTTCGCTGTAGCTGGTGACACTCCAGACATCGGTACCGATATCGTACTTCTCTTTCAGCAACTTCTGTGCTTTCAGCACGCTGTTGAGGATCGTGCCGGAGCCGAACAGTTGAGGACGTTCTTTCTGTCCTTTGCCGTCGTCGGTGCTGTTGAGTTTGTACATCCCTTTGAGAATGCCGGGGACAATGTGGTCTCCTTCCGGCATCTGCGGCATGTCGTAGTTCTCGTTGTAGACCGACAGGTAATAGAAGATCTCTTCCCCTTCGGCATACATTCGTCGCAGACCATCCTGAATGATCGCGGCCAGTTCATAGGCATAGGCGGGATCATAAGCGACCAGCGGCGGAACGGTCGTGGCAATCAGTTGGCTGTGACCATCTTCATGCTGCAGACCTTCCCCATTGAGAGTCGTTCGTCCGGACGTTCCTCCGACGAGGAAGCCTTTCGTGCGACTGTCAGCGGCCAGCCAGATCAGGTCGCCAACGCGCTGGAAGCCGAACATCGAATAGTAGATGTAGAACGGAATCATGTTGATGCCGAGGTTGCTGTAAGCCGTCCCGGCAGCGACGAACGAACTGATCGCTCCCGCTTCGTTGATTCCTTCTTCCAGCATCTGCCCATCTTTGGCTTCCTTGTAATACATCAGGCTGCCGTTGATGCGGTCGACCGGTTCGTAAAGCTGCCCCTTGCTGGAGTAGATTCCAAACGTGCTGAACATCGACTCCATCCCGAATGTTCGGGCTTCGTCGGGAATGATCGGGACGATCCGTTGTCCGATGGACTTCGTTCGCATCAGTCCCTGAATGATGGCACCAAACGCCTGAGTGGTGCTGACCTCCCCTTTCCCTTCGGTCCCTTTCAACTGACGAGAGTAGAGCTTGTCAGACAGAGGAGGAATTTCGAGACGTTCTTCGGTCGGTTTTCGGGCCGGAACATAACCGCCAAGTTGTTCCCTCTTGGCCTGCAGATAGGCTGCTTCCTCACTGTCCGGAGCAGGACGGAAGAACGGAATCTTCTCGGCTTCAGTTTCGCTCAGAGGAATGTTGAACCGTTTGCGGAACTGTTGCAGTTCATCCTGATTCATCTTCTTGTTGTTGTGAGCGATGTTTCGCCCTTCTCCGGCTTCTCCCAGACCGTAGCCTTTGATGGTCTTGGCGAGAATGACGGTGGGGGCTCCCTTATGCTCAACGGCCGCCTGATAGGCTGCGAAGACTTTCTCGGGATCATGACCGCCCCGTTTCAGTTTTTCGAGTTGTTCATCGGCGAGATGATCCACCAGTTCCAGCAACTCGGGATCGGTGCCGAAGAAGTGATCGCGAATGTACGCTCCCCCTTCAACGACGTATTTCTGGTACTGACCGTCGACAATTTCTCCCATCCGTTTGATGAGTTTGCCGTTAAAGTCACGAGCCAGCAGAGAATCCCACTCGGCTCCCCAGACCACTTTGATACAGTTCCAGCCGGCGCCACGGAAGGCCCCTTCCAGTTCCTGAATGATCTTGCCGTTTCCACGGACCGGACCATCAAGTCGCTGCAGGTTACAGTTCACAACCCAGGTGAGGTTGTCGAGGTTTTCACGGGATGCCAGCGTAATAGCACCGAGCGATTCCGGTTCATCGATTTCGCCGTCCCCGAGAAATGCCCAGACGCGAGACTTCGAGGTATCTACCAGGCCACGATGTTCCATGTACCGCAGGAATCGGGCATGGTAAATCGAGCAGATCGGTCCCAACCCCATCGATACGGTTGGGAACTGCCAGAAATCAGGCATCAGCCAAGGGTGGGGGTACGAAGACAATCCGGTTCCACGTACGGTTTCCTGACGGAAGTGTTCCAGATGGCTTTCGTCGATACGGCCTTCAACAAACGCCCGGGCGTACATCCCTGGGGATGCGTGTCCCTGGAAGTAAACCATGTCCCCCGGATGATCGGCGGTACGGGCATGGAAGAAGTGGTTGTAGCCCACTTCGTAAAGCGTTGCCGCTGAGGCATAGGTGGAGATGTGACCACCAACAGCTCCGGCGTGATCGGTTTTCTTGTTCGCCCGGACCACCATGGCCATGGCGTTCCAGCGAATGATCGATTTGATCCGCTTTTCAATTTCGCTGTTTCCGGGATATCGGGGCTGCGAGGTGACCGGAATGGTGTTGATATAAGGAGTGGTCGCCAGGAACGGCATCATCACGCCACGATGATACGCCCGTTCCCGCAAACGGACGAGAAGTTGTTGCGTCCGTTCCGGCCCATAACGATGCAGAACGTCTTCGAGCGATTCGTACCATTCTTCCAGTTCGATCGCATCAATGCTTTCGATCGCCCCTTCCACTGGGGTTTTTGCTACGGAATCCATCTTGTCGAGTGCTTCGTCAGTGGCCATGTCGTTTTATTCTCTATTTTCAACAACCAGAGTGATACTACCGGGGAGGAGCCGGCCTCAGAATTCTCCCTCTCCCCTGAGGGGAGAGGGCTGGGGTGAGGGGCAGTCGCTGTAAAAAGTTTCCACTGGCAACGTTCGCTCCCTCATCCGGCCTTCGGCCACCTTCTCCCCTGAGGGGAGAAGGATTTGAAATCATCTCATCTCCGGTTTCAATATGATTTTTCCTGCGCTAACCTCGCATCTTAGCAGGCTGTGCGGTGATCTGAACCCCACTTCGAAATGTTCTCCCGCTTCTCCAGCGTCCTCATTCCATTCCTGCCGATCCACAGGATCCAATAAAGCGATCCCCGACACAACACATCAAGAAAAGATTTGCGCAAACAATAGCCACAAAATCAGTTACAAAACATCACCGCAAACCGGCTCCGCTGCACTGGCATCACTGGACAGATTTTGCCATTCTCACATCGGTTTTCCCTGAATTGATTAACTGGAGTGTGCCGCGTGTCTCGTGTTTTATTGATTGGGCTCATTCTGCTGGCCTCCCCTGCTTTCTCGCAGGAGTTCCCGAAGCCGTATAACTCCGGCGAAGATGCCAATGCCGTGGCGACTCCCGCCGCTGAAACAATCCAGAAACTCACGCTCCCCAATGGGTTTGTGGCGAAACTCTCGGCAGCCGAACCGATGGTACAGAACCCCATTGCTGTCACGTGGGACCAGCGGGGACGCCTCTGGGTCGCCGAAAATTACACTTATGGCGACAGTAAACTCCGGTTTGATCGCGGATTGAGAGACCGCGTTCTCATTTTGGAGGATACCGACGGGGACGGCGTGTTCGATTCCCGAAAAGTCTTCCTCGATACCGTGCAGATCCTCACCAGTATTGAAGTGGGACGAGGGGGCGTGTGGCTGATGTGTCCCCCACAGGTCCTGTTCATCCCGGATCAGGACGGCGACGATATTCCCGACGGCCCGGCCCAGGCGGTTCTTGATGGCTTCACCGTCGGCACCGACAGTGCTCATAACTTTGCCAATGGTCTTCGCTGGGGACCGGATGGCTGGTTGTATGGTCGTTGTGGAGGCACCTGCCCCGGGTTGGTGGGTATTCCCGGAACCCCTGACGAGGCCCGCGTTCCCATTTGGGGAGGAATGTGGCGATATCACCCCAAGACCAAGGTCTATGAAACCGTCGTCACCGGAACAACGAATCCCTGGGGACACGACTGGAATTCACTGGGAGAATTGTTCTTCATCAATACGGTGAACGGACACTTCTGGCATTCCATTCCCGGTGCCCATTACGAACGACACACCGGACTCGACCCCAACCCTCGCAGTTACCGACTGATTGATCTGCATGCGGATCACTGGCATTTCGACACAGGGAAACCATGGCAGGAATCTCGCGACGGGGCCGCAAATGACCTCGGCGGCGGCCACGCTCATACCGGCGGTATGGTCTATCTCGGAGACAACTGGCCCGCCGAACACCGTGACCGTTTCTATATGATCAACATGCACGGGCGACGGCTCAACACCGAAATTCTCGAACGGGAAGGCTCCGGCTACATCGCCCGACATGGCAAAGATCTCGTCTTCAGCAGCGACACGTGGTTCCGGCCGATTGAAGTGACTTACGGGCCAGATGGCGGCGTCTACATCATCGACTGGAGCGACACCGGCGAATGCCACGAAAACAACGGAGTGCACCGCACCAGCGGCCGTATCTACAAAATCACTTACGGAACCCCGAAGTTCCCCGGTACGTTTGATCTCTCAAAAAAATCCAATTCAGAACTGGTGGAACTGCATCGTCACGCCAACGAATGGTTCGCCCGACAGGCCCGCATCGTTCTGGCAGGTCGACTCGATCAGGGAACCGAACTCGGTGATGCGCGGGAAGGGTTATTGAAGCTGTTTCAGACGGAGTCGGATCGTGTCGTCCGTCTTCGTGCCCTGTTTTCTCTCTATGTGATTGAAGGCTGCTCTCAAGAGTTTCTCAAAGGGTTACTGTCACACGAAGATGAAGCAGTCCGCACGTGGTCCGTTCGATTCCTCACCGACTCCTGGCCACTGGATGGACCGAATGGACCAGTCAAACGGGCCGCAACACTGCAAAAACAAACCGAAAAGCAGGCAACAGAACTGTTGCCGACTCTGGTACGCGCCGCAAAAGAAGATCACTCCAGTCTCGTGCGACTGGCACTGGCCTCCACTCTGCAACGCCTTCCCGTTTCACTGCGAACCGAACTGGCGTTACCGCTGGTGTCTCATGCCGAAAACGCGGAAGACCATAATCTTCCTCTCCTCATCTGGTACGGCCTCATCCCGGTGGGAGACACCCATCCCGAGGCACTCGTCACCGTTGCAACCCACTGCCAGCTTCCCACAACACTGACACTCATCGCCCGACGGTTCACGGAAGATGTGGAAAAGAACCCGGCCCCTCTCAATGAATTACTCTCTTTTGCTGCATCGAAGGAGAGTTCTCCTGCCGTCCAGAACGCCGTCATCACCGGCATGACAGAAGCCTTGCGAGGCTGGCGTAAAGCCAAAGTGCCATCCAACTGGCCCTCATTTCAAGCGGCTATCGACAAGAACGACAACGACGACCTGATCGCCCGGGCGCGGGAGTTAAGCGTCGTCTTTGGAGACGGTCGGGCATTGGATGAAGTGAAGAAAATCGTTCTTGATAACAAGGCATCCATGGAAGCCCGTAAGGCGGCCTTGCAGACACTCATCGATGCCAAACCTGATGATCTACGCGAAATCTGTGAGAAAGTGATTCGAATCCGCATCCTGAATGTCGTCGCCGCGCAAGGACTGGCTCAGTTCGACGACCCGGCCATCGGCGAACAACTTGCCAAAGCTTACGGAACATTCCTGATGCCGGAGCGTCCACAGATCATCTCCATTC
The DNA here is from genome assembly GCA_035556335.1 of Planctomicrobium sp. Lineage (GTDB taxonomy): Bacteria > Planctomycetota > Planctomycetia > Planctomycetales > Planctomycetaceae > Planctomicrobium. Next base: position 842 of record DATMFC010000312.1, on the reverse strand, counting down.
TGGTTTCACGTCCGAAGTTTGCCCTGCCATTACTGAAGACGATTGAACGGGGAGGCATCCCGCGAACGGCACTGACATCATTCCATGTGCGGCAATTGCACAGTCTCGAGAATCCCGAGATCAGCAAACTGACAACCAGCGTCTGGGGGGAACTCAATGATTCGTCGGAAGAGAAACTCAAACTGATTGCCGATCTGAAACTGCAACTGACCGATGAGGCTCTGACCAAAGCCAATCTTTCAGAGGGACGCGTGCTATTCAACGCCACCTGTGCCAAGTGCCATCGACTTTATGGAGAAGGGACACTCGTCGGGCCGGACATTACCGGTTCCAACCGCAATGATCTGCATTACCTACTGGAAAACATTGTCGATCCCAGCGCGGTCGTCGGCAAAGATTTTCGCATGATCATCGTCATGCTGGATGACGGACGGGTTCTGAACGGCGTCATCACCAGTCAGACCGAACGAACCATGACGCTGCAAACGCTGACAGACGCCGTGACCATCGACAAAGAATCGATCGAAGAGACGAAACAGACCTCGCTCTCACCGATGCCGGAAGGACTGCTGCAAAACCTGACTCCCGAGCAAATCCGAAACCTGATCGGTTACCTGAAACACCCGAGTCAAGTGCCGCTACCGGTCGGGAAGGAGTAAGGAGAGAAATTCAAAATTCGAAAAGGGAAAATTCAAAACAAAGTAACACATTCGCCAAGTGAAGTTGATTTCCCTTGTTCCCAAGCTCTGCAGCTTTTTGCACGTTAAATCACAATGCCTTGAAGGAGAAGTGGTTGCAACACGTAATGGTGTCTACTCCGCATCAACGGAAATTCAAGACTT
>DATMFC010000311.1:0-2849 GCA_035556335.1 Planctomicrobium sp. | reverse complement strand
CGGACTCGATCAGAAGGTTCTCGTCTGTATCACCAGTGAATTCGGTCGAACTCCGAAGATCAACTACGATCGCAGTACCGGAGCCGGGAATGCCAGTGCAGCCACCGGAACAATGCAACCCGGCCGCGATCACTGGCCGCGCGCTTTCACCAATATCTGGGCAGGTGGCGGAATTCGCACCGGTCAGGTGATCGGAGCGACAGACCGACGTGGTGAAGATGTTGTGGAACGGCGTTACGGTCCCGGTGATTTCCTGGCGACATTATATAACCATCTGGGAATCGACTCCGGTCATATCATGATTGAAGACCTCAACGGTCGACCGACGCCGATCGTTGATAACGGCAAACCGATTCCAGAACTTGCCCGGCAGGTGACGACATGAAACGACGACATCTTTTGATTGTCGTCGCTATGGGTCTCGTCTGCTTTTCCAGTCTTGAACAAACCGTTCTGGCAGATGAGCCCTCCGCTTCGACAGGACAATCGTCCCGTTTAAGCTTCATCAACGACATCTCGCCGATTCTGACCAAGTCGGGGTGTAATGCCGGTCCCTGTCACGCGAAAGCCGGGAACGGTCAAAACGGTTTCCGACTCTCTCTGCTCGGATTTGAAGCTGCAGAAGATTACGAACATATCGTCAAGGAATCGCGCGGACGCCGGATTTCTCCGCTCGCTCCGGAACAGAGCCTGCTGCTGACAAAAGCGACCAACACCGTGCCTCACACCGGAGGCAAACGGATTGATATCAATTCAGAAAGCTATCAGCGCGTTGTCCAGTGGATCACGGAAGGAATGTATTACGGTTCCGATGCCGATGCGAAACTGGAATCGATCAACGTGGAGCCGAAGCAGGCGATCATGAAGCCTCATACCGAGCAACAGCTGAAAGTGCTGGCCCGGTTTTCAGACGGTTCGCAGCGCGACGTCACTTCAATGGCGTTGTTTGAGCCGAATCACAAAAGTATGGCGGATGTGAATGAGACCGGACTGGTCAAGATTTCCGATATCCCCGGTAATGTGGTCATCATGGTCCGGTATCAGGGGGTCGTGAATGTCTTCACCGCAAGCATTCCGTTAGGGGCTCCTGTTGAGAACCTGCCGGCATCGAAGAATTTCATCGACGAGCTGGTCTTCTCCAATCTGAAACGACTCGGCATTCCTCCGTCCGAGGTGTGTGATGATGCCACATTCCTGCGTCGTGCGTCCGTTGATATCGCGGGGCAACTTCCCACGGTCGAAGAGACTGAAGCGTTCCTTGCCGACACGAATCCCGACAAACGTGACCTGCTGATTGACACCTTACTCAGCGGCCCCGGCTATGCGGATTACTTCGCGAACAAATGGGGAGCATTGCTGAAGAATCGACGTGACGCCGCCAGTGACAAGACGTCCAACTTCGCGTTTCACTCCTGGCTCCGGGACAGTCTGCTGGAGAACAAGCCGTACAACGACATTGTCACCGAACTGCTCGGAGCCACCGGCGATGTCGTCGGTAATCCTCCGGTCGCCTGGTACAAACGGGTCAAGCAGCCGGAAGCTCAACTGGAAGATATTGCCCAACTCTTCCTTGGGGTCCGGATGCAATGTGCCCAGTGTCATCACCACCCGTTCGAACGCTGGAGCCAGGACGACTATTATCGTTTTGGCGCCTTCTTCTCGCAGATCGGGCGGACCCCGACGGCCACTCCGGATGAAGATATTATCTTCCACAAACGGGGACTTGCGACTTCCGAGAACAAGAAGACCAGACAGAAAGTCACTCCTGCCGCGCTGGGGGCTCCTCCGTTCGACATTCTTCCGGACGAAGATCCTCGACTGTATCTCGCCAACTGGATGAGTGAGCCAGACAACCCGTTCTTTGCCAAAGCTCTGGTGAACCGGTATTGGAAACACTTCTTCAAACGGGGACTGATCGATCCGGAAGATGATATTCGTGACACCAATCCTCCTTCGAATCCGGAACTGCTGGACGCACTTGCTCAGCATTTTGTGAAGAGTGGATATGATCTCAAGGAACTGGTACGTGTGATCACGCAGTCGAAAACGTATCAACTCAGCTCTGTGCCGAACGCACATAACGTGATCGATGAACAGAACTACTCTCGGTATTACCCCCGACATCTGACGGCCGAAGTCCTGCTGGACAGCATTGATCAGGTCACGGGGGGGACAACCAACTTTGCAGACATGCCCGCTGGAACCCGTGCTGTTTCTCTGCCGGACAACAGCTACAGCCGGACAGTCTACTTTCTGAATGTGTTTGGCCGACCGGGTGGGGCAAGTGTCTGCGAGTGCGAACGAGTGGATAGTTCCAGTCTTTCACAAAGTCTGCACTTGATGAACAGCCAGGAAATTTTAGGAAAAATGTCGGCCAATCAGGGACAGGCTTTCAAACTCTCTACGAACGACCAGCCAGTTGAAGCCAATGTCCGACATTTATATCTGGCTCTTTTTTCCCGAGGACCAAAACCAGAAGAAATCCAGGTGGCCGAATCCTATCTGGCCAAGACCCGAATGGATGACAACGGAAAGCCATTGGACCCTAAGCTCTCGTTGCGTAAGGGATACGAAGATTTGCTCTGGGCTCTGATCAATACAAAAGAGTTCCGGTTTAATCACTGAGAATTCGCCAAAAACAAGTAAACGAAATCGGTCTGTCAGGAAATTCGAAATTCGAATGAGGGAAATTCAAAACAAATTCAAAATCAAAAATTCAAAACACTTCCAGTTTCGGCCTACTTCACGGCTCATCCATCTCGTTTTGAATTTTGTGTTTCGAATTTGTTTTGGATTTTTGCTTTCGAATTTCATCTAATCAGGTGAAACAGATGATCTTATTCAGATAC
>DATMFC010000310.1:0-7478 GCA_035556335.1 Planctomicrobium sp. | reverse complement strand
CCCTGCAGGGCATCCAGACGATAAAGCACAGCGGTCGGAGGATCCTTTGACCGTAGTTCATCGAGAATCTGATCAAGTTGAGGATAATCTTTCTTCCAGTAATGACATTCCCCCAGCATCAGCCAGATCTCCGGCCACCAGACAGGAGCCTGGGCCAGATTCTCCGGTAAAGTGGACTTCGCTTTCTGAAGAACGGTAACCGCCTTGTCATAGGCTTTCAGCTTGAGTTGAGCTTCTCCTTCCCGGTACGCGGCATAAAATGCATGAGGACCTCCGGGGAAATCTTTCTGAAGCTGTTCCGCCAGTTTCAAGGCGTCGTTCCATTGTCCCGCCTGTGTTGTCAGGTCGAGCAGATGCACGAGTGCCCGCTGTCGCACGAAATCGTCCGCCTGTGCACTCGTTGAGAGTTGACGGAACGTCTCCATGGCCTGTGGTATTTTCCCACCAAATCGGGCACTTTCCCCGAGAATCAATTGGGATTCGGGAACCAGCGAACTTTCCGGACACTCTGCAATCAGCCTGGCATAGAGTTCATCAGAACGGGCGTAGTCTTCCGCCGAGTAAGCCATGTTGGCCCATTCATTCAAAAGCTGATCACGACCGGGGGGAGTCCCTTCCGGGAGAGCTTTCAGTTCGTCATAGGCCATGGAGTAGAGTTGATCGGCCCGTGGCCGGTCTCCCGTGTCGCGGGCAAGTCGCGCGGCCCCCTGTTCGCAACGCAAGGCGTTTAAAGCAATTTGTGCGTTCTGCTCACTCAACGGGCGTGTTTCCTTCCGCCTGGAGAACTTCTCGGCGGCGGTCTGATAGGCCGTCAGCGCTTGGGCCTTGTCTCCAGACTGTTGCAACGAGAACGCATGCATATAGGCCGCGTGCGACTGTAACAGCAAATCCTTTTCGGTCGCTTCCGAGAGTTTCAGAAAGGCCGCCGTGCTCTCAGTGAACTGCTTGTTCTCGTAGAGAGCATGAGCGAGGCCGGAAAGTGCAGGGAGTGCATATTCTCCGGCGTCTCCCCGATTGATCACCATCTGGAAGAATGATTGTGATTCGTTCCATTGTTTCTGGTCGAACGCGGCGTCTCCTGCGGACATCGCCACACGACTGAACTGGCTGTCGTTCTTGTCGATCTCATTGAGTTCTTCGAGAACTTTTTGCAGATCGGCCCATTTGTGGGTCTGTGTCATTCCGCGCGCCAGACCGGTCAGGCCGACAATTCGTTCCGGTGGTGATTGCGAGTTGTCCAGATAGAGGCGGTAGTCCTCAAGAGCCGGCTCGGACTGGTTCAACCGCAGGTAGGCATTGGCTCTGAGTAGTCGGGCATCCTGCAACTCCGGCATGTTCAGAGATTGGGGCTTTCCATTGGGGGTCGATAGAATCGGTGTGAGTGTCTCCACAACTTTCTGAAAGTCTCCCTGACCTTCATAGGCTCGGGCCAGATGGAAGCGGGCGATGGACTTGATGCGTTCGTCCGTGTTCTGTTCGATCAGCGTGCGAAGTAAATCCGCAGCCTGATCGTATTGTTTGCGAGACAACTCGACAGAGGGAATGTTTGCCACTTGAGCCATGAGAACCCGGGCGGCGAGAATCTCTTCAACCGGACGCAACGGGCTCTCAGAAAATCGCTCCACAAACTGCTGATGAAGTGCGTTTGCCTTGTCGTACTGCTTTGCCTGTAGCGCCGCTTCACCGGCCGCATGCAGGGCATCGTCTGCGAATTCACTCTCCGGATGTTTGACGGCGACCTGTTCGAAGAGCTTGATGGCCTGATCGAGATGCCCCTGACGAAACTCCACATCCGCGAAATGAAACGTCACTTTATCGATCTGCGGAAACTCCGGATATTTCGTCTGAAGTTCGTTGAATGTCGTCCCGGCAGCGGCGAACTCTCCCAGATTCTTCTGACTGAGACCTTTCCAGAAGTTCGCCAATGGAGCAAAGCGGGCATCACTGGCGGCACTGCTGAACGCAGTGATGGCATCCTGATATCGACCAAGTGAATAGAGTGCATATCCGGCATTCAGCTGTGAGTTCGACACCAGGGCGTGCGACGGGTGCTCAGTGGCAAGTTGCAGAAATGTCTGCGCGGCCTGTTCGAATTCACGCCGGTCAAACTGTCGGGCTCCCAACTGAAACAACGCTTCGCCGGCCCGGGAGCCGCCGGTTCTGGCCGCGATCTTTTGGAGCAGTTCTTCCGCTTTCTCCGGCTGTTGCAGTGCGGTGTAGACACCGGCGAGATTGAATTCGACGTCGTCCCGTAATCGGCCTTCAGGGTAGCTGTTCAGTGATTGCTCAAATGTCTTTACGGCGGCTTCGTAGCGTTTGAGACGAAATTGAGCTTCCCCCAGATAGAGCAGCGCCCACTCCGCCAGTTCGTGTTTGGGGTAAGATTTGAGAAACTGGGTAAACTGGGTTTCCACCGCCAGATCGTCCCCGAGGAACGAACTGCATTCTCCGACACGGTACATCGCCAGCGGTCGATCCAGATGATCGGGAGCCTGCGTCAGAAATTGTTCAAACTGACTGCGGGCCTCCGCATACTTTTTGAGATGCAGCAGCGCCTGAGCCTGGTAGAGCCGAACGGAGGGAGCCCGTTCATGCTGCGGGTGATTTTTGAGAAACTCTTCACACGAATCGACGGCCAGTTGCCAGCGTTTCTGCTTGTAGAACTCAACGGCGACATTGTAATCGGAGACCGGATCCGCAACGGCAGACGGAACGATGAACAATAAACAGAGCAGCCCGTAAAGGAGTCCCCGTGAAAGACGATTCACATTCATGGTTTTTTCCGCACCCGGTCCGCCCATCAAACGGTCACGTGACTGATGGAAACGCTCTGAAAGTATTGAATCTCGCAATCAGGGTGCCATGCTCATGTCGCGTCAGCAGCATGAGCATGCCCACTCAAGTTCGACGTTCATTGCATGTTCGCCCTGCTGGCATGATGCGAACAAGTCACCCGACCGCACCTGAACAGTGAAACCTTGAGGGAAATTGTACAAAATTTCAGTGGCGAACCAACAAACTTTCCCCCTGTTCCTTCGATTGATGCAGAAGGTGCGGTCAGTGGAATCAGACAAACCCGTCAAGGAGACGTGCGTGATTGCACCGCGTAGACCAGCACCACCGGTTGCAACGACAGTAATGCCGGGCTGAGGAGGGGGAATCAACGCCGATCTGTTGAAAAATTCGTAAGGCAACACCTAAATAGAAGCTCTCACAGACCTTTACGGGGTATTCTTCTACAGATTGGGAGCCACGACGGATCTCCACTTCAATATGTAAAACAAGACAACACGCGAAATGCAGGAAAGCGGCAACATCTGGGAGAAATGGGCAAATCTACTGGCGAAGGGCCGGTGGTTGTTTGCGTTGCTGGCTGTTGGCATTTCGCTGGCTCTCTGGGAGCCCTCGACTCGATTGACGCTCGATGAGTCGATCGAATCTCTCTACGACGAGACCGATCCTGTCCTTCAAAACTACCTGCGGAGCAAGGCGGAGTTTGGGGGGGATGAATTTGTTCTGGTCTCCTATCAGACTGACGCCCCGACCAGTCAGGCGGAACTGATTCGCGTTCGGGAGTTCTCCGATCAACTGAGTCAGATACCGGGAGTTCAGGCCGAGAGCACACAGGATCTCTGGAAGACATTACGAAATCCCCGGGCGACAGGAATTGTTCGAGTCGCTCTGCGTCTGCCCGCCACGGAACGGGCCTTGTTGAAACTCGGGGAACATCTTCTCATCGGTGAAGACGGCAAGACAACCTGCATCATCCTTCGCCTGCAGGATCAGGGCATTTCGAAAGTGCCTCATCGGGAAACGATTCGGCAGATTCGGGAACTCGCTGCGCAGCATGATCCTCCAGCAATGGTGGCCGGCGAACCGGTACAGATTCATGACATGTTCCGGTATGTCGACGAAGACAGCTGGCGTCTGGGGCTTGTGTCGTCCGTGCTGATGATGGGAGTGATTCTCTTCTTCTTCCACAATCTGCGATGGGTGCTGTTGCCCGTTCTGATTATTCAGGGAACGATGCTCTGGACCAACGGATTGCTGCAATTGAGTGGACTGAAACTGAGTATGGTCAGTTCCATGCTGACCTCGTTGATTACGGTCATCGCCATTGCAATCACGATGCATGTCATCGTCAATTATCGGCAGAGACGTCAGACCCTCCCCCGGCGAGAGGCGTTTGTGGGGACATTTGCCTACCTTGCTGTGCCGATGATCTGGGTCTCTGTCACTACGGCCATCGGGTTTGCGTCGTTGCTGATCAGCGGTGCCATGCCGGTGCGCAGTTTCGCGATCATGATGATTCTGGGAACGATGCTGGTTCCGATCCTTGGAACATTGATTCTTCCCTGTGGAATTCTTGACGGACGCTTTCAATCCAACCTGCGGCCGCCGGTCGGGATGGCGTTCCTGACCTCGCAATTGAACCGAACATCACACTGGGCGGTTTATCACACGAAAAAAGTGGTTGCCGCGACTCTGTTATTGACGTTAGTCGGGACTGTCGGGTTGACGATGCTGCGGGTGGAAACTGATTTCAGTCGGAACTTTCGTGCTTCCAGTCCCATTGTTCAGGCGATTGAGTTTTACGAATCCCGTTTAGGAGGAGTGGGAACCTGGGAGGTCTCTTTCAGTGTCCCGAAAAATTTTGAGCAGTTACCGTTAAACAAAATCCGTGATCTGACGGACGACCTGCGCGACATCCGCCTTCCGGACGGAACAGGCTTAACGAAGGTCATCTCGCTCATAGACGGCATTGACCTGGTGCCAAAAATTCCGCTGGGAGAATCAGAACGACGGGGACTCTTTCGGGCCATTCCCCAGTTTCGTGATGCCCTTCTCACGGAACGTCGGGAGATGATGCAGCATCTGCAACCGGAGCTGGAGCCATCACTTTATAACCCGGAAGAAGGACGAATGCGAATCGTTCTCCGGGCACTCGAACAGCAACCCGCCGAAGTGAAACTCCAGTTGATTGAGGCAGTCGAAACCAAATCAAAAGAGTATTTTCCGGATGCCCAGGCCAGTGGTCTGTATGTCCTGCTGACCTATATGATTTCCAGTCTGCTGGGAGATCAGATTACCAGTTTTGCCTTTGCGTCGCTGGGAATTTTTCTGTGCATGTCGCTGGCGTTTCGAAGTCTGAGACTCGGGCTGGTGGCACTGGTTCCCAATGTGTTGCCGCTGGTGCTGGTGATCGGTGGCATGGGCTGGGTGGGAGTTCCGGTCAACATCGGCACCGCTATGATCGCCAGTGTCTCCATCGGATTAACGGTCGACACGACGATTTTCTACCTGACCGATTATCTCATTTCCCGACGGCAGGGGGAGTCTCATCTGGAGTCGGTTCGACATGCCCAGAACAGCGCCGGACTGGCCGTGCTGCTGGCGAATGTGGCGCTGATCATCGGCTTCAGTATTCTCGCACTCTCGAACTTCGTCCCGATGGTGTACTTCGGAGTTCTGGTGAGTATCTCGATGTTCGGCGGATTGATGGGGAACCTGCTGTTGCTCCCCGGTCTGTTGAAGTTACTCAATCCCGATCGACGCAATCAGACGACGATCGACGAATCCTCCGGCGGCCGGGACGCTCCCTGCGTCACCACTTTGTGAACCGCTTCAGGGTGGCCCAGATTGCTCGCAATCTGGGTGGCGCAGCCAGAAGAGGCCATTGATCACGTTTTGCTTGCTCCTGCCTCGTCCGAAGATTGATGGGGAATCGTTCTGAATTGAGATTGCTCAGAATGGAGAGCATCGAGTCCGCGGCCTCTCACGGCTGCGCCGCCCCGATTGCAAGCAATCGCGGCCACCCCAACTTATTCCTTCACCGTTCCTAAGACTCCTTCGTCACCACTTTGTGAACCGCTTCCAGAATCTCAACCGGTTCCGCCATGCGTCCGGGGCCAACGGCTCCACAACTGAGCCAGCCGGAGCCGGGACCAATCAGGTGGATTCCGTCTTCCTGTAACTGCCTGACGTTCCGTTGAACAGGCGGTTTGATCCACATTTCATTGTTCATCGCCGGAGCCAGCATCACCGGACAGGTCACCGTGAGAGCAAGTGTCGTCAACAGATCATCGGCGAGGCCGTGGGCAATTCGTCCCATGAGATGAGCGGTGGCCGGGGCGATGAGGTACAGGTTCGCCTGTCGCGCCAGCCCGATATGTTCTCCCAGAAAATGTTCCTGAGGAGAGAACAATCCGGTGTAGACCGGTCGATTGGTGAGTGCTTCGAAAGTCGTCTTGCCAATGAACTGGTGAGCCGATTCGCTCATCACCACACTGACGCCGAATCCCTGCTGCACCAGCTTGCTGACGAGGTCGGCCGTTTTATATGCGGCCACTCCGCCAGAGACTCCGACCAGAATTTCCGTTTTCTGTTGTGTTGTCATGAGAGCACTTCCGTATGAGGAAGAGAGATGGGAATGGTCAATCCATCGTATGCCAACGCGATTCCCTCCGGCAGACTGGCGTTGGTCTCTTCGTGTTCCAGATTATGTGCAATGTGCGTGAGATAGGTTTGCCGGACATTCAGTTTCCGAGCCACTTCGACGGCTTGGGAAACATTGAAATGTGTGGGGTGCGGATCATGTCGGATCGCTCCCAGAACGAGGACATCCAGATTCTGGAGCAACGGCCAGCTTTCCTCCGGAATCGTACTGACATCCGTACAGAAGGCGACATTACCGATACGATACCCCAGAATGGAAAGTCGCCCGTGAATCAGTCGGATGGGTTGAACATTCAAACCGGCCACGGAGAAGGGGTCTGTCCCGATTCGCTCGAACCGCAATCGAGGACGCGAATGCAGGGAATCGTCATCACTGAACGCATAGCTGAACATGCGACGCAAAGCGTGTTCGACGATTTCCTCGCAATAAAGAGGAACCGGTTCCGGCTGGCGGAAACAGAACGTTCGTAAATCATCCATCCCCAGAACATGATCGGCATGGGCATGGGTATACAGTACGCCATCGATCTTCTTGACCCGGGCACGAACAATCTGAAGACGTAACTCCGGGCTGGTGTCGATCAGAAAACCCCGGTCGCCGTTTCGCACCCAGACACCGGTCCGCATCCGGTGATTTTTGGGATTGCTCGACGTACAGACAGGGCACTCGCAACCAATCATGGGGACCCCCACACTGGTTCCGCTCCCCAGTATCGTCATGCTGACGGATGAATCAGATGCAGACAGTTCAAAACTCCCAATGGTTTTCCGGTCCGTTCTCTCAAGTTTATTCATGATGCATGTCAGAGACCAGAAACTCACGCATTTTCCTCACACCAGCCCGAAGCGCCAGCGAGAGGACCATTACGGTTGACTTGCCATGTCGTTGAGACATGGCAGACTTTCTCTGATGGTCCTCTCGCTGGCGCTTCGGGCTGGTGTCAATCCATGATTTTTACTCAAGACCCAGCACTATTACCCACTTCTCTCTTACCGGAACCAGCCCCGTTTCTTTTTCGGGG
>DATMFC010000309.1:0-6804 GCA_035556335.1 Planctomicrobium sp. | reverse complement strand
CGTGTAGTGCAGGTTCGACTCCTGCCCGGCGCACTGACAACACGGCTCGTTCTTCTAGCGGTTTAGGATGCCGGCCCCTCAAGCCGGCGACGCGGGTTCAAATCCCGCACGAGTCACTGATCAACATGGCCAAGTGGTGCAACTGGTAGACACGCGACGCTCAGAACGTCGTGCCCGGATGGGCTTGGGAGTTCGAATCTCCCCTTGGTCACTGCAGGCGGGGCAGGTGCCCGACTGGCTTTCATACGGCTGGCATGCCCGGATCGATACCGGGGCCTGCAACTGACGGTATTCACTGTCAGCCTTGAGGGATGAACACGATCGACGCCGGTGGGCCAGCGCTCAGCGGAGTTTCATAAGCTCCGACCGTCAGGTGCGACACCTGGACCGGCCATTTTCCTGATGATCGGGTACGCAAACAGGCAAAGCGATCAGGTCGAGAACCTGATGATTTTGTGGGTTCGACTCCCACTCCGGTCAATGACAATTCGATCCCGTGGTCCAACGGCACGACACGAGTCCGACATGCTGGTAACGATGGTTCGATTCCATCCGGGATCACTGAATACGGGCTGCTCGTCCAACGGGAGGACGCCTGGCTTGCAACCAGGAAATCGGGGTTCAACTCCTGGTGAGTCCACTGAAACGGAAGGGAGCCGGATACGGTTGGCCGGACCGCATTGCTAATGCGGCTCTCCCGCAAGAGAGATGAGGGTTCGACCCCCTCCCCTTCCGCTTGCAACTCCGGAGGTCAACCGAATGTTTCAGATTCATTCAATCGCCGTTCACACTCCGCCAATCGTCTTTGATGCCACCGCATCAGGTGATGATCGGCGAGGATGCCAATGATCGAAAACGGCAAAATCACCAGGCAGCCAACACCGAAAACAAAAAACACTCCTGTCGTCTGGCTGCCGAGAACCCCGAAAGCGAGGAGGACGAAAAACGTGAGGAGATGAGCCATCACCCGAACTCGCTGTATCCCAATGTTTTTACGAACCTGCGGAACGACTCGTCGCAGGTTCTTTCCTTGAAGATCAAACAGGTCATCTGGATTTCGAGGCATCAGCAAATCCAAAAACGATAGAGAGAATTTGAATTCACTTTACATCCGCACGGCCTGATGGTGAAACGGAAGATCACACCCGGCTTCTCACCGGGCGTTCCAGGTTCGAGTCCTGGTCGGGCCACTGGAGTTATTCACGATTGTCATTAAACAGATTTGCGATCCAGGGAGGAAGACGCCGGATCTGTTCCTTGGTTCGTTGGAGTCGTTTGGGAACATCTGCGAATTGCGACATATCGTACCGTTGTGGTTGGTTCGGAGCAGTTTTCGAGTCTTCCCAAACTCGTTCAAACTCGGCGACTTCAATCATCTCGACCAAGTAATCAGCCTTTTGCCTTGTTTGCCTGAGCTTGTCGACATTGGCATCTGCAAGCATGTCGAAGTCGTCAACCCATTGATCACGGTCATATCGCAGGGTGTATCCATTTTCATAAACGTCGACCTGACGATTTGCGTAGCCATCACTGGCGATTTCGATATAGCGAGAAAACATACCCCAATCAGCTCTTGCGAATTGACGTTGGTCGGTTGCCTTTTCGTACCTCATCGTTACTGCTCCGATCCAACTGTTCCTGGTGGAAACGAGGTATCCGGTACCAGATTTTTACGAACCACCTTTATGCAGAACACGTCCGATACTTAAAGATCATCGTGCGGCCGATGGAGTTTGCCAAGGAGAGTGTCATGAATACCAACCTGATTGAACGACATTTTGCGCAGATCGGTGCACGGGCCCAGGTTCGTGCCGCCGGAGTTCGGCGAATCCAAAAACGAGATCGAGAATTCGAATCCATTTTACGTCCACACGGCCTGATGGTGAAACGGAAGATCACACCCGGCTTCTCACCGGGCATTTCTGGTTCGAATCCTGGTCGCCCAATGCGGATCAAGAATTGGATGAGTTCACAGAAGACACAGATTCAGAAATCGTCGCTCTGCTTCGAGTGATGTTTGTCTTGCTCAACCTGGTTGCGTTCGTGATGAGCTTGGACGGTCATGGGAAGCGTCAGAGTATCAGCAACGATGCAGAGCGGCACATCAATAGCAATTATCGCAACTCCCGCCAGAACTTCCTGTGGCTCTTGAGGGCGCAACAAGCATCTACTTCCATCTGAAAATGATGAGCGGGTGCCGCCGTAGACAATGTTCGCAGGACCGCCACCATGTCCGTCGGCGCAGGGAGTTGTAGGGACGAGGTTGTTGAAAGTCCCGCATCCTTGAAGGATGACCAACGTGACCCCAACAAAGAGTTTTGAAATAAATTCCTTCATAATGCTGAACCTTTGAAAGAGCGATGAAGTCTCATCAACAAGTCATGTTCGGTCAATCTGAGCAACGACCCCGAACGAGCATCTGGGAATTGCCAGCAGTTAATGCCGAACTACGGGGACAGGAAGCGAGATTTGACTTCACTTCGCAGGTCGGCGGCGAACTGGTTTACGTCAGTACATAGCATCCCCATGGCGTGACGGAACGGGAACGTCAAAAGCCGATCAGCCGCAGACCGGAGATGCGACACCTGCACTGGGTGACGCAACGACGGAACCCGACGGTCTTCGTCCGAGGCAAGATCCGCCATGCGGATCATAAGACGATTATGCTGAACGGTTGGCATCAGGTGCTGATGAACACCGAAACCCAGGCGATCGCCATGCGGCACGTCGCGTTTATTGATTAGTCGTTGAAGTAGAAAAGGGGGTGCCGGAAGACAACCGGCAGCCCCAATATGGTGTCCGTGGTGTACGCGGTAGGCACACCTGTCTGTGAAGCAGGAGGCAAGGGTTCAACTCCCTTCGGTCACCCTCCCCCAAACCGGGCGTTTGGATCGAGTGCCGTGGATGACGTGATCAGAAATGAGAGCGTCACACGGTGGGTTCGTTTTTGAGGAGAATTGTTGTGGTTTCCGCAGTCTTGAACAGACCGACTCTGGTCCTGAACCGGAACTGGCAGCCGGTCGGTGTCGCCACCGTCGCCCGGTCGTTGGTGAAGGTTTGGAACGAGACCGCCCGGATCATCGATCCGACCGATTACCAGCAATATGACTGGTCCGACTGGGCGCGCCTGGTTCCTAGTGAAGAAGAACCGGTCATCCGTACGCAGAACAACCGCTTGCGGGTACCGGAAGTGATCGTCCTGACGTTCTACGACCGACTCCCGTCGAACGTGGTGACGTTCAGCCGACGGAATATCTTCAAGCGAGACCGGTTCACCTGCCAGTATTGCCACAAGCAACCGGGGAGCGAGGAGTTGACGATCGATCACGTCCTGCCCCGAGCCCAGGGGGGAACTTCCACTTGGGAGAACTGCGTACTGGCGTGCATCGACTGCAATGCCCGTAAGGCGGACCGGACACCGGACCAGGCGAAGATGCCGCTGCGCCGACCACCGGTCCGACCGGTCTGGCAGCCGCTGTACGGTTCTCACGGAATGCGGATCGAAAGCTGGTCCAGGTTCGTCAGCGAAGCCTACTGGACGGTGGAACTGGAGAAATGAGCCGTTGCTCATGGGATATCCTGTGAGCAGCATTTGATACGAGTGTGCTCCTGGGAGAGCCGTCAGCCTCCAAAGCTGATCCATGGGGTTCGAATCCTCACGCTCGTGCTTGGAAAGCAGACAAATCCCGATGGTGTAGCGGATGGCATGGGACTCTCCGAAGGTCCAGGGCCTGGTTCGAATCCAGGTCGGGATAGTGATTCGCAATCTGCCCTGCGGGTGTGATGGACGGCATGACTGCCTTCGAAGCAGTCGGACGGGGTTCGATTCCTCGGCGGGGTACTCAATATAAACGGTTCTCGGAGTGTGCCGGATTCGCACGCGAGCCCGCGAAGCTCGGAGACCAGGTTCAATTCCTGGCGGGAACATTGTAACAATTGCTTGTTTGGTCGAAAGTTTGATCGTCTTGAGGTCTTCAAATGAGCATGCAAATAATTCAGCCCGAGCAGCTTGCCTATCAAGGGCGTTTTTCGGGACAAATTGAGGGACGAGAGGAAATCATCACGGGACAGGCTTCAGTCGTTATTGGCGACGATGGTTTGCCTGATATTGATGTCACTATCGCTGCGAATTCGACGTCGTATAATGTTCTTGATGAGGTCTATCAGCCAAATGGCATGATGATTCCGACGAATCGAGTCAAATGGATATCAGCAAAAGTAGAGTCGACAATCGGTGTCTTTGAAGTAAAAGATCGCGTCTTTCTTCAAGGTCGAGAAATTGTCGTCGGTTCAGCGATCCCCCAGCCTCAACGGTTGAGACTCGGTGCACTTCGTGCGGAATTTGAAGCAAAGAATGCCAGTTCTCCACATTACTGGATGCTGCCGCTCTACAATCTAATCTGGAATGCGAGCCTCCTGCGGTATCATGAACTCGATGACCATCCGCTTTGGTTACCGCACAACGTACCACATGATGTTCACTCCGATTTGAATCCCGTTTCCCCACCTCCAGTGATCGCTTTTCGATTTGATGGTGAACCAGCATTTATCCAATGTGTTAAAGAATATGAGGATCTCAAGCAGCAACTTCAGGGAGGTTCGCGTCAACGTGCCATCACTTCGGTAATGGTTGGAAGTATAGGGCAACGGACATTTGATTTTGAAAAGTCCGATCCTACATCGTGGTTTCCAATGCACTTACTTTCTTGGTTGTCATTGGCTGTTGGATGTTTTGTCGGTGCTCCCTGGATCGATCTTCTAGATGAGACAGGAAATCTTGTGAGACGAATCCATCTCAAATTCTCTCAGCCCGCTTTCCAATGCGGAGTGAATCAGTTTCAGCGAATATGGACTTCGGATGCAATTGGCTATCTTTTGACCAAAGCCCTTGATTCTCCCCAATTTGGCTAATCGGTATCCGCAATCCCGTTACTCCTCGTTAATGAATGCGCCATTCGAAGTGGAAGTCTCGAATATCAAAAGATGCAGCTCGTACGAGCGTATGAATCTCTTGGCAAACATTTTGACTTGGCAGAGACCAATCTCGGCGCGAACATTGATCCAATCCGAAAGTCCGCTGTTGATCTGGCCATCTCTGAAGCCGTCAAAAAGGTGAAGACCATTTCGCAGGGATCAACCGCATTGGAACGTACATCTCTTGAAAGAATTGCCGGTCGTATCAGAGGAGTGTGCGGAAAAGAGAAGGCGTTTGGCGTCACCGTAAAATCAATCGCAGAGAGATTCGGATTCGCTGATTGCGATATTTTGGACGGCTACTATAGGATAAACCCCATTTGTAGGAATTCAACTTGGCCTGGAGTACTCTCCCTATATCGAGGAGCGGTAATTCATGAGGGTTACTTCGCTTTTGGCAGTGCTGGTAGTGTCTACTCAATACAGGATGTTATCTCAGTTATTGATCATCTTGAAGATCTTCTGATTCGAGTACTGTTGAGAATGATCGGATATGACGGGCCGTATCGATCGACAATTCGAGGAAATCTGATGCCGGTTCTCATCGATTGGGTCTATCACAATCAACCGGCGTCGGACCTCGGATTTGGAATAGATCGAAACGCTTAACAGTCTCCCGAACCTCACGACATTCTCTATGTCCTTCGTCAATAGTCGTTGATGTCGTTCGTCCAGCGGCGTGCAGGCTGCCCGGAAGGGTTCGGTTCTGCCTGTTCCGTGAATGGGATCTGATTGGGCGATGTCAGAAACGGTTAGCTCAGATGGTTAGAGCACCAGATAAAGAATCTGGAAGTCACGGGTTCGACTCCCGTACCGACCACCAACCCGTCGGCTGGTAACCGACTTGCCGAGACGCTGCAAACGTCTTGACCATGAAGCCTGAAGGAAACAGACGTCCGTTTTGATCGGCCAGGATGATGGACTTCATGCGAGTCACCCGTGATTCGCATGAGAGAACTGGTCCCGGCAGCACGTTACGACGCCCTGTAGTGCGTGAAGACGGTGTTTGTTCTTCAGCGACCGAAGAGTGTGAACGTGACGAAGTTCACGAATCGGAATCCTTCGGGAGACCGGGACGGCCACTTTGAAACCGAAGCACCCAGACGTCACTGAAGACGTTCACTGGAACCACACTCCGCGATTCGTCCGTGTGATCGGCGAACGCTCTGCCTTCGGAGGGTGTCACATTTGAATTCATCGCGGCAACGATGCCGCCCACTGCCGCCTGTGCCCGGCACAACAACGATCGGCACAATCCGGCTCCGCCGGGGAGGTCAACAATGTTCCTGATGAAGCGCTACAAGATTCGCAGCTATGAGATGGGCCTGCTGTTCCGGGACGGTGAGTTCCGGGGACTGCGAACGGCCGGTGTCCACTGGTTCTTCGACCCACTGGGCAAGATCCGGATGGACATCGTCTCGCAGCGTGATCCCTGGTTGACTCACGACAAGCTGGACCTGATCGTCAAGTTCGGGGCGCTGAAGGACCGCGCGGTCGTTCTGGACCTGAAGGACCATGAACGGGCGCTGGTCTGGATCGAGAACCGGTTCAGCCATGTCCTTCCGGCCGGTCTGTATGCCTACTGGACGGGTCAGAAGAACGTCCGGGTTGAAGTGATCGATGCCCGGACTGTGCGGTTCCAGCATGACGAATTGAAGATCATGGCCCGATCGCCGTTGGCCCAGCGGGTTCTGGACATCTGCACGGTCGAGCGGGACAAAGTCGGCGTATTGTTCATCGACGGCCGGTATGTCGAGACGCTGACTCCGGGACTGTACGCCTTCTGGAAGGGACAGTCGGACGCCAAGGTCGTCGAGATCGACCTGAGAG